>DATISB010000041.1:0-51756 GCA_035469145.1 Pseudolabrys sp.
CACGCTTGTCTTCCTGCCGCCTTACTCGCCCGACTTCAACCCCATCGAAATGGCCTTCGCCAAACTCAAAGCCCTTCTGCGCAAGGCTGCCGAACGAACCCGCGACGCGCTCTGGGACAAGATCGGCGAGGTGCTCAGCGCGTTCTCAGCCCAGGAATGCGCAAACTACTTCCGACACGCAGGTTATGTGTCAACTTAAATGCCGGATGCTCTAGTAGCGCCGGCGCAACATTCACCATCCCGCCTTTGCCGCGCCGAACATGCAGGCCGCCAGCATCACGGCGAGCAGAATTGTCGCCACCGCGCTCGCCATGACGATCTGGTCCTTGCCTTCGCTGCCGCCCGCGAATGTGCCGGCCGGAAGATAGCGCGACACATCTCCGGTGAGCTTTCCGGCGACCAACGGAAACAGCGCCGCCGCCAGCGCGGCGATCGCAAAGTCATGCCAGAACCGGTCGGCGGCCGACCAGACCAGAAATCCGGCAAGCGCCGTCAGCGTTAGACCGGCAATTGCGAGCTCATCACCCCCCTCGCCTCACCTCCGTCCCATGAACCAGCCCACCGCCAGCAGCACCACGCCGACGGCTCCGGAGACCAGGCCGTGCTTCATGCGGATGCGCGCCAAGCCTGCTTCGTGGCCGGGAAAGAAGCTCGGCAATTGATCGGCCGGCATCAAGAAGTAGACCGCGGCAATGACGATGAGGGCGATTCCGAGCACGGTGCAGATGAGCTTCATGGGGGTTCCTTCCGGTTCGTTGCGAGGCCGATATGCCAAGCATAGCAAGCCCGGCACAGATGAAAACCGGGCTCTAGGCCTCGTAAATTTGATTGCGCCAGGTCTCCCTGCCGATGTCCCGCCGGGTTAAAATCTGTCCTGGATCGGGGAGATTTTCTCACTCTGAGAGATCATGCCATGAGGAAAACCGTTCTCGCCGCCACGCTCGTTCTACTTTCGCTGCCATTCGGTGCGCTCGCCATGGACGAGCACGCCGCCATGCAACCTGATGCGCTCAAATGGGGCCCGGCCCCGCCGGTGCTGCCGCCCGGCTCGCAACTCGCCGTGCTCTCCGCCGACCCCGACAAAGACGGCCTTTATGTCGTCCGCGTCAAATTGCCGTCCGGCTACAAGGTGCCGCCGCATACCCCCATCCGACCGACGAGAACGTCACCGTGATCTCCAGCATGTTTCACATCGGCATGGGCGACAAGCTCGATGCGAAAAGAGGCGAGACGGCGAAGGCGGGCGGCTTCGTGCACGTGGCAACCGGCATGCACCACTATGCCTGGACCAGCGCGCCGACCATCACCCAGATCCACGGCATGGGCCCGTTCGCGATTACTTACCTCAACCCGGCCGACGATCCGCGCAACAAATCGGCGAAGAAATAGCGCGCCGCGCGCGCATGAGCGCCCGCGCCATTGCTCGGGGACAATGGACACTGCCCGCAAAACTGGTGATCATGTCCGTCCACGGGCGAAACGCGGGCCTCATCATGCGCCGTCTCTGTCTGCTGCTTTGCCTTACGGGCGCCGTCGCGGCCGGCGCCCTCCCCGCGCAGGCCAAGGAGCTGCGCTTCCCGAAGACGGGCAAGCACGCCTTCCTGGTCGATCTGCCGAAAGGCTGGCAGACCAAGACTGACGCGCGTGGCGGGCTGCTGCTGATCCCGCCCTCGCAGAGTCAGCACGCGATGATCTATCTCAGCATATTGGTGGACGATAAATTGCGCGGCCAGCCAGTGAACGCGGTCGCCGCCGAAGTCGCCAAATCGGTCGGAGTCGAGACGTTCGACAAAGAGGAGCCCGCGCGCATGACGGTACCGACCGGCGCAGTTATCAGTGGTAGCGCGTTTTACGGCGAGATCCCGGAAAAGCACGGACTTTCGCGCAAGGCGAAGATCGTGATCTTCCCGCTGGAGCCGAACACCTGGGCGCAGGCCTGGACGGTGACGCAGCCGGGGATGAATGCCGTCGAGTACAAGGCGGTCGACCGCGTGCTCAACAGCATCACGCTCACGGCCGACTAACGAACGCCCGGCATCACTCGGCATCCTGTGAACTTCATTCCTGCAGATTGCGCACGATGGAACCGAAGATATTGGAATAGTCGTCAGTCCACACCCGCTGGTTCGGGTCGCGCGCGCGCAGCGGCCAGAATTTAGACATCGCGAGCGCGCCGAAATCCTCGTCCCGGCGCGCAATGGCGGCGACCTTTGGGATCCAATGTAGCTGATCGGCGTCCTCTTCCATGTCTCCGCCTAGGTAGGCGCGCGCGATCGCGCCGTTGGCCTGAGCGGCGCCCGCGGCCACGGAGATAAGCTCGAGATGGTAGTTCGACAGATGCATCGCCACGACGCCGTGCGGCTTGAGCTTGCGGAGATAAAGCGCCATCGCCTCGCGCGTGAGCAAGTGAATGGGGATCGCGGCGCCGATGAATGCATCGATGAAGATGAGGTCATAGCTGCCGTCAGGCGCGTCGGCAAGCCGCAGCCGCGCATCGCCGAGCATGATCGGCGCTTGCGGGGCGCACTCCGATACGAAGTTGAACAGCTTGGGATTGCTCGCGATCCGGACGATGTCCGGATCGAGCTCATAATAGGTCAAGGCATCGGACGGCCGCCTCTCGCAGGCGAGGTTACCGGTGCCGAGCCCGATTACCACATAATTGATCGGCCCGGCTACGCGCCCACGCACCGCCTCGAATACCTGATCGATGCCGCCGCCGATAAAAAATTCCGAGGTCATCTCCGGCCGTCCGCTCAGCGGATTGCCTTCGTCATCGCGGATGCGCTGCGCGCCATGGGCGGTGGCGCCGTGCCACAGCACGCGAAACCTGCCGTCCGTCGAGTCCTTGACATTGAGAACGCCGAAAAAGTTGCGCACCGAGTAAATGCTGGTGACCTCGGTGAAGTAATGATTGGCGGCAAACAGAAATGCGATCACGGCGGCGAACGGCAGCGGCGTCCGCCAGAACCGCACGGTCAGCCCCAGCAGCAGACCGGTCATCACATTGAACGTACTGTCTTCGAACTCTAGATTTAACACGGTAACAACGATCAACAACAGCGCTGCCAGGCCGAGAATGACGAACAGCGGATATTGCCCGGTTCCACGGGCGGGCATCGCGAGGCCCGGCCGCAGCAGCACGGTGAGCACGATCAGGATCGGGTATTCCGCCACCCAGTTGAACAGATGCGGCGCGATCAGCCCCGCCGCGATGCCGCCGATCATGCCTCCCGCCGAAATCCACATATAGTAAGCGGTCAGGTGCTCTGGCGCGGGTCGGCGCTGGGCGAGTTCGCCATGGCACATTAACGTGCAGACGAAGAACACGGCCAGATGGATCGCGACCAGGTTTATGATCGAGTCGATCTCGAGGACAATGAGCACCACGACGACGCCCAGGATAAAAAGCGGCTGAATATCGACAACGAGCCGATGCGGAATGATCGGACGGGTCTGAAAAACAATAACGAAGGTCAGCAGGTAAAGCGCGAGTGGCCCCACCCACAGTAACGGCACTGCCGCCACATCGGTGGAGATGTGGGCGGTGACCGCGATCAGCAGCCCGGATGGCACCGCCGCCAATGCGACCCAGTAGGCGACGTCGCGCCACTCCGGCGGAGCCGCCTCGGCGGGCCTCGCGGCGGCGGCATCCGCCGCTCCGCTGCTCGCGGCAAACGTCGGCCGATCGGACAATCGCAACAAAAACAGCCCGCAGGCTGCGATGAACAGGATCAGGACATAGAAGCCGAGAGTCCAGCCCCAAGTCTGTTCGCTGAGCCGCAGGAACGGCTCGACGATTACCGGATATGACAGCAGCGCGAGAAAGCTTCCAGCGTTGCTCGCGGCATAGAGGAAATACGGATCCCTTGCTGACCAGTGCCCGGTCCGTATGAACCATGCTTGCAACAGCGGCGCATTAGCGGCAAGCGCGAAGAACGGAAGCCCGATCGACACCGCAAAAAGACCGAGCAACCAGAACGCCTCGCCGACCGGAGGCGGCGCCCCCCATCCGGTGGCAATGCGGAGTGGCAAGACGAAACAGGCGACCACCATTACCGCAAGATGAATGACCACCGATGACCGGCCGGGCGCGAAGCGAGTCAATAGATGCGCATAGGCATAGCCGGCAAGCAACGCCGCCTGGAAAAACACCATCGCCACCGACCACACCGAGGCAGATCCGCCCAGTCGCGGCAGCACCATCTTCGTGAACATCGGTTCCACCGCGAACAGCAGCGCGGCGCTGACCAAGATCGCGGCGACGAAAGCCACCAGAACAAATCTTAAGGACGAGGCGGCAGTTGGTACGGCAATGCTCGTCTCGATTTCGGAACCGCTCACGTGTTTGCCACCCTCCCGTTGCCGCACCCGCTAATATCGCCCGGATGACGAAGGATTGGCGCGAACGCTACCATCCCACCGGGTCGCACAAAAGCCAAAGGGCAAGCTCGGCGCGGCTCGCTCTTCGCCTTATTTCGCCGGCGCGCGCGGCAAGCCGAACCGCACCGCCGAAAGCCGGCTCCGGTTCGCCGCCACCCAATTGTAGATCGGATGCCCGAACAAGCGACTGAACACCGGCACATAAAAGAACGGCACCTGCCACCACAAGCCGGGCACGCGCAGCACCACATAGCGATAGGCCTCGAAGCCGGGCAGCGCCCGGCCGTCGGGCAGAACGAGATAGAGCGCTCGTTCCATCTTGGCATCGCTGACGACCGGCGACGGATTGCTGCGGAAGTTCCGCACCTTGATCTGGCCGAGGCCGTCGAATGACAGAAACCACACCAACGAGCGCACGCAGAATCCGCAGCGGCCGTCGTAGATCATCTCCATGGCGCCGATTCTGCGCTTCCACCATGCACCGAGCCGCGCCAGCCATTCCGGGCGCAGAAAGCTCATGTGTCCCATGATCATGACGAACGAGAAGTATGGCAGCCCCAAAAGGATCGCGAACTGGACGTGAAGAAAAACGGCCGCTGCAAGCAAATACAGCCGCGTGCGGCGCTGCCAAATCAGAAATGGATACGCTACCTCGATCAAAATCGTCAAATAACTCGCGATATTCACCAGCCAGTACTGCGACGCAAACAAGTCCAGCAGAGCGTGATTGTAATAATCAACGTTGGCGAACAATGCCCAGAGAGCATCGCCGCTCCACCATTCGTCGCCCCTTATCTTTTCGATGCCGCTGAAGAAAAACAGCACCGCCATCTGGATCTGCATCAGCCGGGTGCAGGCGCCGGTCCACGGACTGGTGTAAGCTGACAGCTTCGCTTTGATGTTGCGGCGTTTGGCCGCGCGCATTGCGCGCACCCGGTCCAGGCTTATCGCCCGTCCGATCGGCGCGATACATAGGATAATAAGCAGCGCGCTGAGGATCTGGTCTGCGCCATAGGGGAGATATGGATTGCGATAAGCGTAGGAGATCTGGCCAACCAGCACGACCCACTTTAGCAAGAAGGTACGCCACCCCAAAACCAAGGCGGCGCAGCAAAGCAAAAAAACGCCATGGAAAGCGGCCCACTGCCACGGCGCCGTAAAATAGAAAAACACCGATTGCGCCCAGATATCGATGCTGTCTTGGAACAGCAGCGATGAAGGCATCCAGCCGCTTTCGCCCCAGAGAAAGTAAAGATAGGGCGTCGCCAAACCGTAATTGATAAAAAGCGCAGCACCGACACCGATGCGGACAATCTCGAGTGGAGTCGTCGGCATGCTCTGGAACCAAAACCGCGACCAGGCATGACCAGCGGACGCGCCCATTTTTTTGCCAAAGGCTGCGATGGTTGCTAGTGCCGACATTCAGCGGTCGTCAGGGTGTTCACAGTGACGAATTCGGAATCCATGGGGTGCTTTCCGTTCAAATAGTCTTCGCGTGAAAAGTATTTTTCCTCGATTCCCAGCAACGTAACGGAGACCGGATGCAGCGAGGCGTACTTTTGGCAGAGCCAAGCCGTGGCAAAATCGCCAAAGACCGTCGGCGAATTCATGATGGCAGTGTACCATTGCCAGAACCACCAATAATCCGGGAGAAACCAGTTCCGTTCGTCAGTCGGCACAAATGCATGGCGCTGGCCCGCGCCGTCCTCAATAACGTAGCGAAACTGCTGTCCCAGATCGATCGTCGGTGCATAGAAACCCCAATTGTTGTCCAAGTAGAACAAGGTCAGATAGGGCTGCAGCAGCGGGCGAAGCGATTGCACGATCACACTGCTGTCCGGCGCCGGCGCGACGGCCATCGCAAGCGTATGCCAGGCGAGGAATAGCGACATCGCAATGTAGACCAAGCGGTCCCGCCACCGTTTCGAAATCATGACCGCCCCGACAAGTCCATCCAGGTCGAACGTTCGTTCAATATTTCCCGGTAGAGCAAAACGCTAGCATTTAGCGGGAGCCTCTTGAAGTCGAAAGGCCGCGCCAGCGGATGAAAGAGCGGAGCCTGTAAGTCAGCACCTATGCCGCGCCAAACGAACGACAGGGCGGCCTTTCGGCCGCCCTTCGTATTGTTCGTGATCGGTCCAACCGCGGACGGCAGCTCCGCCGTCGTCCGCAAAATCGTCCCGGATCTACTGCCGGATCGACGCCGGTGTGGCTGGAATCTTGGCGCCCGAAGCGACCCAGTCTTCCCAGGTCTGCATGCGCAGCCCGAGCTTGTCGTAATAGACGCGCAGATAGCCGTCGTCGCCGCGCACGACCGCATCTGGCCGCACGGCTTCGACCTCCTGCGCCATCACGCCGACATAGGCCTTGACGCTGCCATTGTAGCTGAAGCGATAGAAGCCCAGGCCGTTGTCGAGATGGCCGAGCAGGACGACGTCGTGCTTGGCGCTGATATCGGACATGTGGCCATGTCCGTGGCCGTGACCATGTCCGTGACCATGTCCGTGACCATGTCCGTGACCATGTCCGTGACCATGTCCGTGACCATGACCATGTCCGTGACCGTGGCCATGACCGCCGTACCAGCCCTTATGATGCCAGCCGTGCCAGCCCCAACCGCCGCCCCAGCCGATGCCGGGAGTCAGGTATTGGTTGCAATAGTACCAGCCGGGTCCGTTCCAGCCGTTGTCGTACCAGCAATATTGATGTCCGCCGAAGACGAACAATTGAGCCTGCACGATCGGACTGAGACCGTCAGCGGCGGTGCCCAGCGACGGACCCATCGGTGCCGCTTGTGCTGTACCTATCAGAGTCGTTCCCGCCCCTATCGCGGCGGCCACGACCAAAGACAAGCCAAATTTTCTCATCATCACCTCCAAGTTGGTCGGAGTTCACGCTCAGCAACTACTAGTCTGCTGCTAGCATGCATTGGACATCGCGCTTTGCAGCGCGTCAAGTACATGGTCTCCGGTTTGACTCTCCGATTTGACTCTCCGATTTACGCCTTGTGCATTGCGATAAGATAAATCGCTAGGTGCTAGCGCCTTGCCGCCGCGCGCCGTGCGTATTAAGCCGCCGCCAATGCCCAACGCCGTCCGCGACAACGCCGAACGCCACCGCTTCGAACTCGAAGCCGACGGCCACGTGGCATTTTCGAACTACAAGGGCGACGACGGCACGATCATCATCATGCACACCGAAGTGCCGGCCTCGCTCAAAGGCCGCGGCATCGGTTCAGCGCTGGTGCGCGGCCTGCTCGACCTCGCGCGCGCGCAGAAGCTGACGGTAAAGCCGCTCTGCCCCTTCGTCGCCGGTTACATCGCCAAGCATCCGGAGTATGCGGATTTGGTACGCTAGCCGCAGTTTGCGGACATCGCCTAACGCAATTTTTACCGGTACAAACGCGGACGCCGCATTCGTTTGCGAACGATCACGCGTGCGCTGTTCCCGCGCCGCATCATGCGCAGCCGATCGAACCAGGTCGACATCAGTCATCTGTTCTTCAACGTGTTCGTGTTCAGCGTCTTGTTCGGCTGGGCGATCCTATCCTACCAGTTCATCTCGAACGGCATCATCGCCGGCCTGGTCGCGCTTGCCGGCCCGGTGACGCCTTCGACGCTATCGCCTTACATCACGCGCTCGATCATTACCGTGATGCTGTTCCTGGCCTACGAGCTCGGCTACTGGTTCAACCATTGGCTCAGCCACAAGGTGCCGCTGCTGTGGGAATTCCACAAAGTGCACCACAGCGCGGAAGTGCTCACGCCGCTCACCAATTTCCGCGTCCATCCGGTCTACACCTGGATTTTCGCCAACATCCTCGCCTTCTCGGCCGCGGTCGCTAACGGACTGGGCAATTACCTGTTCGGTAACACAGCCTATCAATACGCGTTCTCTGACACCAACATCATCCTGGTGCTGTTCATCCACACCTACGTCCACCTGCAGCATCCGCACATGTGGATTTCGTTCCGTGGGCTGGCCGGGCACATTTTCGTTTCGCCCGCGCATCATCAGGTGCACCACTCCGGCAATCCGAAACACTTCAACAAGAATTTCGGCAGCTGCCTGGCGCTGTGGGACTAGATGTTCGGCACGCTCTACATCCCGGCGAAGGAACACGAGCCGCTGGTGTTCGGCTCTCCGGAGCATCCGAACGCGCACACCGTGACGGGCGCGCTGGTCGAACCGCTGATCAATGCCGCCGGCCATCTCAAGCCGCTTTTGCCGCGCCGGCGCGGCGGGCTGGCGCCCCTGCCGGCCACCGAACATAAATCCGCCTAATCGCTTCAACTCGCCTGATGCCCGAGCGCCTCGACCTCGCGCAGCCATTGCTTGCGCTTTTCGTCGCCGACCCCGACGACCATCCCGTAGACGGTGGAGCGCACCGGCGACACGCCGGTGAAATGCAGGATGTTACGCTTGAGCAATTTGAGCGCGTGCGCACCGTAGTACCACCAATAGAACCAGCCCGGCATACCCATCGTCATGATGATGCGCGCCGATTTGCCTTTGAGGATGCTCCAGCTCGCTTTGTCGTGGCTGCCCTGGATTGCCAGAAGGTCGCCCTGCAACACGCGCTCGATGAAGCCCTTCATGATAGCCGGCATGTCGCCGCACCAAAGCGGGAACACGAACACCAGGTGATCGCTGGCCTTCAAAGCCTGGCGCGCGGCCACCAGGTCGGGCTCGAGCGGCTGTTCGCGACGATAGCCCTCGCGCAGGATGGCATCGAAATTCATGCGCGCGAGTATGAACAGCTTGGCCTCGTGCCCGCCGCTTTCGGCGCCGCGCAGATAGGCTTGGCCGAGCGCCTCGCTATAGCTGTCGCGCATCGGATTTCCGACCACGATGGCGATTTTCGTCATGGGTATCTCCGTGGGACTTCGTAAATAACAATAGTAACACCCGCCCCGCTCCGCTTTGACATGGCGCAATTCCATGATTCCCCTTAATCTGTAAAGGAAGCAGGAGGCGACATGAACCGGCATCTTCGCAACCTTGCGGCTATTTCATTCGGCGCCGCCGTCTGCGCCGCGGCAAGCCTCACGCATGCGCAAAGCATGGACGCACTTTACGAAAAGGCGAAGCTCGAGAAGGAACTCATCATTTACGGCGGCGGGCCGGCCTCGCTCTATGAAGGGTCGGCGCGCGCCTTCGAGCAGAAATATCCCGGTATCAAAGTGACCATCCACGCCGACTTCAGCAACGTGCTCAACGAGAAGATCATCCAGCAGCTCAAGAGCAAGAAGCTGGATGCCGATCTCGCCATTCTGCAAACGGCGCAGGATTATATCCGGTGGAAAAAAGAAGCCGTGCTCGCCAGATTCGAGCCGGCCGCCTGGAGGGCCATCGACAAGACGTTCAAGGACCGCGACGGCTATTACGTCGGCGTGTTCGTTAGCGCGGTGTCCTACGCCCACAATAAGGATCTGGTGAAGCCCGGCGATGAGCCGTTATCCGCGAAGGATTTTCTCAAACCCGAATTCAAGGGCAAGATGATTTCCTGCTATCCACACGACGACGACATCACGCTTTTTGCGTTCTACACGGTCTTGCAGCGCTACGGTTGGGATTGGATGACCAAGTACATGGCCAATGGCGCGCAATTCGTCCAGGGCCACCTCAGCGTATCGCGCAGTCTCGCGTCCGGTGAGAACATGGTGTCGATCGACTCCAATCCGAATTTTTCGTTGCGCGAGCAGCGCGCCGGCAAGCCGGTCGAGATTTCGTTTTCGAAGATCGATAAGACGCCGGTGTGGGCGCAGACTGCCGCCACCTTCAGGGATTCGCCGCATCCGAACGCGGCGCGGTTGTTCCTGAGCTGGTTCCTGGAAAAAGAGCAGCAGAGCAAGCTCGACACCTGGTCGCCGCGCAAGGATGTGCCGCCGCCGGCCGGACTGCCGCCCCTGTTCTCGCTCAAGCTTGCCAACGATTACCCGGCGTTCATCAGCAATACCGATCTGGTGACCTATCTGCGCAAGCGCTTCGAAGCTCTGACCGGCCCGGTGCAGAAGAAAGGCGACGTGAAATAGCCACCGCGAGCTTTAGGCCGCGCCAACGGCGCGCGGGCGCGGCGAACGCCTGGACCAGCGCCCGCGCACGAAATCAATCGCGACCACGATAAGGCCCGCGGCTAGCACCTGCCAGCCCGGCCTGATGCCGGCGGAAAAATCGAACGCTACGTCGAGCACGCGCATCGGCGAGACATGGTAGGCGATGCCGATGCCGGCCGCCTCAGCGATAAATGTGAGAACCGACACGGCGATGCTCAGCTTGAGCAGCGTCAGCGTGGACAATTCGCTCGTGTCTTGCCACCAGGCGACCAACCGGTAGACGATCAGCCACAGGATAAGGCTGGCAGCAAAGACCGGCACCGTGACGTCGGCCTTGGTCTGTTGGAAATAATGAATCAGCGCCAGCAGCACGATGCCATAGACAATCTGATGCAGCCGCCGCCAGCGCAATGCCCCGAGCCGGCGCACCATGCCGTCGGTCGAGGTCGCGGCGAGCGTCGCCAGGCCGAGCCAGGCCGTGCCGCCAATGATGAGATACCAGCGATGGCTGATTTCGTGCGCCACCTTGCCGAGGTCGAACATCTGGTCGGCGGTGAATAGCGTGAGATGCGTCGCGATATAGCAAAATGCCCCGACGCCGAACATGCGGCGCACGTCGATCAGATTGCCGTAGCGCGCGATGCGCCGCAGCGGTGTCACCGCCAGGGTCACGCCGAGGAAGACCAGCGCCCAGAAGCCGGCGCGGTGGATCATGTCGTTGAACGGGCGGGCGCCATGCACGATCGACTGCGCATCGACCAGCGCCTTGGCGAGCGGGAAAAACAGCAAGGCCAGCGTGCTGATGCGTAGCGGCGAAAGCCGCCCGCGCCGGTCGCGCCAAAGCTGCCAAAAAACTTTTGCAGTCGATTTCATCGCTCGCGCCTACCACGGCGCCAGCTGCCCGATAAAGAGCCGGAACAGTTATACCGCACCGCATAATTTTACCCATCGGTTTCGGGAGATTGTGCTAAAAAATAAAGTTGGATCGATTCGTCACAACCAATCACAAGATTGGACGTAACGATGTGCCGCTGCCGTGCAACGGACAGTGGCAGCCAATTCGGGAAAAGAAAAAGAAGGAGCAGAGAAGAAATCTTGAGTTACGCCACGCCGGGCCAATACGAGGAGGCCACCGATGTCGCGAAACTTGGTACGCTCACTGCTCGTGCTCGTTCTGTCCATGTCCAGTTCTGCCACGCTTGCACACGATGTCTGGATCAGCCGCGGGACCTATAAGAATCCCGCCGGCGAATGGTGCTGCGGCGCCGAGGACTGCGGCATGGTTTCGCGCGACGCCGTGAAAGCCGGTGTTGGCGGTTATTCGCTGCGCGGTCCGGTCACCTACGGTGTGGCTGTAACCGGCAACGATGCAGACGGACCGACACGCCAGGAAGATGTCAACGAGGTCGTGCCGTACAGCCAGTCGCTGCCCTCGCCCGACGGCGCCTATTGGCGCTGCAAGCGGCCGGACGGCACGCCGCGCTGCTTCTTTGCACCGCCGCCGGGTAGCTGATCGTCGGATTACTGGCCTTGCTCGCGCTTCTGCACGGATTCGCGCAGCACAACGCCTATAATTGCGGCAAAGGCAACGAGTACGAACGACACCGCGACCGGATCGCGGTCTGCGAAATAGATCAGCGCGGCTAAACTTAAGGCAATCGCGCCGAGCGCTAGCGCCCAGACATCGATCCAATCGATGGTCCAGCGCTCGGGTTGCGACCAAATTGCCGCTTTGACGGGCAGCGGAAATGGCATGACAGGCCCCCTTATTGTAGCTGCCGATCTATTTGCAAATTCCATGCCTACCAGAACGGGTGCCTCTTATCCCAGTTTTCCCAGGCTTTTTCGCCAGCGCCATCACACCCGCGGCAGCGGGCGGCCGCCGGCTGCGCGCGATGGCACCTTCACCCAGGCCTCGCCGTCGAGCACGGTCTCGCCATCGACCGTGCAGGTGCAGGCCAGCCGCGCGCGGAATTTTTCCGGCAACAACTCCACGACCGCGACGCTGACCTCCACGGTGTCGCCGATCTTCACCGGGGCGCGGAAATTCAGCGTCTGCGAAATGTATACCGCGCCCGGACCCGGCAGCCGCGTGCCGAGCACCGCCGAGATCAGACTCGCGGTATAGAGGCCATGCGCGATGCGGGTGCCGAACGGCGTCTTGGCGGCGAAATGTTCCGACAAATGAATCGGATTGCGATCGCCGGTGACCTCGGCGAAACCGACCACGTCGGACGACGCCACGGTTTTGGCGAGCCGCTCAGTCATGCCGACCGAGAGGTCCTCGAAATACAGCGTGCGCAAGGTCAGCATTGTCACACGCCCGTGGACAGTCGCGGCCGGCACACCGCCCATAACAGGCAGATCAGCAGCACATTGATCAGCGCCAGCACCGTCAATACGCCGATGGTCGCATCGGCTCCACTGGCTTCGATCAGCAGCGCGCCGGCCGACGGCGCCAGCGCCTGGACGATCAGGCTGGGGAACGCCAGCTTGCCCATCAGGCGCGGAAACCGCACTGGCCCGAACAGCGCCAGCGGCAGCGTGCCGCGCCCGATCCAGGAAATGCCGTAGCCGGCGCCATAGAGCAGGATCACCAGCAGCAGGAGCTGAAATCGCCCGGCCAGCAGCAGCAGGCCGACCGCCATCAGCGCGCAGGAGCCGATCATGGTCCAGATCGGGTAATAGCGGCTGCCGAACAGGCGCTCCACCACGCGGGCGCCGACTTGCGCCGGACCGAACAGGGTCCCCAAAAAAACGGCCGTCGCAAAATCCACGCCCTTCGCCTGCAAAAAAATCAGCAAATGAACCACCACGATCGAGCCGATGCCAGCGGTGATCGAGAGCACCAGCGCCAGCAGTACGATGATCAAGGCTTCGTTGGCGATGCGCGCCGGTGGCGCGGGCTGCGCATCGTCCGATGACGTAACGGGGGCAGCAACAGGCTTTGGCGCGCGCCGGATCACCGCCATTTGTAGCGGCAGGGCAACGAACAGATGCAGCGCGGCATAGATGAAGCAGGCGTTGCGCCAGCCGGCATGCTCGATCATGAAGGCGCTGAGCGGCCAGCACACCGTGCTGGCGAAACCGCCGAACAGCGTGAGATTGGTGATCGGCCCGCGCGCCTCGCTGCCATAGAGACGCCCGAGCGCCGCGAACACCGCGTCATAGAGCCCGCTGCCCATGCCGATCCCGAGCAGCACCCAAGCGAACAGATAAACTGACAGTGCCGGCGCCAGGCCGATGCCGGCGAGGCCGGCGGCGTAGAACAACGAGCTTGCGAGCAACACCGGCCGCCCGCCATGTACGTCGATAACCTTGCCGACTTGCGGCGAAATCAGCCCGGCGACCAGCAGGCCAATCGACGTTCCGCCGACCACCCAACCGAGCGACCAGCCGGTGTCTTTGACGATCGGCTCGGCAAATACCGCCGGGATATAGAACGATGTGCCCCAGGCCAGGATTTGCGCGATACCCAGCGCGGTAATGACGACGCGGCGGTCGAGTTGACGCGTCTCTGCTTGCAATGACAAACGCGCGTCCTTAGCTCGCCGGCTCCATGCCCTTGGACTTGAGCACGGCAGCCGCGTCAGGACCTGACAAATACTTAATCAGCTCCTTGACCGCGTCCTTGTCTTTCGCCGACGCGCTCAAGCCCGACGCATAAGTGGTGGTGTTCTGGATCTCCTTCGGCAGCGGACCGACCAAGGCCGCACCCTTCACCGGCACGATCTCGCTGATCTGGTGGATGCCGAGCTCGGCCTCGCCGCTGACGATGAGATCGGCGACATGACCGCCCTGCTTGAGCTTGGCCTTCGGCTTGATCTGCTCGGCGATACCGAGCTTCACCAGCAGCTTGTCGACATAGATGCCGCTCGAGCCGCCGCTCATCGGATCGATATAGGCGACCGATTTGGCCGCCAGCAGCGCCTGCTTGAATTTGTCGACGGTGCTGATGTCCGGCTTGGGCGCGCCCTCTTTCACCACCACGCCGACGCCGACGCTGGCGAGTTTCACTTGGCTGCCTGCGGCCAGCTTGCCGCTGGCGATCATTTCATCGACCATGGCTGGGGTGATCACCAACAGGTCGAAGGCTTCGCCGCCTTCGATGCGTTTCTTCAATTGGCCGGTGGTGCCGTTATCGACCGTTACCTTGTGGCCGGTCTGCTTCTCGAAGTCGGGCACCAGCGCCAGCACCACCTGCTTGTAGGCCCCGGCGGTTAGCACCTTGATCTCGGCCGCGTTCGCCGGCGGCAGCCCGGCCAAACTAAGCACCCCGGCGATGACGGCGGCGCGGAACAGATGCGTTTTCATGGTTTTCCTCCAGATGCGGGCCGGCAATCTACACGATCCGCCCTGTTTAGGCCGACCTCGCCGTCCGTGCTGCGCTTGGCGCCAAGCAAGCCCCCAAAATGACAAGGTAAAACCGGCCGCAAACGTTTGTTGCCATTAATAATCAATCACTTAAGCTATGCGTTCTCTGCATTGCTGCGGCGCAACATTGTTACTTTTCAAACGCCCGAACAGGCCTATTTTCCAGTCTAAACGAGTCGCCGGCGACGCGCCGGACTGCAGAGAAAGAGGATCGTGATGTTTGCCAACCTTGTCCGCCTGATCCGCGAGTGGAAGCGCTACAACCAAAGCCTGAACGAGCTGTCCCGCCTGGGCGACCGCGAGCTTGCTGACATCGGCATCAGCCGATCGGATATCCAGCGGGTCGCCTGGAATGCCACGCACCAGCACTAAACGCCACGTCATTCATTCGAAAGCGCCTGCGCCTGTCGCGGGCGTTTTCGTTTTTATCGGGCCGTTGCCGACAACCCGCACGACGCCTAGTTTGCCGGGATGACCCTGAAACCCATCCACGTCATCGGCGGCGGTCTCGCCGGCTCGGAGGCCGCCTGGCAACTCGCGCAAGCCGGCGTTCCGGTCGTGCTGCACGAGATGCGGCCGCTGCGCTTAACCGCCGCGCACAAGACCGATGGATACGCCGAACTGGTCTGCTCGAATTCGTTCCGTTCCGACGACAAGGATCACAACGCGGTCGGTCTGTTGCACGCGGAGATGCGCCGGCTCGGCTCGCTGGTGATGCGCGCGGCAGACAGCCACCAGGTGCCGGCCGGTGGCGCACTGGCGGTCGATCGCGACGGGTTTTCCGCAGCCGTTTCGGCGGCCCTGGCGGCGCAGCCGCTCGTCACCCTGGTGCGCGGCGAAGTGGCGTTGCCGCCCGACGACTGGGACAGCGTCATCATCGCCACCGGCCCGCTCACCTCACCCGATCTCGCCGCCGCGATCCGCGCGCTGACCGACGAGGACGCGCTCGCCTTCTTCGACGCCATCGCCCCGATCGTGCATCGCGATAGTGTCGATCTCGAGCAGGCCTGGTTCCAGTCGCGCTACGACAAGGCTGGCCCCGGCGGCTCGGGCGCCGATTACATCAATTGCCCGCTTACGCGCGAACAATATGACGCCTTCATCGACGCGCTGCTCGCTGGCGACAAGACCGTGTTCCACGATTGGGAATCCTCCACGCCCTATTTCGATGGCTGCCTGCCGATCGAAGTGATGGCCGAGCGCGGACGCGAAACGCTGCGCCACGGCCCGATGAAACCGTTCGGCCTGACCAACCCGCGCTCGCCCGATGTGAAAGCCTACGCCGTCGTCCAACTGCGCCAGGACAACAAGCTGGGAACGCTGTTCAACATGGTCGGCTTCCAGACCAAACTGAAACACGGCGAGCAGATGCGCATCTTCCGCAGCATTCCGGGTTTGCAGAACGCGGAATTCGCCCGCCTCGGCGGCCTGCATCGCAATACATTCCTCAATTCGCCCCAGCTGCTCGACGACATGCTGCGGCTGAAAGCCAATCCGCGTTGGCGTTTCGCCGGCCAGATCACTGGCTGCGAGGGTTACGTGGAATCCGCCGCCATCGGGCTGATCGCCGCGCGCTTTGCCGCCGCCGAGAGCCGTGGCGAAGCATTGAGCGCCCCGCCGCCGACCACGGCGCATGGCGCGCTGCTCGCGCACATCACCGGCGGCCATATCGAGTCCATCGATGCCGGGCCGTCTTCGTTCCAGCCGATGAACGTAAATTTCGGCCTGTTTCCGCCTATCGCCGAACCCGTCGCCCGCGAGGGCCGCAAATTCGGCCGCGGTTCGGCCAAGAATCTGGCGCGCAAGAGCGCGCTCAGCGAACGCGCGCTCGCCGATCTCGATCGCTGGATTGCCGGCGAGCTACCGGCGGCCGCGGCGGAATAGGATTAAGCCTGGAAAATGCGACTCGGGTCACGCGCCGCGCGCCACAGCAGCCATTGCCGGCGCCAGGGCGAAATCTGATTGAGCGCGAACGGCTGATAGCCGGGCAGTTCCATGCGGCGGAGCTGCGGACCGACCAACGCAACCGGCAGAAACGCTGGCAGGATTTCCGGCGGCGCAGTTTCGAGTTTCGCTTGCGCCGCTGCGAGATGCCGCCGTGCAATCCCGCGCAATTCAGTAAGCGCGGCCAGCAAAGGCTCGCTCCCATGCGCGGCGAAGATATCCTCGCGGCCGACCTGATGCCGGTCCAGTATTTCCAGCGGCACATAAAGCTGCCGCCGCGAAGCATGCAGCCCAAAGCTCCGCAGAATTCCGCCAATTATGGAGGCCACGCTGGCATCCAATGTGAATAATTCGGGCGGCATCCCGCCGGGCTTTAGAATTTCCGCCGCCATGGCGAACACCGGCGATTGCGTCCGGATGCCGTAAAGTTCCAAATCGCCGACTGTCGCCATCGGCTCATCGTACAGATCGAATATCCGCTCATCGATCAATTCGAGCAGCGGCGTGGCCACAAACCCGTAGCGCGCCAGCGTCTCGCGCAACGCCGCCGCCACCGGATGCGCGGCTCCCTCGCCTGCGCGCTCACCCGACAAGACCTCGCGCCACCATTGTAGACGGATTTCGCCCGGCAGCGGCTCGCGCGCCAGCTCGCGCACCCGCGAGATCTCCACATTGAAGGCATAGAGCGCACAGAGTGCGTCACGATGCGCGGCCGGCGCGAACAGCGTGGCGAGATAACGATCCCGGTCGGCCTCGCGCACCAGCGCGGCGCAGTGCTCAAAATGGGTCTGCATCTGGCCAGCATAGCTTAGTCGACCGCGATCAGTCCCGCGCCGACGCGGCGTTTTTCGCCCAGCAAAATATTGTAGGTCTGCGCCGCCGGCCCGGTGCCCAGACAATCAACGGAAATTGACAGGGCGCGGAAGCGCGCCCGCAACGGCTCCGGCAACGCGTAAGGATCGCGCCCGGCGCCGATCAGAAACAGATCGAGCGCCGGCGCCCGCTCGAACACCGGCGCCAGCACCGCTTCGGTGAGCTCGCTCACGTTCTTAACCGGCCAGGCCCAGATGCCATCCGGCAAGCACAGCAGCGATCCGCGGTGTGACATGCCGCCAAAGCGGAAGCCGCCGCTGCCATAGGCATCGATCGCCACCGGGGTTGGCAGATGCCGGGCATCTGGCAAACCTTGTGCAACATTGCCGTCATCGGCCATGGCTTTAAGGCTTGTCGTCTTTTTTGCCGGGTGCAGTCATCGCGTCGCGCCCGGTGCCGACCCCGAGATAGATCAGAATCGGCGACGCAATGAACACCGAGGTATAGGTGCCGACCAGCACCACGCCGAACATCATGGTTGCGGTGAAGCTGTGGATCGCCTGGCCGCCGAACAACAGCAGCGCCAGCAAAGCCAGCGAAACGGTCACGTGGGTGATCACCGAGCGCGACAGCGTCTGGTTGACCGAGGCATTGAGCAGGTCCGGCATCGGCAGCTTCTTGTAGCGGCGCAGCATTTCGCGGATGCGGTCGTAGATCACCACCGTATCGTTCAGCGAATAGCCGAGGATGGTGAGCAGCGCCGCGATGCTGGTGAGGTCGAAGTCGATCTGCGTGATCGACATGAAACCGATGGTCAACACGATATCGTGTACGTTGGCGATCATAGCGCCTAGCGCGAACTGCCACTCGAAGCGGAACCACAGATAAATCAGAATGCAGAAAATCGCTAAGCCCAGCCCGATGACGCCGTATGAGAGTAATTCGCCCGACACGCGCGGGCCGACCACCTCGACGCGGCGGTAATCGACGGCGTTCCCGAGCGCACCGCGCACCTTGCTTACCGCCTCCTGCTGAGCGGCATCGCCGCCCGGCTGCTCGGCGATGCGGATAAGCACGTCGTCGGGCGCGCCGAATTGCTGCAACTGCACCTCGCCCAAGCCCAGCACGCCGAGCGCGGAACGCATGGTGGAGAGATCGGCCGGTCCCGCCTTGGTCTGCACTTCGATCAGCGTGCCGCCCTTGAAGTCGATGCCGAAATTCAGCCCGTGGAAGAAATAGAGCGAGATCGCCAAAATCGACATCAGCGCGGAAATAGGAAAGCTAATGCGCCGGAAGCGCATAAAATCGAATTTGGTGTCGTCAGGTACGATGCGAAGCAGGCGCACTGTATGAACCCCTTAAATCGGCACACGCTGGGGACGCCGCCAGCGCACCCAGGTGGCGACGATCAGCCGCGTCAGGGTGAAGGCGGTGAACACCGTGGTGATGATGCCGATGCCGAGCGTGACCGCGAAGCCGCGCACCGGGCCGGTGCCGATATAGAACAGCACCGCGGCGGCGATGAAGGTGGTGATGTTGGAATCGAGGATGGTGGCGAGCGCGCGGCTGAACCCTGCGTCGATGGCGTTGATCGGCGTGCGACCGCCGCGTACTTCCTCGCGGATGCGTTCATAGATCAGCACGTTAGAGTCGACCGCGATGCCGACCGTGAGCACGATGCCAGCGATGCCGGGCAGCGTCAGCGTGGCGTTGAGCATCGACAGCACGCCGAAGATCATGGCGACGTTGATCGCCACCGCGATATTGGCGAACAGTCCGAACAGCCCGTAGGTGGCGAGCATGAACACGACCACCATCACCGCCCCGACATAGGACGAGATTTTGCCCTTGGCGATCGAATCCGCGCCGAGGCCGGGACCGACCGTGCGCTCTTCAATGATGGTGAGCGGGGCCGGCAGTGCGCCAGCGCGCAGTAAGATGGCGAGATCGTTGGCGCTCTGCACGGTGAAGCTGCCGGAAATCTGCCCCGAGCCGCCGAGGATCGGCTCGCGGATCACCGGCGCCGAGATCACTTCATTGTCTAAAACGATGGCGAACGGCTTGCCAACGTTTTCCTGCGTCACCTGCGCGAATTTGCGCGCGCCCGAGGTGTTGAAGCGGAACGACACGATCGGCTCGCTGGTGCGCTGGTCGAAGCCGGGCTGCGCGTCGGTAAGATCGCCGCCCGACACCAAAATACGCTTCTCGACCAGATAGGGCGTCTTCGGCTGGCTCGCGCTGTACAGGAGATCGTCTTCCGGCGGCGTGCGGCCCTGCACCGCCTGTTCCGGCGACGCCCCGGTGTCGACCATGCGGAAATCGAGCTTGGCGGTCTTACCGAGCAGCTGCTTGAGCCGGGTCGGATCCTGCAGGCCGGGCACCTGGACGAGAATGCGGTCGGTACCTTCGCGCTGGATCAGCGGCTCTACGGTGCCGAGTTCGTTGACGCGTCGCTCGATGATCTGGATCGACTGATCGACCGATTGGCGCACGCGCTCGATGATCGCCGGGTCGCTCAGGGTGAGCCGGATCAGCCCGCCGGCCTCAGCGGTGACGTCGATGTTGCGCTGTCCGGTGCCGCCGAGAAGTCCGCCGAGCGGTTGCGACAGGGTTGCGAGTTTGGCCTGTGCCTGATCCGCGCTGGCTCCCTCGCGGATGCGGACCTCGGCGCTGTTGCCGCGCACCACCAGCCCGGTATAGCCGATACGCGCATCGCGCAGCACGCGGCGCATGTCATCGCGCAGCGTCTCCAGCATTTCCTTGCGCACCGCTTTGGTGTCGACCTCGAGCAGGATGTGCGAACCGCCCTGCAGGTCGAGGCCGAGCACGACGTGGCGCTGCGCCCACTTCGGCCAGCTCTGCACCATCTTTTCAGGCAAGAAATTAGGAACGGCGAACAGGCAAATGAATAATGCCGTGAGAACAATCGCCGCCGCTTTCCAGCGCGTGAAATAAAGCATGACGACTTAATCCGGAAAAGTAGGATTGAAAGACATAAGCCCAGCGATCAAACGGCTGCCGCCTCGTCCTTCACCGGTTCACCCTTGGCGCGAACGTCGGTGATCATCTGCCGCATCTGGCGGATGCGCACGTCGTCCGCAATCTCGATTTCGATCTGGTCATCGTCGATCACCTTGGTGACCTTGCCGACGAGTCCGCCATTGGTGATGACGGTGTCGCCGCGTCGGACGTTCTTGACCAATTCCGCGTGCTGCTTCACCCGCTTCTGCTGCGGGCGCAAGATGAGAAAGTACATGATGACGAATATCAGCGCGAATGGCAGCAGCGACATCATCATGTTGCTGCTATCACCGCCTGCCCCCCCGCCGAACAGCGACCCTTGGGCAAACGCCGTCGAAATGAACATCGAAGCATCCCTTGCGTGGTTTTTAGGGGCACGCCGGGCAAACTTCCCCGGCCCGGTGTCAAACGTAATTTCGCGCGGACTATAGCGGCCGCCGCCCCAATTGCAACGCCGCAAGACCCCTCAAAACCGGCCATTTTTGGCCGTTTTCGCGGCAGCCCGCTTGCGGGGGCATGAGAGGACCGCTAAGAGCAGCGCACTTTTGCAAAGCAGTCCCGATGGCCAAATCGAAGTCCAAGTCGCAGCGTGGCTCCCAATCCAAGCCGAAACCCGCGGTCGCGGGTAACGCCGACATTCTTGCGCGCATCGCCGACGCGATCGAGCGGCTGGCACCGCAACGCGCGCCGGTGCCTGACCTCGCCGGCGCCGACGCCTTCATATGGCATCCCGACGGCCGCCGGCTCGCGCCGGTCAAGCGCGTCAACCGCGTCGAGATGTCGCTGCTCAAGGGCATCGACCGCGTGCGCGACGTGCTGGTTGAAAACACCGAACGTTTCGCCAAAGGCCTGCCGGCCAATAACGCGCTGCTGTGGGGCGCACGCGGCATGGGCAAATCGTCGCTGGTGAAGGCGGCGCATGCCGGCGTCAACGCCACGCTCGCGCGCCAGACCAAGAGCGGCCCGCTCAAGCTGATCGAAATCCACCGCGAGGACATCCAGAGTCTGCCGGACCTGATGACGCTTATTCGCGGTTCGCACTACCGCTTCGTCGTGTTCTGCGACGATCTGTCGTTCGACGCCGAAGACACCACCTACAAGTCGCTTAAGGCGCTGCTGGAGGGCGGCATCGAGGGTCGGCCGGACAATGCGATTTTTTACGCCACCTCGAACCGCCGTCACCTGATGTCGCGCGACATGATGGAGAACGAGCGCTCGACTGCGATCAACCCGGGCGAAGCGGTCGAGGAGAAAGTGTCGTTGTCCGACCGCTTCGGGCTCTGGCTTGGCTTTCACCGCTGCAGCCAGGACGAATACCTCGCGATGGTCGAGAGCTATGTTGCGCACTACAAGATTCCGGCGCGCGGCGAAGCGCTGCGGCGCGACGCGCTGGAATGGTCGACCACGCGCGGTTCGCGCTCCGGCCGCGTGGCCTGGCAATTCGTGCAGGATTTAGCCGGACGGCTCGGGGTAGCGGTGAAGGATTAGTCTCACGCCTTGCTCTATCCGCCGTCATGCCCGGTCTTGTGGCGGGCATCCACACCTTTCGTTAGGCAAAGCAAGAGGTGGATGGCCGGGACAAGCCCGGTCATAACAATGCTTGAGCGCTAGTGAAGCGTTTTCGGCTTAAGCCCCGCCGAGATACTTGGTCGGATCGACCGGGGTTGAGCCCTTGCGGATCTCGAAATGCAGTTGCGGCGAGGTCACGTTGCCGGTCTGCCCGGCATGGGCGATCACCTGCCCGCGCTTGATGGTGTCGCCGCGCTTGACCAGGAGCTCGCTGGCGTTGGCATAGGCCGACACGAAACCGTTGGCGTGGCGGATCAGAATCAGGTTGCCGTAGCTCTTCAATTCATTGCCCGCGTAGGCGACGACGCCGTCATCGGCGGCCTTGACCGGCGTGCCTTCCGGCACCGCCAGGTTGATGCCGTCGTTCTGCACGCCGTTCGGGCGCGGGCCGAAGCCGGTGATGATGCGGCCCTTCACCGGCCAGCGGAACGACGGTATGCCGCCGGCCGCTTCCGCGGTTTGGGTAACGCTTTCGGTGGTCTGGTGCTCGGGCGTGACGACGCGCGCAGTCTGGGCCGACGCGCTGGCGACCTTCTCGGCTGGAACTATGCGCGGCTGCGCCACCTGTGGCGCCGACACCTGGCGCTCGGCAACGTGGCGGCCACCCGGGATGGTGAGACGGTCGCCCATGCTGATCTTGGCATAGGGCTGGATGTTGTTGGCGCGCGCCAAAGCGGTGATCGTAACGCCGTGTTTGCGTGCGATCCCTAACATACTTTCGCCGGGTTCGACGATATGCACGTTCTCAGTGGCGCGCGACGCGGCCGAACTTTGCGGCGCAGACGCCTGGGTTGCGCCGGCCGAGACGTAGCGCGGAATGACCACGCGCTGGCCCGGCCTGAGCACCGCGCCCTCGCGGAAGCCATTGGTCACACTGATGGCGGATGCCGGCACGCCGTATTTGCGCGCGATACTCTCAACCGTTTCGCCGGAAGTCACCGTCACCGGCGAGCCGCCGTCCCAGGTCCAATGCCCGGTTGGTGCAGGCGCCGCACGGGCGGGCACCGATCCGGTGACATCGGACGTGCCGGGCCGGTAAGCGCCCAGGCCCTGCGCGCCGGTGGCGACGCCGCCCGTGCTGGCGACCGTGGCGGGACGGCTCGGCGCCGGCAGCGGCTGCGATTCAACACGCGACGCGGTCGCCGGATGCGACGCTATCGAGCCGGTCGCCTCTTGCTGGCGGGCGTTGCGGTTGGAAGCGTATGGGTTGGAGTCGAAGCGCGCGCTATCCGAACAACCGGCGGCGGCCATGCCCACCAGCACGAGGACTGCAACGTGCGGCCAAGTATGCGAGCTTGCACGCGAGCGAGACGGCACGTTGATACGCGACATGTGGTTACTCACTCATACACAAGATAAATTGCGTTTGAAATAAAGCATTCGCGAGTAAATAAGGTTTTAAGAATTACCAGATCGTTGCCGGCGCATCTGAGTCCGGTAAAAATGTCACAGCGCCTCTTAAAGTTCCTGCGCCTTTCCCGGCAATAACGGCACGAAACGCACCGCAATCAGGTTTTCCCGGGTAATGCCCGTTTGCGATTTGGTAAGCTTGATAATGTGTTGCGATCCGCCATGCGGCCCGAGCGGCAAAATCATCACCCCGTCATCGCCGAGCTGATCGATCAGGGTCTGCGGCACGTGCTCTGCGGCGGCGGTGACGATAATGCGGTCATACGGCGCCTTGTCCGGCACGCCGGCAAAGCCGTCGCCGGTAACGACCTCGACATTGTCGTAGCCGAGTGCAGCGAGGCGCGCCCTCGCCTGTTCGGCGAGCGTGCGGTAACGCTCGATGCTCACCACCTCGCGGGCTAGGCGCGAGAGCACCGCGGCCTGATAACCCGAGCCGGTACCCACCTCGAGCACGCGATGATGCGGGCGAACGCCGAGCTGCTCGGTCATGTAGGCCACCACATAAGGCTGGCTGATGGTCTGCCCGCATTCGATCGGCAGCACGTGGTCGGCATAGGCGCGCTCGGCATATACCGGATCGACGAATTGTCCGCGCGGCACCTCGTCCATGGCGTGCAGCACCGCCTGGTCGCCGATGCCGCGCCGACGCAGCGTGAGCAGGAATTCCATGTGGTCTTCGGCTTGCGCGTCCCACGATCGGTTCGGCACGGCTTAACTCCTCTCGGCGCAAATTTAGCACGTTTGCCGGTGATTCATGTAAGCTTGTCCGGTTGCAGTTGTGGGCCGGGAGCCGGTGATGAGCGATGCCTCGCGAACGGTGCCACGCCTTCTCGTGGTCGAAGATGAATATCTCATCCGCATGCTGCTGGAGGATATGCTGGCCGACCTCGGCTACGACGTGGCGGCGGCGGTCGGCACCATCGCCGAGGCAAGTGAGTTCGCGGCCCGTGGCGATTTCAGCGCCGCCATTCTCGACGTCAATCTCGACGGCGAGGAGGTCTATCCGGTCGCCGAAATTCTGGCCAAGCGCGGTCTGCCCTTCGTGTTCGTCACCGGCTATGGCGAGCGCAGCCTGTCCGAGCCCTATCGCGATCACCCAGCGCTGCAGAAACCGTTCCAGGTCGAGCAGCTCAAAGCCATGCTCGCCGAAATTCTCGCAGCCGCTTAGCTAAAGATATCCGCCAGTTTCGTCATGAACGGCGCGTCGGTCATGTCGAGCCGCAGCGGCGTTATAGAGATGCGCTTGTCGTTGAGCGCGGCGAGATCGCTGCCGGCCGCAGCCCCCGCTATGCCGCCGCGGCCGAAGGCGATCCAGTAATACGGATTGCCGCGCCCGTCGTGGCGCGCGTCGATGCGCAGCAGCTCCTGGTCGCGCTTACCTTGGGTGACGATGGCCGTGCCGGCAACTTCGCCCGGCGGACAATCGGGAAAATTGACATTGACCAGCACGTCGCGCGGCATGCCGGCCTTGAGCACGCGGCGGATCAGATCGGGCGCGAATTTGATCGCGGTCTCCCAATGCGGCATGCGCTTGGTGCTGGCGGCATAGGCCTGCGACAGCGCGAACGACGGAATGCCTAGCACGGCGCCTTCCATGGCGCCGGCGACCGTGCCCGAATAAGTGACGTCCTCGGCGGCATTGCGGCCGCGGTTGACGCCGGACAGCACCAGGTCCGGCATCTCTTTCATGAGATGGCGCGCGCCCATGATCACGCAATCGGTCGGCGTGCCCTTGACCGCGAAATGACGCTCGGCCACTTCGCGCAACCGCAACGGATCGTTGAGCGATAGCGAATGCGACACACCGGACTGGTCGCTTTCCGGCGCCACGATCCAGATTTCGTCCGATAATTCGCGCGCGATTTGTTCGCAGGCCTCGAGGCCCGGCGCATGGATGCCGTCGTCATTGGTGATAAGGATGCGCATTACGCCCGCTCGATCTTGGTTATTCCACCCATATAGGGCTTGAGCGACTCTGGCACCACGATCGCGCCTTGGTCGTCCTGATAGGTCTCCATCACGGCGATCAGCGCGCGTCCGACCGCGACGCCGGAGCCGTTGAGCGTGTGCACATGGCGCACGCCGTCTTTGCCGCGATAACGCGCGTTCATGCGGCGAGCCTGGAACTCGCCGCACACCGAGCAGGAGGAAATCTCGCGATACATTTTTTGGCCCGGCAGCCAAACCTCGATGTCGTAGGTCTTCTGCGCGGCAAATCCCATGTCGCCGGTGCAAAGCGTGACCACGCGGTAATGCAGATCGAGTTTTTTCAACACCTCTTCGGCGCAGGCGAGCATGCGCTCGTGTTCTTCCTTGCTTTTCTCCGGCGGGGTGATCGAGACCAGCTCGACCTTGGTGAACTGGTGCTGGCGGATCATGCCGCGGGTGTCTTTTCCCGCCGCGCCCGCTTCGGCTCGAAAGCACGGTGTGCAGGCGGTCAGCCGCATCGGCAATTTGTCTTCATCAACTATGGACTCGCGCACCAGATTGGTGAGCGGTACTTCGGCGGTGGGGATGAGCCAGAGGCGAACTTGTTTCGGCGCTTTGTCCCAAGCCGCATCAACAAGTGGACGAAATTTTTGTTCGTGATCAATCGGATCAATACCAAGTTCTCTGCCAACCCCAATCGCATTGTTAAACGCTTCAAGCATAATTTCTTTGGAATCTCGTCCACCCGATGCTTCGAATTGATCCTCAGCAAATTTCGGCAATTGCGCCGTCCCAAACATCACATCGTCGCGCACCATCAGCGGTGGGTTGACTTCGATGTAGCCATGCTTTTCGCCTGAATGCAGATCGAGCATGAATTGCCCGAGCGCGCGTTCGAGCCGCGCTAGGCCTTTCTGCAACACCACAAAGCGCGCGCCGGATAATTTGGCGGCCAGCTCGAAATCCATCATCCCAAGCGCTTCTCCGAGTTCGAAATGCTGCTTGGGCTTAAATGCATAGTCGCGTTTCTTGCCCGACGCATGATACTCGACATTGCCGCTGGCATCCGCGCCGTCCGGGACGTCGTCAAGCGGCAGGTTGGGAATTTGTGCCAACTCCGTGTCGAGCTCGTCGCCGAGTTTTTTCTGCTCGGCCTCCAACGCCGGCAGCGTGGTCTTGAGCTCGTTGACTTCGGCCATCAATTTTTGCGCGGCGGCCTCGTCATTTTTTTTCTTCGACTCGCCGATTTCTTTTGACGCGGAGTTACGCCGCGCCTGCGCCAGCTCGTATTTGGTGATCGCCGCCCGCCGCTTCTCGTCGAGCGCCAGCAGCGCGCTGGACAGCGGCTGCAAGGCGCGCCGCGTCAGCCCGCGGTCGAAGGCCTCCGGATGTTCGCGAATCCATTTGATGTCGTACATGGGGGCTTCTTAGTCGGAATCGGCAGGATGGGAAAGTAAGGGCGGCACGCTTCCCTCCCCCAGTTTTACGGGGAGAGGGAAGCAAGGACCGACAGGTCCGAGCCGGGTGAGGTGCTGTGCACGGCCCCTCACCCGACTTCCTCGCTCCGCTCGGAAGTCGACCTCTCCCTATATCGCGGGGAGAGGAAAGAAGGAGCCCTACTCCGCCGGCTTGGCCGTAGCCGCCTCAGCCGCCGCCTTCTCGGCATCCTTGGCAGCTTCCTCGGCCTTCGCCTTCTTCTCCACGATGCGCACCGACCAGATCGAGCCCTCGTAGAGCAGCATCAGCGGTATCGCGAGCGACATCTGGCTGAGCACGTCGGGCGGCGTCAGGATGGCGGCCAAAATGAAGGCGCCGACGATGAAATAGCGCCGCTTCTCCTTGAGCTGCTGCGCGGTGATCAGCCCAATGCGGCCGAGCAGCGTGAGGATCACCGGCAATTGGAATGCCACGCCGAAGGCGAGCACCAGCGTCATCATCAGCGAGAGATATTCGCCAACCTTGGGCAACAGAGCGATCGACGCCTCGTTCGCGGTGCCAGGCTGCTGCATGCCAAGCGAAAACCGCACCAGCATCGGCAGCACCAGGAAATAGACCACCATCGCGCCGAGCGCGAAGAAAAACGGCGTCGCGATCAAATACGGCAGAAACGCCTTGCGCTCGTTACGGTAGAGCCCAGGCGCCACGAACATGTAGATCTGCGCCGCCACCACCGGAAACGACAGGAAGGCGGCGCCGAACATCGCCAGCTTCAACTGCGTGATGAAATATTCCAGCAGCGCGGTGTAGATGAATTTGGAATTTTCCGGTCCCGCCACCCACACGAATGGCCAGACCAGGACATTGTAGATGTCCTTAGCGAACACGAAGCAGAGCGCGAACATCACGGCGAAGGCGAGCACTGCCTTGATCAGCCGCGAGCGCAGTTCGATCAGGTGCTCGAGCAAGGGCGCCTTGGTGGCCTCGATGTCTTCTTGGCTCATGCTTGGCTCATGCACCGCTCCCGGCCTTTTTGACGGGCGGCGTCTCGGCTGGCGCGGGCGGTGTGAAGTCTTCACTTGTGACGGCGAACGTCGGCTCTGGCAGCGGCACGTCGATCGCCGGCAGCGGCGCCGGTTCCGGCAAGGCGGCCGGCGTCGGTTGTGCCGCGTCAATGGTTGGCGTGGCGGGTGGCGGGTTATCTGCCGCCGGCGTTTCTTCGAAGGCGCGCTCCACGTCCTTCTGCACGTCGGCGAGCGGATCGATGGTGGAGAATTCGGCGACTGAGCTTGAAATATCGTCGGCGTGCTTCTTGAGATCGGCGAACTCGGCCTCGCGCAGCGCTTCCTGGAACTGGCCCTGGAATTCATTGGCCATGCGGCGGACCTTGCCCATCCACTGGCCGAGCGTGCGCAGAACGGTCGGCAGCTCCTTCGGCCCGATCGCGATCAGCGCGACAATGCCGATGACGACGAGCTCGCCCCAACCAAGATTGAACATGGATAGATCAACTCCAGGCGCCGCCGCCCGTCACATCGTACGCCGGCGATGCAGGTACCTTTAAGAGCGCGCGCGCTCGGTTTCCGTCTTCGGCGTTGCGCCGGCGGCCTCGATGGTCTTGGCCGGCTCGGGCTTGGCCTCCGCCGCCTTGTCCTCTTCCGACATACCCTTTTTGAACGCCTTTATCCCTTGAGCGAAATCGCCCATCAGCGAGGAAATCTTTCCGCGGCCGCCGAACAGAAGCATCACCACGACGATGACGATCATCCAGTGCCAGATACTTAAGGAACCCATTGGCGAACCCTCCGCGGCGCTGGCGGCATAGTGCGCCCCGCCTGTGATTTGAATCTGAAACTAGGCCCCGGAAGCGGCAAAAACAAGGACTTCGGACCTTTGTAATGAGGCCTTCATGTCGCGGCGGCGGCGATATTTACCTTAAGTTTCGGGATGTTACGTCTCGCTGCGCGAGGACGGTGGCGCTAGCCCTAAGTCGAGATCGCCCGGCTCCAGCGGGTCCTCGTCGTCGCGCAAGGTGGTGTCGTCGGACGGCATCGGCACCGCGAAGCCCGGCGGCAGATTGCCTTCCAGCAAACCGGCGCCCTTGAGCTCGTCGAGACCGGGCAGATCGCCCACCTCCTCCAGCCCGAAATGGGTGAGGAACTGTTCCGTCGTGCCATAAGTGATCGGCCGCCCCGGCGCCTTGCGCCGTCCGCGCGGGCGGATCCAGCCGGTGCGCAGCAGCACGTCGAGCGTGCCGACGGCCGTTACCACGCCGCGGATTTCCTCGATCTCGGCGCGGGTGACCGGCTGGTGATAGGCGATGATGGCAAGCGTCTCGACCGCCGCGCGCGAGAGCTTGCGCGTCTCCACCGTCTCCTTGGTGAGCAGCCAGGACAGATCGTCGGCGGTGCGGAACATCCATTTCCGGCCGACGCGCACCAGATTGACGCCGCGCGTGGCGTATTCCGCTTTCAGTTGCGCCAGCACGTCCTTCACGTCGACATCATTGGGCAGACGGCGCTTGAGTGTTGCTTCGTCGAGTGGCTGATCGGCGGCGAATAGCAGGGCTTCGAGCAGCCGCAATTCTTCTTGCCGGGCTTGCGCCGCGGGCGCGTCAGCCGGCTTCGCGGCCGGCGCGTCGTTGTTTTGCACAATAACGAGCTTCTTGGCCACGCTCGGCATCGACTTCTTCTCCTTATGCTTGTTTTTGTGCGTCATGCATCGCAGCACTTCCGTTCACACCGACCCGCTTACGCATGTAGAGCGGCGCGAACGACTCTTTCTGATGAATCTCGGCGATCCCTTCGCGCACCAGTTCGAGCGCGGAGGCGAACGAGGACGCCATCACGGTCGCCCGTAACGCCGGCTCGACCACGTAGGAAAACAGGAACGCGTCGATCCTCGACCAGTCGGTTGACATGCCGATCAGCCGTTCTAGCGCGGCACGCGCTTCCGCCAGCGACCACACCGTGCGCTTCTTGAAGCGCACGCGCGAGAGCGCGCTGCGCGCGCGTTGCGTGGCATAGGCGCTGAGCAGATCGTACAGCGTCGCGGTCCATTCCGGCTGTTTGATCTCGTCGATTGGCTCGGGCGCGCCGCGCGCGAAAACGTCGCGGTTGAGTTGCGGCCTCCCCATCAGGCGGGTCGCCACGTCACGGAAGGCTTCCAGCCGACGCAAGCGGTAGGCCAGCGCCAGCGCCATGTCTTCCGCGCTCGGCCCCTCGCCCGGCGCCGATTCCGGCAGCAGCAGACGGGACTTCAGATAGGCCAGCCAGGCCGCCATCACCAGATAATCGGCCGCCAGTTCGAGCCGCAACTGCCGCGCCGCGTCGATGAACTGGAGATACTGATCGGCCAGCGCTAGGATCGAAATCTTCGCCAGATCGACTTTCTGCGTGCGCGCGAGCGCGAGCAGCAGGTCGAGCGGGCCCTCGAAGCCCTCCACGTCAACGATCATCGCCGGCTCGGTGGTGCCGCGATCGGCCTCCAGCGTGGTGTCGAATTCTTCGGCGTTCATGAACCGGTCTTCCGTTGCGATTGTTCGGTGTCCACCATTTGCATAAAAATCTTGCGCGCGGCATCCACGTCAAATTCTTCCGGCGCCTTGCGCTGCACCAGCGCAGCCTCGGCGCGCGCGGCGGCCTCGCCCGCGAGCGGTGGCGCAGCCGTCGCGACCGCAGTCATCTCGCGCAGGTCGCCGTTGCAGTGGAGCACGACATCGCAGCCGGCGGCAAACGCGGCGCAGCTGCGCTCCGCGATCGTGCCGGACAGCGCCTTCATCGAGACGTCGTCGCTCATCAGCAGGCCCCGGAATCCAATAAACCCGCGAATCACTTCGTGCACCATTGTGACCGAAGTTGTGGCCGGTGCGACGGGGTCGATGGCGGAAAACACAACATGGGCGGTCATACCGAGTGGCAGGCCGGCGAGCGGCCGGAACGCCGCAAAATCGGTCGATTCCAGCGTCGCCCGATCGGCATCGACCACCGGAAGTTTATGGTGGCTGTCGGCCGTGGAGCGGCCATGGCCCGGCAGGTGCTTGAGCACTGGTAAAACGCCGCCGGCCAGCAGACCTTGCGCGATCGCCCCGGCGATGGCCGCGACCTTGCCGGGCTCGGTTCCGTAGGCGCGGTCGCCGATCACCGGGTCGGCGCCGGGCACCAGAACATCGGCCAGAGGAAGGCAGTCGACGTCTATCCCGAGAACATTGAGCTCTGCCGCGATCAAGTGACCTCCGAGCCGAGCAGCCGCCAGGCCAGAGGTCACGTCGCGGTCGTAGAGCGCGCCATAACAGGCGCCGGGCGGAAATGCCGGCCAATGTGGCGGTCCAAGCCGCTGCACCCGGCCGCCTTCCTGGTCCACCAGGATAGGTGCGGCCCAGCCGACTATGTCGCGAAATAATCGAGTTAATTCAGTGACTTGCTGTGGCGAATTCACGTTTCGCTTGAAGATGATCAGGCCCCAGGGCTGGGCCTCGCGGAGAAACGCGCGCTCATTGGCGGAGACGTTAAGCCCGCTCAATCCGGTGATGAATGCGCGCGCCGCCATCGCCGCGGATTAGCCCGCGCCTGCTGTAAGTTCAAGTAAAGACGCGCTAATTTTTCTGGACGATGCACTGTCCGCCGGCCGCCTTGAGGCCGCTGCACAGCTCAGCCGCCTCATTGGCGTTGGCGAAGGGGCCGACCATAGTGCGGTAAAAGGTGCCCTTGGTGCCCAGCTCCACTTTGTGGATCAGCGCCTGCCGGCCGCCGAGTTGGGTGGGGTACTTGGCCTGCAAGCTGCGGAACACGGCCTGTGCATCGGCTTCACTCCGCTGCGAGGATACCTGCACCGCGTAGCTGCCGCTGCCAGCCACATCTGGCTTGGCCGGAGCCGGCGTGGCCACCGCCGCGGTGCGCATGGGGGACCGCGCGGCCGGGGCGGCAGGCGCGTCCGGGCTCAGCGAGATCGGCACGTTGTCGGACGCCCATGCTGTGGTGCGAGGCGCAGACGTAACGGCGCGCGTCTCACTCTGACGTGGCGGCGGCGGTTCCGGATTGGCCGCAACGGGAGGATTGCTGGTGACCTGTGCAGGTGGCGCTGTCGGTGCGGCGGGAGTTGGCGCCATCCGTGTCGGCGATGGCGGCGGCGGTGCCGATGCAGTGGCCACTACAGGTTGATTATCGCCGAACCCGGACTGATCGGGATGGATGGCGATGGTGCGGATTTTCTTCGGCTCGCTGGAAATGATTCCGCTGCCGAGTGCCGCTTGGGATGCGGCTGGCGGGGCGCTGCCTTGCGCCTGCGGCTGCAACGCGGCGGCCGGCTTGTTCTTCATTTCGACCGGCTGTTCTTCGCGCGACACGAGCTTTTCGTCCTGCGCGTGGTCGGCGACTCGATCGGTGATCAGTTTGTTGGGCGCCTTGCTGGCGGTCGCCGGCACGATCTTGCTCGGCGCGGTATCGGCCTTGATCACTGGCGGTGGCTGGCTCGACCCGGACGAGCCGAATAGTGCGCGATAGCCGAAGGCGCCGGCGGTGCCGACCACCGCCAGCGCAAATACGGCGGCGATGGCAATGATGCCCATGCGCCGTTTCGCGGGCGGGACATCGTCGTAGAAGCCCTCTTCCTTGCTCGCGAGCTGGGCATTGCTCGGACGATACGGGTCCGGCTCGAAACCGCCGTTCTCGGCTGCCGGATGGCCGGCCGTCTCGGCTTCGTCCTGATAGAGGAAGCCGTCGGCGGTGCCATAAAGCGGCGTTTCCGGCACCGATGGTTGTGCGGCCGGGGCGGCCCGCAGGGCGGACCTATTGGCTGCGGGCGGCGGCGCAGCAGCACGGCGCGCGTTATCGCGACCATATTCGGCGAACGGGTCGTTTTGTCCGATCAGGCGGGCGAGCTCGGCTAGCGGATCGCTGCCGGAAGCAGAGGCGGCAGGCGCGGCGCGCGGCGGCGTTTCTTTCAAACGGTAGGGTCGTTGATTCTGGTCGTCCATCATTCGATCCCCGGTTATAGTGTGCGCCCTCGCCCCACAAATTGCGAAGTTGCATTAAACGCGGTTCATTGAGCAAAAATTACCGCATTTCTTCCGGCGCTTCGACCCCGAGCAACGCCAAGCCCGAGGCGAGAACGGTGACGATTCCCTGCACCAAAGCGAGCCGCGCCGCCGTCGTGTCTGGATCATTCTGGATAATGAAGCGTAAATGAGGCAAGTCTTTTCCCCGCGTCCAATGCGCGTGAAATTCGCTTGCCAATTCATAGAGATAGAATGCAACCCGGTGAGGCTCATGGGCCAGTGCCGCGGCCTCGACCAGGCGCGGGTAAAGCGCGATCCGCCGCAGGATGGACAGCTCGCCGGAATCGCTGAGCCGGTCGAGCCTCGCGTCCTTGAGCCAGCGCGCGCGTTCATGGGCCGCGGCCGGGAGATCGGGCATCTCGACGCGCGCATTGCGGAATACGGACTCGCCGCGAGCATGGCCGTATTGCACGTAGAACACCGGGTTCTCGCGGCTATGTTCGATTACTTTGGCCAGATCAAAGTCGAGCACGGCGTCATTCTTGCGGTAGAGCATGTCGAAACGCACCGCATCTTTGCCGACTTCGTCGACGACTTCGCGCAGCGTGACGAACTCGCCCGACCGCTTCGACATTTTCACCGGCTCGCCGGCGCGCAATAGCCGCACGAGCTGCACCAGCTTCACGTCGAGCGAGGCCTTAGCCCCGCTCACCGCCTTCACCGCCGCCTGCATGCGCTTGATATAGCCGCCGTGATCGGCGCCCCAGACGTCGATCAGGTTGCGGAAGCCGCGGTCGAACTTCGACTTGTGATAGGCGATATCGCTGGCGAAATAAGTGTAGCTGCCGTCCGATTTCAACAGTGGCCGGTCGACGTCGTCGCCGAAATCGGTGGAGCGGAACAAAGTCTGCTCGCGGTCCTCCCAGTCCTCGAGATTGCCGCCTTTGGGCGGCGGCAGGCGGCCTTCATAGACCTCGCCGCTTTTGCGCAAACTCTCGATGGTGTCGCCGACTTTGTTGGTGCCGCCCTCGATCAGCGATCGCTCGGAAAAAAACACGTCGTGCCGCACGCCGAGCTGGCCAAGATCGTCGCGGATCATGTCCATCATCATGGCGATGGCCTTGGCGCGCACGATCGGCAGCCATTCGGATTCCGGTTTGGCACTGAGTGCGGGGCCGTGCTCGGCGGCGAGTTTGCCGCCGACCGGCACGAGATAATCGCCCGGATAAAGCCCCTCCGGCATCAGCCCGATGTTTTCGCCGAGCGCCTCGCGGTAACGCAGGAAGGCCGAGCGCGCCAGCACGTCCACCTGCGCACCGGCGTCGTTGATGTAGTATTCGCGCGTCACCTCGTAGCCGGCGAAAGCCAAGAGATTGGCGAGCGCGTCGCCGAACACCGCGCCGCGGCCGTGCCCGACATGCATCGGCCCGGTCGGATTGGCCGAGACATATTCGACGTTGACCTTTTCGCCCTTGCCCGTTTCGCTGCGGCCGTAATCGCCGCCCGACGCCAGCACGACGCGCAACGCCTCGCCCCACACGTGCGGCTTGAGCGTCAGATTGATGAAGCCGGCGCCCGCCACCTCGGCTTTGGCCACCAGGTCGTCGCCGCACAAGGCGTCTGCGATTTTTTCAGCGAGCTCGCGCGGCTTCTTGCCGGCATCCTTGGCCAGTACCATGGCGGCGTTGGTGGCGAGGTCGCCGTGCGTCGGATCGCGCGGCGGCTCGACCAAGACGCGAGAGAGGTCAGCGCTCGGCCCAAGCACGCCCGCGCAAGCCGCGCGCACGCGGGAGAGCAATAGGGCGAAGAGATGTTGGGGCGCGGTGGCGGTTGCCATTGTGGCGTTGCGGCTAACGTAATTCCGAAAGGGAGTCAAAATGTAGTGAGCAAAACGCCGGCTGAGACCGCCTACACGATCGTCGCGCCGCTATCGACCGACAGGATCTGACCGGTGGTAATCGCGGATTCGTCCGAGGCCAGAAAGACCGCCGTGTCAGCCATATGGCTCGGCAGGCCGAGCCTGAACAAATGGGTCGCGGCTGCCGCCTCACCGCTCTTGACGTCGATCTCGGCGATGACGACCTTAGCGCCCTCCTCGGCAAAGCGTTCCGCCGTGGCGCGGCCAATACCACGGCTACCCCCCGTGATGAATGCCACTTTGCCTACCAATCGCGCCATGCCGCAGCAGGATATTGGCCGATGGGGCGGGCACGCAAGGCCGGCCGAGCTCAGCTCAGACTACGGCACTGCCTCACCGCCGCGCGGTCGAGCGGATCGGCTTGGTCGGGGTGCGGCGGACCTATTCGTTGGCTAGGCCACCTTGTGGGTCCGGTTTTGACGGCTCACGGCATATAACTGCTTGCGGTTGCAGTTTACGCAGACGAACAATTCATGGTCCATGCCAATGCCAGGGCTGGTCGACTTAATCAGCCTTGAGCCGTAACTCGCCACCGCAGAATTCGCAGCGCGACGAGGGCGGAGGCTCGACGAGGATGCGCATATGATTTACTTTCGCCCGAGCAACTTCGGGGCGAGGGGCAAGGAATGAAAATATTCACGGATGAATGATTCCAGTAAGAACAATTTGTTTCGTATTTTCGATATTTCATCAGCGCGCCATTTCTTTTTTGGACGATGGCGTTGAAAAAGGCCACCGCATACCTCCAGCACGCAACACGTCATGAAAGAGCAATTTGGCTGGCGGCGCGCCCCGGATGGGCAGCTACCGCAACTCCGGCGTCGCCTTGAAATGCTTCGCGTGCTCGATCAGCGCGTAGCGGTCGGTCATGCCAGCGATGTAGTCGGCGATGTGGCGCGCGCGGGTGCTTTCGTCGGCGAGCGCGGATGTGTGTGCCCATTCCGCCGGCAGGTCGACGGGCGTATCGGCATAATGCGCGAACAGGTCGCGCACGACTTTTTCGGCGTCATCCATCACCCGCATGACGCGCGCGTGCCGGTACATGCGCGGATACAGAAACCCTTTGATGGCCGTGTCGGCTTTTTGCATGGCCGGTGAAAATGCAATCAGCGAACTCACGGCCTTGCGAATTTCGGCCGCCGAGGGCTTGTGCGCCGCCGCGCGCCGGCTGGTCTCGGCGATGACGTCCTCGATCATGCGGGTGATTAGGCGGCGCACCACTTCGTGCACACGGCGCGCCGGCTCGAGGGCGGGAAATGCCGCGTCGATCTCGCGCACGATGTCGCCAACGATTTCCACCGCGGCGATATCGCCGAGCGTGAACAGGTCCGCGCGCAGGCCGTCGTCGATGTCGTGGGCGTCATAGGCAATGTCGTCGGACAGCGCGGCGACCTGCGCCTCCGCGCTCGGCTGCGACCACAGCTCCAGATCCTGTATTTTCGTGTAGGCCAGGATCGCCGCCGGCACGCCGCGTTCGCGATAACGCGCGACCGCTTGGCCGGCACGATCGGTGAGCGGGCCGTTGTGCTTTACGAGCCCTTCCAGCGTCTCCCAGGTGAGATTGAGCCCGTCGAAGGCGGCATAGCGGCGTTCCAAATCCGTGACGATGCGCAGCGCCTGGGCGTTGTGATCGAAAGCGCCGAACCGGCTCAGCGCTTCGTCTAGCGCGCGCTCGCCGGCATGACCGAATGGAGGGTGGCCGAGATCGTGGGCGAGCGCCAGCGCTTCGGCCAAGTCCTCGTCGAGTCCAAGAGCGCGAGCAAGCGAACGGGCGATTTGGGCGACTTCCAGGGTATGGGTGAGTCTTGTGCGGTAGTGGTCGCCTTCGTGATAGACGAACACCTGCGTCTTGTGCGCCAGCCGACGGAACGCGCTGGAATGGATGATCCTGTCACAATCTCGCCGGAACGCGTTGCGGGTGGGGCTCACTGGCTCGCCATAGCGCCGGCCCCGGCTTTTGCCCGGATCGGCGGCATAAACCGCTCGCTTGCCCGTCTCGATGGCCATTTCAGCGCATTGACCTTGCTGTCGTGCGCACTTAACTATTCGGAAGGACGTATGCCAATAGTATGCCGGCGCAAGGACACACGATGGACGTGAGCGTCTCAGTCAGCGAACGCGCGGCGCGGCGGATCGGCGAGATCCTCAAAAGCGAGCCAGCAGGTTCCATGCTGCGCGTGAGCGTGGAAGGTGGCGGCTGCTCCGGCTTCCAGTACAAGTTCGGCGTCGAGCGCGCCAAGGCCGACGACGACATCGTCATCGCCCGCGCAGGCGCCGTGGTGCTGATCGACCCGGTCTCGGTCAATTATATGGCCGGCTCCGAGATCGATTTCGTCGATGACCTGATCGGTGCCTCGTTCAAGGTGAAAAACCCGAAGGCCACCGCCTCCTGCGGCTGCGGCACCAGCTTCGCGCTGTAGCCGCTACTCTGCCGCCACCGCGGGCGGCGCTTCCAGCACTTCTTCCAGCTGCGGCTCGATCCGGCGCTTGATCATGCGGTCGGCGCGGTCGAGGTAGAGATAGATCACCGGCGTGATGTAGAGCGTGAGCAGCTGCGACAGGCAGAGACCGCCGACTACCGCCACGCCGAGCGGCTGGCGCAATTCGGCGCCGGCGCCGGTGCCGAGCGCGATCGGCAGCGTGCCGAAGATGGCGGCGAAGGTCGTCATCATGATCGGGCGGAAGCGCAAGGTCGCGGCCTCGCGGATCGCGGCTTCCGCGGAAAGGCCGACGCGGCGACGCTCGATCGCGAAGTCAATCATCATGATCGCGTTCTTCTTGACGATGCCGACCAGCATCACGATGCCGATCATGGCGATCACCGACAAATCCATCTTGAACAACATCAGCGTCAGAATCGCGCCGATACCGGCCGACGGCAGGCCGGAGATGATGGTGATCGGATGGATGAAGCTTTCATACAGGATGCCGAGTACCACATAGGCGGCGAAGATCGCCGCCAGGATCAGAATGCCCTGCCCGCGCAGGGAATCCTGGAACACCTGGGCGGTGCCCTGGAAACCGGTGGTGATAGTGGCCGGCAGCCGCTCGTCGCGTTCCAGATTGGTAATGGCGTCCACCGCCTGGCCGAGCGACATGCCGGGCGTGAGATTGAAGGAGATGGTCACCGCCGGCTGCTGACCCTGGTGGTTGACCAGCAAGGGTCCGACCGTACTCACGAAATGAGCGACCGCCGACAGCGGCACCGTGGTGCCGTTAGTGGTCTTGATATAGATGCGGTTGAGGTCGTTCGGGCTCTGCTGGAATTCCGGCTTGGTCTCCAGGATGACCTGGTAATCGTTCGCCGGCGTGTAGATAGTGGCAACCTGGCGTGAACCGAAGGCGTTGTAGAGTTCCTGGCGCACCTGATCGATGCTCACGCCATAGACCGCGGATTTCTCGCGGTCGACCTCGACGGTGACCTGCGGGTTCTTGATGTAGAGATCGGTAGTGACGTCGAGCATCTGTGGCAGCTTGGCGATCTTGTCGCGCAATTCGGGCGCGATGCGATAGAGCACCTCGGTGTCATTGGACTGCAGCGTGTACTGGTACTGGCTCTTGGCCAGCTTGCCGCCGAGATTGATGTTCTGGATCGGCAGGAAAAAGATCTGCATGCCGGGAACGACGTTCGCCTTGGTCCGCAGACGCGCAAGAATCACCCCCAATGCGTCGCGCTCATTGCGCGGCTTGAGCGCCACCAGCATGCGGCCGCTATTGCCGACGGTGTTGGGGCCTCCGGCGCCGACGGTGGAATTGACGTAAGCCACGGCCGGATCGGTGCGCACGATGTCGGCGACCTTACGCTGGTGGTCGGCCATGGCCGGGAAGGCGATGTCGGTATTGCCCTCGGTGATGCCGATCACGTAGCAGGTGTCTTCCTGCGGGAAGAAGCCCTTCGGCACCACGATGTAAAGCCAGATGGTGCCGGCGATGGTCGCCAGCGTCACCATCAGCATGATCGACTTGGCCTTGAGCACCCGATCGAGCGTCAATTCGTAGGTCTGCAGCATCAGCGCGAACAAGCGCTCGAATACGCCCAGAACGGAGTTCTGCTTCTCGCCGGCGTGATGGCTGTTGAGCACACGTGCGCACAGCATCGGTGTCAGCGTCAGCGACACGAAACCGGAGACGATGATCGCCACCGAGATCGACACCGCGAATTCGCGAAACACGCGGCCGACCATGCCGCCCATCAGCAGCACCGGGATGAACACCGCGATCAGCGAAAAGGTAATCGATATGATGGTGAAGCCGATCTCGCGCGAGCCTTTCAGCGCCGCCTCAAACGGGCGCATACCACCCTCGATATGGCGCACGATGTTTTCCAGCATGACGATGGCGTCGTCGACCACGAAGCCGACCGACAGCGTAAGGGCCAGCAGCGTCATGTTGTTGATGGAGAAGCCGAAGGCGTACATCGCCGCGCAGGTGCCAATCAGCGACACCGGCACCGCTAGCGCCGGAATGATGGTCGCCGACACCTTCCGAAGGAACAGGAAGATCACCATGATCACCAGCGTGATCGCGATCGCCAGCGTCTCTTGCACGTCGCTGACAGCGGCGCGGATCGAGATCGAACGGTCGAACAACGGTGCCATGTTGATGGCGGGCGGGATTTGCGCGCGCATGGCCGGCAGCTTGTTGCGGACCAGGTCCACCACTTCGACGGTGTTGGCGTCGGGTTGGCGCTGGATCGCCAGCACGATGGCGCGCGCATCGTTGAACCAGGTGGCAATCTTGTCGTTCTCGACGCTGTCGATGACACGCGCCACTTCGTTGAGCTTGACCGGAGCGCCGTTGCGGTAGGCAACCACGACGTCACGGTAGTCGGCAGCGTGGTTCATGGCGCCGGTGGCGAGCAGCGTCACCGACTGCTGCTCGCCCTGCAAGGTGCCGACCGGGGCGCTGGAATTGGCCTTGGCGACGACGCTGCGCACGTCATCCAGCGAAATGTTGCGCGCCGCCGCCGCCACCGGATCGACCTGGACGCGGACGGCGAATTTCTGCGCGCCGAAGACCAGCACCTGGGCGATACCGGGCAATTGCGAAATCTGCGGCGCCAGCACTGTCTCGGCATAATCGTCCACCGCCGACAGCGGCATGGTATCGGAGCGCATGCTGACGTAGAGCACCGGGAAGTCGCCCGGATTGACCTTGCGGAAGAACGGCGGCGTGGTCATTTCCACCGGCAGCCGGCGTTGCGCCACCGCCAGCGCGGTCTGCACGTCGAGCGAAGCGCCGTCGATGTTGCGGCCGAGGTCGAATTGGATGGTGATCTGCGAGATGCCGAGTGATGACGACGAACTCATCGACGAGATGCCCGCGATCGTGGATAGCTGTCGCTCGATCGGCGAGGCCACCGAGGCGGCCATGGTCTCCGGGCTCGCGCCGGACAGCGTCGCCGTGATCTGGATGGTCGGGAAATCCACCGCCGGCAGCGCCGCCACCGGCAGCAACCGGTAGGCGAACGCCCCGAACACGATCAGCGACGCCGTCATCAGCGTGGTCAGCACCGGTCGGCGAATGCAGGTTTCCGAGAGGTTCATGGATCAGCTGCCGGCGGCTTTTGCGATGCGCGGATTGACGCGCGTGCCGTTCGACAGCAGCAATTGACCGTCTGTGACGACTGTCTCGCCACCGTTAAGCCCGTTGCCGATCACCGATAGATCACCGACCGTGCGCTCGACCTTCACCGGCTGCACCTTGGCCACGTCGCCGTTGATCACGAACACAAAGTTTCCAGTCTGGCTGACTTGAACGGCATTCGACGGCACCACCACTGCCTGCTCGATCCGCAAGGTCAATACGGCGGTGACCAGGGTTCCGGGCCAAAGTACTTCATGCTCGTTCGGCATGGTGGCGCGGATCGTCGCCATGCCGGTGATCGGGTCGACGGTATTCTCGATCATCGTCACCTGGCCGTTGGCGCGCTTCTGCTCGCCGGGGACGACCGCCTCGATGGTGGCGGTTTCCGCCGCCAGTGCCTGGCGGATTTCCGGCAGAATTTTCTGCGGCACCGTGAAGCTGACATAGACCGGGGCCATCTGGATGATGGTCGCCAACGGCGCGGTATCGGCCTGCCGCACGAAATTGCCTACCTTGACGTTGGCCATGCTGATGCGGCCGGAAATCGACGCGCGGATCGTGCAGAATCCAAGCTGTACCTTCAGGCTTTCGAGCTGCGCGCGGTTTGATTCCGCCGTCGCGCGCGACACGTTGACCAAGGTCTGAGCGTTATTGAGCGTAACGATCGGGGTCGCGTTCTTGGCGACGAGGTCGGTGTAGCGATCGACATCGCGCTGCGCCTGTTCGAGCGTCGCCTGCGCGCCATCGATTACCGCCTGAAAACGTTTCATGTCCGCCTCGATCTGGCGGCCATCGAGCGTAAACAGCAAATCGTCTTTCTTTACCTCGGCGCCGTCGCGGAAATGGACTGCCGTGATTTCGGTATCAACCCGCGCCTTAATGGCGACGCTAGCGATCGGGGTGACGCTGCCCAGCGATTCGATGCGCACCGGCACCGCCTTGCGTTCTGCGGTGGCGACTTCGACCGGCACCACTTTGGCCGCCGCCTGCGAGCGCGCAGCGCCATCGCTGGTCCACAGGCCGCGGATAAGCAAGACAATGCTAATCAGGGCGAGCGCCGCCACCCCAAATAGCCACTTTGGCTTCGTCATCTGCGATTGTCGGCCTGAGCTCTTTGAGGGCCTCCCAGGCGCTCCCTAATTCCGCGGAACTACTTTTATTTCCAGTATATCCAAGGGGCCGCGTTGGCCGCCTTCTAACATATAAACGCCGCTGGGTGCATATCCCTGCGCTCACTGGTAAACACGTAAAACACTGGTTTTATTCAGTTCTGCCCGCCGGAGTCGTGGATGCGCATCGCTACCTGGAACGTCAATTCAATCCGCCAGCGGCTGGACAACATGCTGGCCTGGCTCAAGGAACGCACGCCCGACATTGTCTGCCTGCAGGAAATCAAGTGCGTAGACGAGGCCTTCCCGCGTGAGGCGTTTGAGGGTCTTGGCTACAACGTTGCCGTGCATGGTCAGAAAGCCTTCAACGGCGTGGCTTTGCTCGCCAAGCTGCCGTTCGATGAGGTGGCGCCCGGCCTGATTGGCGGCGATGGTGACGTGCAGGCCCGCTTCCTGGAAGCATTGGTCTCGACCAGGACCGGCGTGCTGCGTGTGGTGAGCCTATATCTGCCTAATGGCAACCCGCCGGAGACTGATAAATATACTTATAAACTCAGATGGATGGACAGACTTATTGCTTTTTCACTTGAACGGCTAAAGTTGGAAGAGCCTTTCGTCCTGGGGGGTGACTACAATGTCATCCCGACCGCCGCCGACGCCCGCAATCCCGCCGTTTGGAGTAAGGACGCGCTGTTCCTACCGCAGACCCGGGAGAAGTTCCGCGCGCTGATCAATCTGGGGCTTACCGACGCCATTCGCGCCAGCAGCGACGCCCGCGACCTCTACACCTTCTGGGACTACCAGGCCGGGGCCTGGGCCAAGGATGACGGCATCCGCATCGATCACCTGTTGCTGTCGCCGCAGGCCGCCGACCGGTTGGTCGATGCCGGCATCGACCGCCATGTGCGCGGCTGGGACAAGCCGTCCGACCATGTGCCGGTGTGGATCGATTTGGATATTGCAGGAAGGTGAAGACCGCTCGTACCCGCGAATGCGGGGGCCGATACGCTATGCGCTATCGATAGGCTGCGGAGTATGGGTCCCGGCACTCGCGCAAGTGCGCTCGGCCGGGACGATCAACTTCTATTCCCGCCGTGTCTCCATCCAGCGCTTGAGATAGACCAGCGCCAGTGCGCGCTCGTCTTCGGTCGCCTGCTGGAAGGCGCTGTCATAGAGCCGGTTGATCCAGGCCTGATCGGTGGCGACGCCGTCCTTGGCGTTGTCCTTGGCGAGGGTGAGCCACATCAGCCCGCGCGCCGCCTGGCGCGGCACTTGATCGCCGGCAAACAGCATGGCGCCCAGCATGGCCTGCGACTGGCATTGGCCCTTCTGCGCCGAGAGGCCAAACCAGCGCGCCGCCTGGCGCGGGTCGTGCGGCGCGCCGACGCCGTCGAGATAGAGCCGCGCCAGATAATACTGAGCCTCGGAATCGCGGAAATACGAGGCGGCATAGGCGAACATCTCGCGTGCGCGGTCGGGATCGCGCTTGATCGCAGTCTTCGGAATGCCGTCGAGATAGTAGTGGCCGAGCGCCACGAACGCGTTGGCCACGAAGCGCGACTGCGGCATGTCCGGGTTGTCTTCGGCATGGCTGTCGGCGATGCCGCGGAAATATTGGAACGCCTTGAGATCGTCCTGGGTCACGCCGTCGCCCTCGGCGTACATGCGGCCGAGCTTCCACTGCGCCAGCGCATGGCCTTTCTCTGCGGCGTATTCGAGTGAGTGGACGGCCTTGGTCTTCTCGCCGGCTTTCAGCCACTGCGCGCCGGATTTAAAGGCTTCCATCGCCGATAACGGCGGCGCAGCCGCCATCGCGTCGGTGGATTTGCTGCCGTCGAATGCCATAGCCGGCACCGCCAGCAGAACGTTGCCGATCACCACCGCGCGCAACAGGAGCTCAGATATCCGCATAGCACGTCTTCTCGCCCGCTCCGCCGGGATGGGTGACCGCGCCTTTGACAGCCGGCCCTACCTGCTGGGCGTATTTCCACAAATAACCGGAGCCGAATTCGGCCTCACGCGCCTTCCATTGGGTTTTGCGCTTGGCCAACTCGTCGGCCGAAAGTTTGACGTTGATGGTGCCCTTCTCGGCATCGAGCTCGATGATGTCGCCGTCGCGGATGAGCGCGATCGGCCCGCCGACCGCCGCCTCCGGCCCAACATGGCCGACGCAAAAGCCGCGGGTGGCGCCCGAAAAGCGCCCGTCGGTGATGAGCGCGACCTTGTCGCCCTGACCCTGGCCATAGAGCGCGGCTGTGGTGGAGAGCATTTCGCGCATACCGGGGCCGCCCTTCGGCCCTTCGTAACGGATCACCAGAACGTCGCCGTGCTGATATTTCTTGTGCTTGACCGCATCGAAGCAGGCTTCCTCGCCGTCGAAGCAGCGCGCCGGTCCGCTGAACTGGAGCGCCGACGACATGCCGGCCACCTTCACGATCGCACCTTCGGGGGCAAGATTGCCTTTCATACCGACCACGCCGCCGGTCGCCAGCAACGGCTTATCGGCCGGGCGCACCACGTCCTGGTCCGGGTTCCATTTCACGCTCTTCATGTTCTCGGCAATGGTGCGGCCGGTGACGGTCAGGCAATCGCCGTGCAGATAGCCGTGGTCGAGCAATGTCTTCATCAAATTCGGCACGCCGCCAGCCTCGAACATATCCTTGGCGACATAACGGCCGCCCGGTTTCAAATCCGCGATATACGGTGTCTTTTTGAAGATTTCGGCGACGTCGAACAGATCGAACTCGATGCCGCATTCATGCGCGATCGCCGGCAGATGCAGCGCGGCATTGGTCGAGCCGCCAGTGGCGGCGACCACCGCGGCGGCATTCTCCAGCGCCCTGCGGGTGACGATGTCACGCGGACGGATGTTCTTGAGGATCAGGTCCATTATCATCTCGCCCGCCAGCATGCAGAGCTTGTCGCGGATTTCGTAAGGCGCCGGCGCGCCGGCCGAATAGGGCAGCGCCAGGCCGATGGCTTCCGATACGGTCGCCATGGTGTTGGCGGTGAACTGCGCGCCGCAGGCGCCGGCCGACGGACAGGCATTTTCTTCGAGGGTCTGGAGATCCTCATCCGACATCTGCCCGATCGAATGCTTGCCGACCGCCTCGTAGACATCCTGCACGGTGACATCCTTGCCCTTGAACTTTCCGGGCAGGATCGAGCCGCCATAAATGTAAATCGAGGGCACGTTGAGGCGGCACATCGCCATCATCATGCCGGGCTGCGACTTGTCGCAGCCGGCGACGCCTATGAGGGCGTCGTAGGCGTGGCCGCGCATGGTAAGCTCGACCGAATCCGCGATCACCTCGCGCGAGGGCAGCGAGGATTTCATGCCGGAATGGCCCATGGCGATGCCATCGGTGACGGTGATGGTGCAGAATTCGCGCGGCGTCCCGCCGACTGCGGCAACGCCCCGCTTCACGGCCTGCGCCTGGCGCATCAGCGAAATGTTGCAGGGGGCGGCCTCGTTCCAGCAGGTGGCCACGCCGACGAAGGGCTGGTGGATCTGCTCGGTGGAAAGCCCCATCGCGTAATAGAAGGCGCGATGTGGGGCGCGATCCGGCCCTTCGGTGGCGTGCCGGCTCGGCAGCTTGGCTTTCAGATTGCTTTTGTTATCGAGTTTGGCGTCCATGACCTTGCCGTGCCCCCAGCCCCAATTATCGCTGCCGGATTAGTCCGGCTTGTTCCGAGGCCCCCGGCTCGGTGCTAAAACCTCAAAAGTTTGTGCCGCTGCCCGGCGTCCTTCGATGTCGGAGAAGGGTATGGCCAAATCGCGGCGCGGCGGGGATGATAGGTGCTGATGGCTTAAATGTTCTAAACGTGTTGCAGCTTAGCCACAGCTCCGCACCCCCCAAAATGCCCCTGCCCCCCAAGCTACGACAAAGCTTTTTCGACCGGCCGGTGCTCAAGGTTGCGCCCGAGCTGATCGGGGCCACCCTCCTGGTTAACGGGGTCGGCGGGCGGATCGTCGAGGTTGAGGCCTATCACCACACCGACCCGGCCGCGCACAGCTACCGGGGGCCCACGACCCGCAACGCCGTGATGTTCGGCCCGCCAGGCGTGGCTTACGTCTACCGCTCCTACGGGGTCCACTGGTGCCTGAATTTCGTGTGCGAGGAGGAAGGCAGCGCCAGCGCAGTGCTGATCCGCGCGCTGGAGCCGCTGGCGGGAATTGCTGCAATGCGGCGACGGCGCGGCGCGATGGACGAGCAGCTGCTCTGCTCCGGCCCGGGTAAATTATGCCAGGCGCTGGGCGTCACAAGCCGCCACAACAGTCTACCGCTCGATCGGGCGCCGTTCGAGTTGCGCGCGCGCGAGAGCAAGGTCGACCTCGTACGCGGCGTGCGCATCGGCATCACGAAGGCGGTCGAAAAGCCGTGGCGTTATGGGTTGAAGGACTCGCGGTTTTTGAGCAGGCCGTTCAAGACTTGATCCGAAATTTTGCATCGAAGCCGAACTCGCGCTTGGCCTTTTCGCTCGAAATCGCGCCGTCATCTTCGGCGATATTGTAGATGCCAGGCTTGCCCTTGCTAACGGCGAGCAGTGCTGCGTAAGCCGCGGCATCGACATGCAAGGCCGGTATCCCGCGCTTCTCCAGCTCGAACCAGGTGCCCGGGCCGTAGAGTAAGCCGTAGCGCAGCACGATTCCTTCCGGCATTTGCAGCGTCGCGTCTTCCAACGCTACCACGCCGTCCACCGTGCGTTTGCGCGCGCCGGCCGCGGCAAGATCAAGCGGATCGGTTTCGGCGCGCGTACCATCGCCCGGCGCATAGACGAAGGCGATGCTCTGCGCGATCAGGCGCGTCACGCCGGCGGCCTTGGCGGCGGTGACCAGATTGCGCGATCCCTCGATGCGCAGACGCGCATTGCGTTCAAGCCCAGCTTCATAGCCTGGCGTGCCGGGCGCGTGCGGCAGATCGGTGAGCTGGTGGATGACGACCTGTGGCGCGGCGACTTGCAGCGCGCGCGTCAGCGCCGCCGCATCGAACACCTCGACCACCACCGGCGAGGCCCCGAGCGCAGCGACGGCCGCAGCCTTGCCGGGCGAGCGCGTGGTGCCCACCACGGCATGGCCGGCGGCAATCAAGAGCGGCACCAGCCGCCGTCCGATTGCCCCACCCGCTCCCGCGAGAAATATTTTCACCAATGCAACACTCAATAAGCGATGATGAACTCACATCCCGCCGCTGTCTGGAATTGCCGCGTGACACGGCCGCTTCCCAACTCGAACTCCATTGTGATCGCCGCATCATGGCAGCAAAGATACGCATGCATGCCGTCGGCGGCGAAGCCGAAGCCCATGGGCGCCTTTGGCGTATTAAAACCGCAGACCTGCTTAAGCGTGTCGGCCTCGTAGATCGTGGCAAAATTATCCACATGCGAGGACGCGCAGACGTAGCGGCCGTCCGGTGACACACGCACGCGGCGGAGCTGGCTGGCCTCGCCCGGCACGCCTTCAATGGGAAGCGTGCGGCGAAGCTCATGGCTGTGCGCGTCGATGACATGCACAAGGCCCTTGCGGTGCGCGCAGACGAACAGCGTAGCACCATCGGGCGAGACCGCGATGCCTTCGGCGCCGTGCAAAATCTGAATCGTGCCGATGAGATGGTGAGACCTTGTGTCGACCACCGCAACGGCCTCCTTGGGCTTGAAGGAAGCGAACAATTTGAAAAACGGGTAGCTAAACGCAATCCAGTGCGGCGAGCCGCCGACATCGATGCGCTCGACCTTGTCCATATCGGGATCGATCGCCAGCACAGCGTTACCCAATTCACCGGTGGACCACAGCGTGCCGCGCGCGTCCATCATCATCGAATGCGGCGCGAGATTGTCGCCCACATCGATCGTACGTTCGAGCTTTTTCGACGCGAGATCGATGACCGCGATGCGGCGGTCGGGGTCCTTGTTATTGCCGAAAATGCCGCCGCCATAGACCGAAGCGTAAATCTTGCAGCCATCCGGCGAGCGGATCATCTCATGGGTGGACGCCGGCATGTCAATTTCGCCGGTTTTCGCCAGCGTCATGGCGTCGAAGAACTGAATTTTGTTGGCGCTCTTGGCGGTCAGAATCAAATTCGGCCCGCCCGGGCGGTTGTTGGGGTCGATCATGTCGCGCCCTTGAGCCGCTCCAGCGCCTCCGCGACTTTCGCTTTACGCGCGAGCGCCTCTTCGCGCTTTTCTTTTTCTTCCTCGACCACCTCTTCCGGCGCTCGCGAGACGAAATTGGCATTGCCGAGCTTGGCATCGACGCGCGCGATGTCGGCATCGGCCTTGGTCATTTCCTTGGCCAGCCGCGCGCACTCGGCGGCGAGATCGATCACGCCCTGGAGCGGCAGCGCCGCCACCTCGCCGCGCACGACGAGCTGCACCGAGCCCTGCGGAGCGCTTGCGGCCGACGAAATCTCCGACACGCGCGCCAGCCGCTTGATAAATTCCGCCCAGCGCTCGGCGCGCGCTTGCGTCTCTTTCGACGCGCCGGCCAGCACCAAGGGGATCGCGGCTGTGATGTTCATTTCCGCGCGCACCGAGCGGATGGCGGTAATCAGTTCGATGACCCAGGCGACTTCTTCGTTGGCCTCGGCAAAGACCGGCCCCTTGTCCGGCCAATCGGCAAGCGCAAGCAAAGATTGCCGCGGAGCCGTTGCCGTTACCTGCCACAGCTCTTCCGTGATAAACGGCATGAACGGGTGCAGCAGCTTCAACATCTCATCGCGAACGTAGGCGGTGGTTGCCTGCGTTTCTTGCTTTGTGACGCTGTCGCCGCCAAGAAGAACCGGTTTGGTGAATTCCAAATACCAGTCGCAATAGAAATTCCAGACAAATTGGTAGATGCGATTTGCCGCGTCGTTGAACCGGTAATCCGCCAGCGCAAGCTCAACCTGCGCAAGCGTGTTGCTGAATTGCGTGATGATCCACTGGTTGATCGTCTCCTTCGTCGTCTTCGGATCGAAGCCCGCCGCCGTCGCGCAACCGTTCATCTCGGCGAAGCGCGCGGCGTTCCACAGCTTGGTCGCGAAATTGCGGTAGCCCTCGACGCGCTGGGTCGAGAGCTTGATGTCGCGGCCCTGCGCCGCCATGGCGGCGAGCGTAAAGCGCAATGCATCGGCGCCATAATCGTCGATCAGCGCCAGTGGATCGATGACATTGCCCTTCGACTTCGACATCTTGGCGCCGGAGGCGTCGCGCACCAGCGCGTGGATGTAGACGTCGTGGAACGGGATCTCCTTCATGAAGTGGAGACCCATCATCATCATGCGGGCAACCCAGAAGAAGATGATGTCGAAGCCCGTGACCAGTGCGCTGGTCGGATAGAAGCGCTTGAGCTCGGGCGTTTCGTCCGGCCAGCCCAGCGTCGAGAACGGCCAAAGCGCCGAGGAAAACCAGGTGTCGAGCACATCCTCGTCGCGTGTGAGCGCGGTTTTCTTGCCGTAATGCATATCGGCATCGCTTTGTGCCTCGGCCTCTGTGAATGCGACAAACGCTTTTCCGTCCGGCCCATACCAAGCCGGAATTTGATGGCCCCACCATAATTGTCGTGAGATGCACCAGGGCTGGATTTTTTCCATCCATTCGAAATAGGTCTTCTCCCAATTCTTCGGCACGAAATTGGTCTTGCCTTCGCGCACGGCGGCGATCGCCGGTTCGGCCAATTTCTTGGCGTTGACGTACCATTGGTCGGTGAGGAACGGCTCGATCACCACGTTCGAGCGGTCGCCGTGCGGGACGACATTGGTGTGCGGCTCGGTCTTCTCGACCAAGTTCTTCTCTTCCAAACGCGCAACAATTTGTTTGCGCGCCGCGAAGCGGTCGAGTCCCGCAAGGCCTTCCGGTAGGTCACCGTATCCGACCTCGCCTGGGGGGTCATTGATTTCAACAGCCCTTAGGTGACCAATTTGGACTTTGTCCGTACCAGTGACAGTCGCAACATCGAATTTCGGTAAGAGCCGGGCCTGTTGGTCGAATATATTGATGATCGGCCGGGCGTGCCGCTTACCGACCTCAAAATCATTAAAGTCGTGCGCCGGCGTGATTTTCACCGCGCCCGAGCCCTTCTCGGGATCGGAATATTCGTCGGCAATGATCGGAATGCGCCGACCGACTAGCGGCAAGATCACATTCTTGCCAACCAGCTTCTTGTAGCGCTCGTCGTCCGGATGCACCGCCACCGCGGTATCGCCCAGCATGGTCTCCGGCCGCGTGGTGGCGACGACGATAAATGTCGATGGGTCCTCGGCGTTGAACGTCTTGCCTTCGATCGGATAACGTAGGTGCCAGAGGTGCCCCTTGGTCTCGACCTGCACAACTTCCAAATCGGAGATCGCGGTCAGCAGCTTGGGGTCCCAGTTGACCAGCCGCTTGTCTTTGTAGATCAGGCCTTCGCGATAGAGCGCGACGAACACCTTGAGCACCGCGCGCGAGAGCCCTTCGTCCATGGTGAAGCGCTCGCGCGACCAGTCGCAGGACGCGCCCAGCCGCTTCAACTGGTTGACGATGGTGCCGCCGCTCTCGGCTTTCCATTTCCACACGCGCTTGAGGAACGCCTCGCGCCCCATTTCGCGCCGACCGGGCTGTTGGCGCTCCATCAATTGCCGCTCGACCACCATCTGCGTCGCAATGCCAGCATGGTCGGTGCCCGGCTGCCAGAGCACGTCCTTGCCGCGCATGCGCTCGAACCGGCACAGCACGTCCTGCAGCGTGTTGTTGAGCGCATGGCCCATATGCAATGAGCCGGTGACGTTGGGCGGCGGAATGACGATAGAGTACGGCTGCGCGCCCACGCGCGCAGGTCCACCGGCGCGGAAGGCGCCCGTCGCTTCCCACGTCCGGTAAATGCGGCCCTCGACCTCGGAGGGCTGATAGGTCTTATCGATCATTGTTGTTTTGTCAGCGGCCTGTGGCGCGGTAGAAAGCCCGCCACACTACGAAGAGTCAACTTTGCCGGCAGATCAACCCCAAACGAGCGGCAGCGCCATTAGCGCTATTACGCTTCTGGCGCTCGCCTCCTTCGCCGCCCAGGCCATGGTGCGGGTCACCGATTCGCTGCTGCCGCAGATCGCCGCCGACCTCAATGTCAGCGTTGGCGCGACCTCGATCGTGGTCACCGCCTATCTGCTGGCGCACGGCTCGGTGCAACTGGTGATCGGCCCGATCGGCGACCGCTTCGGCAAATATCTCTGCGTTTCCATCGCCGCCGCCGGATCGACCGCGATGGTGGTGGCCTGCGGGCTGGCGCCATCGCTGCCGGTGCTAGTGGCGGCGCGGCTCGCCTGCGGGTTGGCAACCGGCTGGATCATTCCGTTCGCGCTCGCCTTCGTGGGCGACGCGATCCCCTACGACCGCCGCCAGCAGGTGATCGGCCGCTTCCTGTCCGGGCAGATCCTCGGGCAATTGTTCGGCCAGGCTGCCGGCGGCGTGCTCGGCGACTATTTCGGCTGGCGCAATGTGTTCTTCATTCTCGCCACGGTGCTCGCGGCCGCTACGCTCGGCCTGTTCTACGAGTTGTGGCGCAACCCGATCACTCATGCGAACGCCACGCCGCAGCATCGTGGGCGCGGCTTTATCGCCGACTATTCCGCCGTGCTGCGCTCGCCCTGGGCGCGCGCGGTGATCATCATCGCCTTCATCGAAAGCGCTGCCATGTTCGGCGCCTTTACCTATGTCGGCGCCGATCTGCATTTGCGCTTTGGCGTCGGCTTCACGCTGGTCGGCCTGTTCGTCGGCGCCTTCGCGATCGGCGGCTTGATCTACAGCCTGTCGGTGCGCGTGCTGGTCAACCGCTTCGGCCAGACCGGCCTAGCCGCCGGCGGCGGCGCGCTGCTGGCGCTCGCCTATGTCACGCTGGCGTTCGAGCCGCATTACTGGATCGCGCCCGCCGCCATCCTCACCATCGGGCTCGGCTTCTACATGCTGCACAACACGCTGCAGACCAACGCCACCCAGATGACGCCAGAAGCGCGCGGCACCGCGGTTGCGATCTTTTCCTCCGCGCTCTATCTCGGGCAGACCGCGGGCGTCGCCGCTGGCGGCGTGGTGTTCGACCGTCTCACGGCGGTGCCGCTGTTTCTGGCCGCGGCGGTCGTGCTGCTGGCGCTCGCGCTGTGGTTCGCAAGCCAACTTAAGCGGCAGCGTGCGCTGTCATCCTGAGGTGCGAGCGAAGTGAGCCTCGAAGGATGACGTGCTGAGTCGCGGGCCGTCACCCTGCGGTGG
>DATISB010000042.1:0-9395 GCA_035469145.1 Pseudolabrys sp.
ATCAGCGTCTGCAACGGCGGATGAAAATAATCGCGCTGGCGCATCAGCAGGTCGAACGGCTCCCAGACGAGCGAAATGAAATCGAGCCCGGCGGAATTGGCCACCGAGCGGGTGGCGATGCCGGTATCGGCGCGGCCAGCGCGAATCGCCTGCGCGATATCGGGACCGGTCGGGCAGACCGGGCGGACGGAGACGAGCGCATCGGGCGCGGCTTTCGCCCGGTGCAGAAGCGATAGCAGCAGCAATTGCGCGCCGGCGCCTTTCGGACGTATGGCGATGCGCGCGCGCTTGGCGATCACGTCTTCGATGGCGCGGATCTTGAGCGGATTGCCGGGCGCCAGCAGCAAGCCCTGCTCGCGGCGGCAGAACGCGATCATCACCGCATTCTGCAAATCGCTGCGGCCGCTAATGGCGGCGACGTTGGCATCGGCTTCCGGGTCTTTTAAGGCATGCAGGTGCAGGGCGGCGGCGATGGTCTCGCCGGCGATGAAGCGGTTGAACCCGGCTTCGCTGCCGACCGCGAGCGTGGCGAGCCCCGAGCCGCTCTCCCGCAATGCCCACTCCAGCAGCGGGTCGTGGCTGCCGCCGATGATTGGCGCCGGCTTCGGTCGGGTCATGCCTTCGGGCCGTGTAACGCTGGAGGCCAGCCAATGGTCGAGATCGGCCTTAGGGAACAGCCAGCGGCCAGTGACCTTGGTGCAGGGTACCGTCCCCTCGGCCACCATTTCGTAGATCTTGCGTTCCTTGAGGCGGAGATAGCTGGCGGCTTCGGCGGTCGTGAAAAGCTGCATGGCTCACCTGCACGCTTATGCATCTTTTTTGACACTGCCAAGAGCTGCCGAAAAAACAAGGCAAAATCCCGATAAGGAATCTATGCAGTGCCCGGCCGGCGCACCGACTTGAAATCGCAAAGCTTTTTCTCGCATCGCCGCGAAAACTGTATAGAAAAAATATACTACGGGCCGCGCCGAATGCCGGCCGCGCGTCTCGTTCACTTCACCAAGCAATTGTAATTACAGTAAAAAATGCGGCGGCCCGAGCTGTGGCATGGCGCTTGCCGAATAGACAGCGCTAACATGACTGCAAGCTTGGTGGTAAAGATGACCGACAAAAACAGAATTCTCATCGTCGATGACGACGACGTGGTGCGGCGAAGCTACCTGCGTTCGCTGGAGAGCACATTGTGCCAAGTTGCTGCTGCCTGCGATGGTGAAGAGGCGCTGCAGACGATGGAACAGAACCCGTTCGACGTCGTGTTGCTATGCGCATGCTCGGCCAGGACGGCCTGTCGGTACTGCGCACCATCAAACAGAAATGGCCGGAGAGCGAGGTGGTGATCGTCACTGGCTATCCGAACGCCCGCTCGCTTTAACCGAGCGCGATCGCTCGTCCAACTCTGGGGAAGAAACAACCGCAACCCCAGCATGACTGGGACTTCGTCTTGCCAACCATGGTCGGCCCCTCCAAAAGCCGACCACCCATGAGTCACAGAAAAACTGATTTGAGAATCCCACGTCGCTCAAAATCTGCAAAGTAGTGCTAGCTTGTGGAGGGATGCGCCGCCAGCGCCGGCCGCAGCGCCAGCGTGATCGGCAGCGTCAGCAGCACGACCGCGGCAACCACCATCAGCGCCGACGGCACACCGACCGCGTCGCCGAGCAATCCATAGAGCGCCGGCGACACCGCGCCGGCGCCGATGGTGCCGGTATAAAAGATGCCGAAGGCGCTCTGGCGCCGCGCCGGCGCGACCAGATCGGGCACCGAGCCATAGAGCACCGACGAGGTGCCGTTGAGCACGACGCCGACCAGCGGCAGCAGCAGCAGCGCCGCCTCGAGCGACAGCGGCAGCAGCGCGACGATGCCGAGCGCGGTCACCGCCTCGGTCAGCCACACCGTCGCCACCGCGCCGATGCGCGCGCCGATGAAGGCGCACACGAGCTTGCCGGCCGCCCCGCCGGCGAACACCAAAGTGAGCGCCATGCCGATGTTCGGCAGGTTTGCCCCTTTTGCCGTGAGCACGAATGGCAGGTACGTCAGGAAGGCCATGCGGGTGGCGCTGTCGATCACGCCGACCGACAGCAGCAGCGGAAAGCCGAACTGGCTCAGCCGCGAGCCAGCACCGGCGCTGGCGTCGTTTTTGCGCGGCGCCGCCGCCGCGGCGGCAAAACGCGGGATCAGCACGAAGATGGCGATCGCCGCCAGCACGCCGAGGCCGCCCAACAGCAGCAGCGCCTCGTGCCAGGGCAACAGCACGAACAGCAAAGATGCTGCCGCCGGCAACGTCATCTTGCCGATGTCGCCGGCAAAATTGTAGGTGCCGAGCGCTTTCAGCGAGCGCACGCCGGCGAAAACATGCGCGATCAGCGATGACGCCAGCGGATGCTGCGTGCTGGCGCCGAGCCCGGCCACGAACAGCGCGGCCACCAGCGCGGCGACACTGCTGCTGAAGCCAGCGAGGCAATAGCCGAAGCCGGCGAGCGCGGTGCCGAGCGCGAGCACGATGGGCGCGCCGAACCGCTCTGCCAGGTAGCCCGAGGGAATCTGAAAACCCGCGAGCGTGCCCGAGAACACCGTTTTCATCAGCCCGAGGGCGGCAAAGCCGAGGCCGAATTCGTGCTGCCAGATCGGCAGCATGATGTAGATTAGGTCGGTATAGCCGTCATGCAGCGCATGCGCGCCGCAGGCCACGCCGAGCGCGCGCCGCTCCTCGGCTTTGCTGTGCGCGCGATCGGCCGATGCGGTCATGGCGTCTCCCGGCGCCGCTCGACAAAGGTGATGCTCACCAGCGTGATCACCGGTTCGCCGTTCTGGTTGACGCCGGTCGAGCGAAACGTCATCAGCCCGGCGTGCGGGCGGCTTTCGGACGGACGCGTCTCGATCACTTCGCTTTTATACGCGATGGTGTCGCCGACATAGACCGGCTTGAGCCATTTGAGCTCGCGAAAGCCGAGCGCCGGGCCGATGCCGGCGACCGGCTCGCCGCGCGCGCGCATCGCCTCGTCCATGCGGCGGCGGTAATCAATCATCAGCCGCATCCAGACCACCGCGGTATGCCAACCGGAGGCGACCAGCGCGCCGAAATGCGAGCGCTCCGCCGCCGCCTCATCGACATGGAACGGTTGCGGATCGAAGCGCATGGCGAACGCCTTAATGTTGTCGTCGGTGAAGGTGTAGTGGCCGACCTCGAACACGTCGCCGACGCGGATGTCCTCGAAATATTTCACGGCCGTGCCTCCGGCTCACGGCGGCCCAACATCGCGGTCGTGACCATGGTGGTCAGTACGCTTCCGGCCTCGTCGAGCACCTCATAGCGGAATTTTGTCAGGCCCATGTCCGGCCGGCTCTTGGAGGGACGGCTTTCCAGCACGGTCGCGCGCACGCGGATCTGCGTGCCCGGCCGCAGCGACTTGAGCCAGCGCACCTCTTCGATGCCGGGCGAGCCCATAGAGCTGGAATCGAGCACGAAGCCGTCGGCGATGATGCGCATCAGCAGGCAGCAGGTATGCCAGCCCGAGGCGCCCAAGCCTCCGAGCATGGTGGCGCTCGCCGCCGCCTCGTCGAGATGCATCGGCTGCGGATCAAACTCGGCGGCAAAAGCGACGATCTCCTCGCGCGTGACCAGCCGCGGGCCATAAACGGCGACCGCGCCGGGTTGGAAGTCTTCCCAATGTAGTTTTGGCATTTCCGCTTCCTACGTCATTCCGTGACGCGAGCGAAGCTCGCGGGCCCGGCATCCATACTCCGCAGCGCCGGGGTTATGGATTCCGGGTACGCCGCGTTGCGGCGCCCCGGAATGACAGAAGAAATATCACGTCGCAAAACGGAAATGCAGCACGTCGCCGTCGGCGACCACGTAGTCCTTGCCTTCCAAACGCATCTTGCCGGCATCGCGCGCGCCGGCTTCGCCGCCGCCGGCGATATAGTCATCATAGCCGATGGTCTCAGAGCGGATGAAGCCGCGCTCGAAATCCGAATGGATCACGCCGGCGGCCTGCGGCGCCTTAGTGCCCTGGGTGATGGTCCAGGCCTTGGTCTCCTTCGGCCCGACGGTGAAGTAGGTCACCAGATGCAAGAGCACATAGCCGGCGCGGATCAGGCGATCGAGCCCGGTTTCCTGCAAGCCTACGGCCGCAAGAAACTCCGCGCGCTCGGCCGGCGGCAGCGTCGCGATCTCCGACTCGATCTTGGCCGAAATCACCACCGCGACGGCGCCCTCTTTCTTGGCCCGTTGCTCAACTTTGCGGGAAAATTCGTTGCCGGTCGCGGCGGACGCCTCTTCGACATTGCAGGCGTAGAGTACGGGCGCCGAGGTGAGCAGGCCGAGCGAATGGAATAGTTTTTCCTCCTCAGGCTTGCGCGCGACCAGACGCGCCGGCTTGCCCTCGCGCAGCAGCACGAGCGAGCGCGTGACCAGATCGAGCATTTCCTTGGCCAGCTTGGCGTCCTCGCCGGTGCCTTTGGCCTTTTTCTCCAGCGCATCGACGCGCTTTTCCAGAGATTCGAGATCGGCCAGCATCAGCTCGGTTTCGACCGTGTCGATATCGGCGATCGGATCGATCTTGCCTTCCACATGGGTGACGTCACTGTCCTCGAAGCAGCGCACCACATGCACGATGGCGTCGACCTCGCGGATGGTGGCAAGAAATTGGTTACCGAGCCCCTCGCCCTTCGAGGCGCCGCGTACCAGGCCGGCGATATCGACAAAGGTGATGCGAGTCGGAACGATCTGCTCGGACTTGCCCAGCACCGCGAGCTTGTCCAGGCGCGGATCCGGCACCGCGATCTCGCCGACATTCGGCTCGATGGTGCAGAACGGATAATTGGCTGCCTGCGCCGCCGCGGTCTGCGTGAGCGCATTGAAGAGCGTCGACTTGCCGACATTCGGCAGACCGACGATGCCGCATTTGAATCCCATGAAATGGTCCGCGTCGTTATGGTGTCATTCGTCGATGTCTGACTCGTCCGCGCCGCCAAAGCCCTTGGCATCCATGGCGAGATGCACCTTGTTCTGGAAAGTCGAATCCTTGCCCTCGACCAGCAACGCGGCGTTGTCGGCGACGATATCGCATAGCGCCTCCACCCAGGGCCGTTCGCTCTTGGCAAAATCCTGCAACACGTAGGATTCCAACATGTCCTTGTCGCCGGGATGGCCGACGCCCAAGCGCACGCGGCGATAGTCGTTGCCGATATACTCGGAGATCGAACGCAAGCCATTGTGGCCTGCATTGCCGCCGCCGATCTTCAACCGCACCTTGCCGGGCGGCAGTTCGGCCTCATCGTGGAACACCACGACGTGGCCGGCCTCGAGTTTGTAGAAATGCGCCGCTTCCGCCACTGCGCGCCCCGACTCGTTCATGAACGTGCCGGGCAGCAGCAGCAGAACTTTCTCAGCCCCGATCGCGCCTTCCACCGCCACGCCCTGGAAGCGCCTCCGCCAGGGCGCGATGCCGTGGCGCTTGGCGATCGCCTGCACCGCCATAAAGCCAATATTGTGCCGGTTGCCGACGTAGCGTTCGCCCGGATTGCCGAGGCCGACGAAAAGCAGCATGGCATCACCGGCGTTGCCGTTTCGGAGCGGCTCGTAAAAAAGTAGTGAGGGGCGCTAGGCGCCGCCTCACTTCTTGTCGGACTTCGCCGGCGCGGCGGCGGCAGCGGCGGGTGCACCGGCCGCGGCCGGAGCGGTACCGGGCGCTGCACCGGGCGCGGCGCCAGGCGCTGCACCGGGAACCGCACCTTCGGCGCCGGGCACCGCGCCCGCGGCAGCGGCGGCGGCGGCAGCCGCAGCAGCGGCAGCAGCCGCTTCGGCGGCGGCCTTCATTTCTTCCGCGTAGCCGGACGGCGGCACCACCGTGACCAGCGTGATGTCACCATGGGCGATCACCCGCACGTTCGGCGGCAGCGTTATCTCGCTGAGATGCTTGGAATGGTTGATGTCGAGTTCGGAAATATCGACCTCGATCGATTCCGGGATGGTCTCGACCGGGCACATCACCTCGATGGTGTGGGTGACGATGTTGACCGCGCCGCCGCGCTTCACGCCGGGCGACTGGTCGGTATTGAGCACCTTTACCGCGACGTTGACGCGGATGACGGCGCCTTCCGAGACGCGGAGGAAGTCCACGTGCATCGGCAGATCCTTCACAGGATCGAGCTGGAAGTCGCGCGGGATAACGCGATGCTTGGTGCCGTCCACATCGATGTGGAAGAGCGTGGTGAGGAAGCGGCCGGCATAGATGCGCCGGCTCAACTCTGTATGGTCCATCAGGACCATCTGCGGGGGCTTGTTCTCACCGTAAATAACGCCCGGCACATGGCCGGAGCGACGTGCAGCCCGAGCGGCCCCCTTGCCGCCTTTCGGACGCACCGTCGCCTTTAATTCCAGGACGGTCGCCATTTTGAAACCCTCATCTAAGCCAATGGAAAAGGCGGCTTTTTTCGCCGCCTGCGAACGCGGCATGCCTCCAGGGGTGCCGGGGGCCGCGTGTCGCGCGGGTTTATAGCGGCGCGCCTCGCAAAGGGCAAGAAAGGCCGCCCATTCATGTCATTCCGGGGCGCGACCGAAGTTCGCGAGCCCGGAATCCATAAGCCTAGTGCTGCGGCGTATGGATTCCGGGCCCGCCGCTTCGCGGCGTCCCGGAATGACTATTCGGCTGCCGAACCTGAGCCCTTCTTGGCCGGCTTGCCCTCCAGCGCCTCGATGCGCACCTTGAGCGCCTCGTTTTCCTCGCGCGCCAGACGGGCCATTTCTTTGACCGCCTCGAATTCCTCGCGCTGGACCACGTCGAGGTCGCGCAGGATGCGTTCAGCCTGGCTGCGGAACAAAGTGTCGAATTCCTTGCGTACCCCTTGCGCGACCCCGGCGGCATCGTTCATCAGGCGCGCGAGCTCGTCGAAAACGCGATTACTGGTCTGGGTCATGTCTCGCCTCCGGTTCGTCTCAAGAATGGCGATCCGGTCATCCCACCGCAAGAGGCGGCGTGCTACCAATCCCCTCCGCGGCTAACCGGAATTCGCAATGCCCCTGTTCGTCATTCCCTTTCCCGCCTTCGATCCGGTGCTGGTGCACCTCGGGCCGTTCGCCATCCGCTGGTATGCGCTGGCCTATATCGTCGGCATCCTGCTCGGCTGGGTCTATGCCCGCGCCCTGATCCGCTCGCAGCGGCTGTGGGGCGGCAATTCTTCAAAGAATTTGGCGCCGATGACCGTCCTCGACTTCGACGATTTCGTGCTCTGGGTGACGCTCGGTATCATTCTCGGCGGCCGCATTGGCTACGTGCTGTTCTACAATCTGCCGCACTTCGCCGCCCACCCGGTCGAGATCGTGCAACTGTGGAAAGGTGGCATGTCGTTCCACGGCGGCTTCACCGGCTGCGTGGTCGCCGTGGTCCTGTTCGCGCGTCACCGCGGCATATCGATCCTGTCGCTCGGTGACATCACCTGCGCGGTCGGGCCGATCGGGCTGTTGCTCGGGCGCATCGCCAATTTTATCAATGGCGAATTATGGGGCCGCCCGGCCGACGTGCCCTGGGCGATGGTGTTCCCCGGCGGGGGTTCGCTGCCGCGGCATCCGAGTCAACTCTATGAAGCCGCGCTGGAAGGCCTGCTGCTGCTTGCGGTGCTGGCCGTGTTGATGCGGCTGGGCGCGCTGAAGCGGCCGGGCCTGATCGTCGGCAGCTTCGCCTGCGTCTACGCCATCGCGCGCAGCGCCTGCGAATTCTTCCGTGAGCCCGATGCGCAGCTCGGTTTCTTGTGGGGCGGCGCGACCATGGGACAATTGCTGTCGGTGCCGCTGTTCCTCGCCGGCCTCGGCTTCGTCGCTTATGCGCTGAAACAGCCAGCGCTGCAGGGGCGCTGATGGTCGATATCCTGCCGCTGGAAGCCGAGATTCGTCGGCGCATCGCGGCGGCCGGCCCGATGCCGGTGGCCGAATACATGACGCTTTGCCTCGCCGACAGCGCGCACGGTTACTACATTACGCGCGATCCGCTTGGGCTGCGCGGCGATTTCATCACCGCGCCGGAAGTGAGCCAGATGTTCGGCGAGATGATCGGGCTCTGGATGGCCGCGACCTGGAAACAGATGGGCTCGCCCGAAAACCTGCGCATCATCGAACTCGGGCCCGGCCGCGGCACTATGATGAAGGACGCCCTGCGCGCGGCCAAGGTCATGCCGGATTTCCTTAATGCCGTGGTGATCCATCTGGTCGAGATCAGCCCGGCGCTGCAGGCGCAGCAGCAGCACACGCTTGAGCCTTTGTCGATGCCGATATTCTGGCATCCCGCGCTCATCGACGTGCCGCCAGGCCCCGTCTTCATTCTTGCCAACGAATTCTTCGATGCGCTGCCGGTCCATCAGGCGGTGAAGAGCGAGCACGGCTGGCACGAGCGCCAGATCAAAATCGATTCCGCCGGCCATCTCGCTTTCACGATCGCGCCCGATCCGATCCCGCAATTCGACCGCCTGCTGCCGCCGCCGCTGCGCAATGCGCCGGACGCATCGATCTTCGAATGGCGCGCCGACAATGTCGCGCTGGAGTTGGGTCAGCGCCTCACGCGCGACGGCGGCGCCGCGCTGGTAATCGACTATGGTCACGCCCAAAGCGCCATCGGCGACACGTTGCAGGCGGTCGGCCGGCACGCCTATGCCGATCCGCTGAGCGCGCCGGGCTGCATCGATCTCACCGCGCACGTGGATTTCCAGGCGCTGGCCAAGGGGGTGGAGGCCATGGGCGCCAGCAGTTACGGACCGGTCACGCAGTCGCAACTTCTGCGCCGTCTCGGCATCATGACGCGCGCCACCTCGCTCAAGAGCAAGGTCGCGGTCAACGTGGCGGCCGACATCGACGCCGCACTCAAACGCCTGATCAGCGAGGGCGAAGCCGGCATGGGCGTCCTGTTCAAGGCCGCCGCCTTCGCGCATCCCGCGCTCGGCGTGCCGCCCGGATTCGAGAGCTAGCGCATGATGTCCGTTATTTCCCCCGAAGCAGCCATTACCATCCTGATTGGGATTTCCGCTTTCTGCGGCGTGTTCAACCGATCGACGCAACACCTTCTAATCTTGCCAGATGAGGAGGTATGCGTGTGGAGGGGAATGCACGGACATGGTTCACGCCGAAGCAGAAGGCTGAGCTCTGGGAGCGCTGGAGGAGCGGTCAATGTGTGGCGGACATCGCGCGAGCGCTTGAGAGGAGGAACAAGAGCGGCGTCTATCGGGTGTTGGCGCTCAATGGAGGAATCGCTCCGGCGCCACGCCGGAGAGCTGCGGCAGCGCTGAGGCTTGAGGAGCGCGAAGAGATCTCGCGTGGCATTGCCGCCGGTCAGTCGATACGGTGGATCGCACAGGGCCTCGGGCGATCGCCCTCGACGGTAAGTCGAGAGATAAGGCGTAACGGCGGC
>DATISB010000043.1:0-13262 GCA_035469145.1 Pseudolabrys sp.
AGCTTGCGCTCCTTGTGCAACGCCTGCACCGCCGCCAGCGCCGCCGTGTAGTTGCGCGGCGCCGCCTTGGCGGCGACCTCGTCGGTCACTTTCGCCAGCACGCGGCGGATTTCAGCCTGGGTATCCGGCTTGGCCTGCGCCAGCAGGCGCTTCTGCACCACGTCGCTCGCCTGCATCAGCAACTGGCGGAACAGCCGGGGCGGAATATCGGTGCGCAGCCCGACCTTCTCGGCCAGTACGCCGTCGTGTTCGGCGCGCTTGACCAAAGTGGTGAACGCATTTTCCGAAAAGCGCGCCTTTCGATTGGTGGCGATGCTGCGCGCCACCTCGCCGTCGCCGCGCCGCACCAGCACTTCCGACAACGTCTCGTTGATTCCCAAACGGGTGGACAGCGCCAGCAGATGCGCCTGGCTCTTGGTCTCAGCGATATATTTGAGATCCGAATCGCCGATATGAGCCTGCTTGAGCACCGGGCCGGCGACGGCGATGTCGTCGTTCCTGGCAAGCGCGACTACCACGCCGGTTGGCGCGTTCGGCACCGGCGCGAGCCGGCGCGCCAGTTCGGCCAGCGCCTTGACCTCGATCTCCTCAATCAGGCAGCCGATGACGTCGTCGAACAGCGCGACATGCTCTTTGTTGAAGCTGGGAGCGCCGTCGAGAAAAAGGCTGGTGATGCGGTGCAGGGTCTCGGCCCGCTTTTCCGCCGAGCCATGCTGGACGACCTCTTCCAATTCGGGAAGCAGCGAGGCGGGAACGTTCATTGCAAAAACCTGCCAAACGGCCTGTGGAAGTCGTGCGATCCGTGATTTACGCAAATTTAAGGGCATATTCTGAAGGAAGGGTTAGCCGCCAAAAAGCGCCTTCACTCTTGCATGAAGCCCGGAAATCGCTATATTTCCGCTTGTTAAGACACCCTCATAACCGAACGGGTTTTGAGAGTGGGTCCCCCGGGACCCGCTCTTTTTTGTTACCAAAATGGCCGCAAGCGAAGCACGACAGGCGGTTGAAACCGCCACCCAGAACGAGACTGAACCACGGCTGATCGTCGAGCCGGGGCTGTCCGCCCGTGTCGCGACCATCGCCGAGCCGGTGATCGAACAACTCGGCTACCGGCTGGTGCGGGTCAAGGTATCGGCCGCCGACGGCTGCACCGTGCAGATCATGGTGGAGCGGCCGGACGGCACCATGGTGGTCGAGGACTGCGAGACGGTGTCGCGCGCGCTGTCGCCGGTGCTCGACGTGGCCGATCCGATCGATAAGGCCTACCGGCTGGAAGTCTCCTCGCCCGGCATCGACCGGCCGCTGGTGCGCAAATCCGATTTCGATCGCTATGCCGGCCATCTGGTCAAGATCGAGACCGAGATCCCGATCGACGGGCGCAAGCGTTTTCGCGGCCTGCTGATCGGCACCGAGGGCGAGGCCGCGCGCATTCGCCATGACGATACGGAAGCAGGCGGCGCAGCGGAAATTTTGCTTCCGATCGAGGAGATGAGCGAAGCTAAGCTGGTGCTCACCGACGAACTGGTGACTGAGGCTTTGCGGCGCGGCAAGGCCGCCGAGCGCGCAGCGCGCGCGGCGAAACGAGAAGAACGACATCGTAGGCTTAAGTCCGGCCAAGCCGGGCACACCACCAACCAAGGAGACTGAGCTATGGCTGTCAGCGCCAACCGGCTCGAACTATTGCAAATCGCCGACGCGGTGGCCCGCGAGAAGGCGATCGACCGCGGCATCGTCATCGCCGCTATGGAGGACGCCATCGCCAAGGCGGCGCGTTCGCGCTACGGCGCGGAAACCGACGTACATGCCGAGATCGAGCCGAAGACCGGCGATCTCCGCCTCACCCGCCACATGCTGGTGGTGGAGGTGGTCGAGAACCCGTCCAATCAGATCACGCTGGAAGGCGCGCGCAAGCACCATCCGGCAGCCCAAGTCGGCGACACGATCGCCGACCCCTTGCCGCCGCTGGAATACGGCCGCATCGCCGCGCAATCGGCCAAACAGGTCATCGTGCAAAAAGTGCGCGAGGCCGAGCGCGACCGGCAATACGCCGAGTATAAGGACCGCATCGGCGACATCGTCAACGGCATCGTCAAGCGCGTCGAATACGGCAACGTGGTGGTCGATCTCGGCCGCGGCGAGGCGATCGTGCGGCGCGACGAAATGCTGCCGCGCGAAGTGTTCCGCAACGGCGACCGCATCCGCGCCTATATCTACGACGTGCGGCGCGAGCCGCGCGGCCCGCAGATTTTCCTCTCGCGCACGCATCCGCAATTCACCGCCAAGCTGTTCGCGCAGGAAGTGCCGGAAATCTACGACAGCATCGTTGAGGTCAAGGCAGTCGCCCGCGATCCCGGCTCGCGCGCCAAGATAGCCGTGATCTCGCGCGATTCTTCGGTCGACCCGGTCGGCGCCTGCGTCGGCATGCGCGGTTCGCGCGTGCAGGCGGTGGTGAACGAATTGCAGGGCGAGAAGATCGACATCATTCCGTGGTCGCCGGATATCGCCACCTTCGTGGTGAACGCGCTGGCGCCGGCGGAAGTCGCCAAGGTCGTGCTCGACGAGGACAAGGAGCGCATCGAAGTGGTGGTGCCAGATGCGCAGCTTTCGCTCGCCATCGGCCGGCGCGGCCAGAACGTGCGGCTCGCCTCGCAGCTTACCGGCTGGGACATCGATATCCTCACCGAGCAAGAAGAATCCGAGCGCCGCCAGGCCGAATTCGAGAGCCGCACCAAGATTTTCGTCGAGGCGCTCAATCTTGATGAAGTTGTGGGCCAACTGCTCGCCTCGGAAGGTTTCGGCTCGATCGAGGAACTCGCGCTGGTGGACCAGAAGGAACTCGCCGGCATAGAGGGCTTCGACGAAGACACCGCGCGCGAACTGCAGGAGCGCGCCAAGGAATATCTCGACAAGCTGGAGGGTGAACTCGATGCCAAGCGCATCGAGTTGGGCGTCGAAGACGCGGTCAAGGACGTGCCCGGCGTCACCACCAAGATGCTGGTCGCACTCGGCGAGAACGGCGTGAAGACCGTGGAAGATCTCGCCGGTTGCGCCACCGACGATCTCACCGGCTGGACCGAGCGCAAGGACGGCGAATCGAAACATGAGCCCGGCTTCCTTGACGGCCTCGATGTCTCGCGCGAGGACGCCGAAGCCATAATCATGCAGGCACGGCTCAAGGCCGGCTGGGTGACCGAGGCGGAGCTGGCGCCGCCGCCCGCTCCGGAAGCCGAAGCGGCGCCGGCCGAAGCTCCTGCAGCGGAAGCGTAAGGGAGCACGGCAGAAACGATGCTGGCGACGGCGCACGATAGCGAGCTCGACCACGGAGCGACGAAAGTCGTTCCGGGAATGGAGCGGCATTGCGCGCTCAGCCGCACGCTGAAGCCGGTCGACGAGATGATCCGCTTCGTGGTCGGCCCCGGCGACGAAACGGTGCCCGACATCAAGCGCAAGCTGCCCGGCCGCGGCATCTGGATCACCGCCACCCGCGCCGCGCTCGACGACGCGATCAAGCGCAACGTGTTTGCCCGCACCTTCAAGCGCAATGTGCGGGTCGCCGCCGATCTGCCGTCGACCACCGAGCGGCTGCTGGAGCGCAGCGCGCTCGATGCGCTCGCGATCGCTGGTAAAGCAGGAGGGGTGGTCGGCGGTTTCGCCAAGGTGGAAGCGGCGATTGGCCGCGACGACCTGCTGGCGCTGATCCATGCCGCCGACGCCGCGGCCGACGGAAAGCGCAAGCTGGATGCGGCGTTGCAGCGCAAAACAGCGGAAAAATCGCACGAAATCGCGATCGTCGAGGGATTAACCGGCGCGCAATTGGATTTGGCATTGAACCGCCCAAATGTGGTACATGCAGCCCTGCTTGCCGGCCCCGTGAGCGATACTTTTCTCGCTCGCGTCAGGCGCTTAGAGCGCTTTCGGACCGGAAATTCGCCCGATTTGGTTAGCGCGCATGCGCCGACGGATGGCGCACGAGGACAGAATACGTAGATGAGCGACACAAAGACCCCTGGCGAAAAGAAACTGAGCGTCTCCAAGCTGACGCTCAAGCCGCGCACCGAGACGGGCGTGGTGCGCCAGAGTTTCAGTCACGGCCGCAGCAAGCAGGTTGTGGTCGAGAAGGTCAAACGCCGCAGCATCGGCGGAGCGGCCGAGGTCAAGGCCGAGCCGGCGCCGGTCGAGACCGCACGGAAGCCGGCCGCCAAGGCCAAAGCCGCGCCGGCGCCGGTGTCCGCCGAGGCGCTCAAGCCGTCCGGCGTGGTGCTGCGCACCTTGACCGAAGAGGAGCGCGTCGCGCGCGCCCATGCGCTGGCGGATTCGCGCGTGCGCGAAGCCGAAGAGCGCAAGATCGCCGAGGAAGAGGCGCGCCGCAGAGCCTCCCGCGAAGTGGTCGACAAGACCGAGCGCGAAGCCGCCGATGCGCGCAAGCGCGAGGAGGACGAGCGCCGCAAGCACGACGAGGAGACCAAGCGCAAGGCCGGCGAAGTCGCCAAGAAGCGTCTAGGCGAGGATGAAGTCAGGAAGCCGGGTCCAGGCCGTATGGCGCTGGAAGCCGACGAGGATGAAGCGCCGCGCACATCGCGCCGCCCCGGTGGCGGCGCCGCGCGTCCGGCGACCGCGCGCCCCGCCGCGCCGCGTGGCGCGCCTGCCAAGGAACGCGGCCGTCTCACGCTGGTCACCGCGCTGCGCGCCGACGAGGTGCGCGAGCGTTCGGTCGCTTCATTCCGCCGCCGCACCCAACGGCTCAAGGGGCAGGCTTCCGCCGAGCCGAAGGAAAAGCTCGTGCGCGAAGTCACCATCCCGGACGCGATCACCATTTCGGATCTCGCCAACCGCATGTCCGAACGCGCGGTCGACGTGATCCGCCTGCTGATGCAGCAGGGACAGATGCTGCAGATCAACGACGTGATCGACGCCGATACCGCGCAGCTGATCGCCGAGGAAATGGGCCACAGCGTGCGGCGCGTGTCGGAAGCCGACGTGGAAGAGGGCCTGTTCGACGCCGCCGCCGAGCCGGCGGGAGCGGCGCCGCGCGCGCCGGTGGTCACCGTCATGGGCCATGTCGACCACGGCAAGACCTCGCTGCTCGACGCCATCCGCTCGACCAATGTGGCGGCCGGCGAAGCCGGCGGCATCACCCAGCACATCGGCGCCTATCAGGTCACCGCGCCGTCCGGCGCCAAGATCACCTTCATCGACACGCCCGGTCATGCCGCCTTTACCGCCATGCGTGCGCGCGGCGCCAAGGTCACCGACATCGTCGTGCTGGTGGTGGCCGCCGACGACGGCGTGATGCCGCAGACGGTGGAAGCGATCCATCACGCCAAGGCGGCGAAGGTGCCGATCATCGTCGCCATCAACAAGATGGATAAGCCCGACGCCAAACCGGAGCGTGTGCGCACCGATCTGCTGCAGCACGAGATTCAGGTCGAATCCATGGGCGGCGACGTGGTGGATGTGGAAGTCTCCGCCACCAAGAAAACCAATATCGACAAGCTGCTGGAAATGATCGGGTTGCAGGCCGAAATCCTCGATCTCAAGGCCAATCCGGAACGGCCGGCCGAAGGCACCGTGATCGAAGCCAAGCTCGACCGCGGCCGCGGCCCGGTGGCGACCGTGCTGATCCAGCGTGGCACGCTGCGGGTCGGCGATCTGGTGGTTGCCGGCGCCGAATGGGGCCGCGTGCGCGCGCTGGTGTCCGACACCGGCGAGCCGATCGAGAGCGCCGGTCCGTCGACGCCGGTCGAAGTGCTCGGTTTCTCCGGCACGCCCGATGCCGGCGACCGCCTGGCGGTGGTCGAGAATGAAGGCCGCGCCCGCGAAGTCACCGCTTACCGCGCCCGCCAGAAACGCGAGAAGTCCAGCGCGCGCGCCTCCGGTATGCGCGGCTCGCTCGAGCAAATGATGGCGCAGGCCAAGACTTCCGGCCGCAAGGAATTCCCGCTGGTGATCAAGGCCGACGTACAGGGCTCGCTGGAGGCGGTCATCGGCGCGCTCGACAAGCTCGGCACCGACGAGGTGGCGGCGCGCGTGCTGCATGCCGGCGTCGGCGGTATTTCCGAGTCCGACGTGACCCTGGCGGAAGCCTCCGGCGTTCCGATCATCGCCTTCAACGTGCGCGCCAACAAGGAAGCGCGCGAGGCGGCCGAACGCGCCGGCATAGAAATCCGCTACTACAACATCATCTACGATCTCGTCGATGACGTGAAAAAGGTGATGTCCGGCTTGCTCCCGCCGACGCTGCGCGAGACCATGTTGGGCAATGCGCAGATCCTGGAAATCTTCAAGGTCTCCAAGGTCGGCAACATCGCGGGCTGCCGCGTCACCGACGGTACCGTGGAGCGCGGTGCCAATGTCCGGCTGATCCGCGACAACGTGGTGATCCACGAAGGCAAGCTCAGTCAACTCAAACGTTTCAAGGACGACGCCAAGGAAGTCAGCGCCGGCATGGAATGCGGCATGGCCTTTGAGGGCTACCAGGACATGCGGCAAGGCGACGTGATCGAATGCTACCGGGTGGAGACGATTCAACGCAGCCTGTGAGTCCAAATCTCACGGTTTCGCGCGAAGTCTAGTTCCACCGTTTCCCCGTCATGACGTGAATGCCCGGCACAAGCCCTGGCATGACAAGAGCCATTGGATTGCAATGACGCGCAAAAAAGGTCACCGCGACAGCGGCACGCCCGGAGGTTCGCAACGCCAGTTGCGCGTCGGCGAACTGGTGCGCCACGCCATGGCCGACATGCTCACGCGCGGCGACGTGCATGACCCGGTGATCGAGGGCCATCTCATCACCGTGCCGGAGGTGCGCATGACCCCCGACCTGCGGCTGGCGACCATCTACATCATGCCGCTCGCCGGCCGCGACGCCGACGAGGTGCTCGCCGCCTTCGAGCGCCACAAGAAATTCCTGCGCGGCGAAATCGCCCACCGCGTCAATCTGAAATTCGCACCCGATATCCGCTTCCGGGTCGACGAACGCTTCGCGGAAGCCGAGCGCATCGACAAGCTGCTGCGCTCGCCGGCGGTAAAAAAGGATCTCGAAAAGGACGATCACGATGAGTGATCCGGTCAGCAATACTCTCTCTTCACCTCCCCCGCTTGCGGGGGAGGGAGCAGCAGAGCCTCTTCCACGCAAACAGCAATTCAAGCGTGACAAACGCGACGTGCACGGCTGGCTAGTGCTCGACAAGCCGGTCGGCATGACCTCCACCCACGCGGTCAGCGTGGTGAAGCGCCTATTCTCGGCCAAGCGGGCCGGCCACGCCGGCACCCTCGACCCGCTCGCCTCCGGCTGCCTCCCGATCGCGCTCGGCGAAGCCACCAAGACCGTTCCCTTCGTGATGGACGGCCGCAAGCTTTACCAATTTACCGTGCGCTGGGGCGAGGAACGGGACACCGACGACGCCGAAGGCCGCGCCATCGCCAGCAGCGATCAACGCCCCTCGCCGGAGGCCATCCGCGCTTTGCTGCCGTCCTATACCGGCACCATCCAGCAGGTGCCGCCGCGCTATTCCGCCATCAAGATCGACGGCGAGCGCGCCTACGACCTCGCCCGCGACGGCGAGGCGGTGGAACTTGAGGCCCGCCCGGTCGAGATCGCCCGGCTGGAGCTGATCGCCAGCCCCGACCCCAATCACGCGGTACTGCACGCCGAATGTGGCAAGGGCACCTATGTGCGGTCGCTGGCCCGCGACATGGGCCGTGCTTTGGGCTGTTTCGGCCATGTCAGCGCGCTGCGCAGGGTCGCGGTCGGCCCATTTGGCGAAGAAACCATGATTTTACTGGAACAATTGGAGGCCGTGTGTCATAGAGCCGCGGCCGGCGGGGCTAGCCTCGCCGACGCTCTCATGCCCGTTGAGACCGCGCTGGACGACATCCCGGCGCTGGCCATCAGTCGGGCGGATGCGGTGAGGCTGCAAAGAGGCCAAGCCGTTTTGTTGCGCGGACGGGACGCACCCAATTTCCATGGGCCAGTCTATGCCACGGCATCGGGCCAACTGGTGGCTCTTGCCGAACTGGATCGCGGCGAAATCGTCCCCAAGCGCGTGTTCAACCTGGCCGGGCTGATCGGCAGCGCCGGACCGAAGAAAGGATGACCGATGTCGGTAACCACCGGCCGCAAGGCCGAAGTAATCAATGCATTCGCCAACAAGCCGGGCGACACCGGATCGCCCGAAGTGCAGGTGGCAATCCTGTCGGAGCGCATCAATAACCTCACCGAGCATTTCAAGACCCACGTCAAGGACAATCATTCCCGCCGTGGATTGCTCAAGATGGTGAGCCAGCGCCGTACCTTGCTCGATTATCTGCGACGCACCAACGAGGCTAGCTACAAGACTTTGATCGAGAAGCTCGGCATCCGCCGATAATTTTATACCCGCGCAGGGCGCAACCGCCCCGCGCGTTCCGTGAGCGGATGCGTTTGACGCATTCGTTCAATTATCCGGCGGCGATGGCGCTGCCGGCGACAAGCGGGTCCCGACAAGGTTCGGCCCCGCGACAAGGCAAGGTTCTGAACGCCATGGCAGGATCGCCAGACGCTGTTCGCATCCCGCATTTAACGGTGACGCGCGGCAGTTTCTCGCCGTCTTGCTCATGGCATTCGGATCTGGCCGAAAACCATGAGAGAAAAACGCAATGTTCGATATGCATCGAGTTGAACTCGATTGGGGCGGGCGCAAGCTCGTCCTCGAGACCGGCCGGGTAGCGCGCCAAGCCGACGGCGCCGTGCTCGCCACCTACGGCGAGACCACCGTGATTGCCACCGTGGTGGCGGCTAAGGCGCCGAAGGAAGGCATCGACTTCCTACCGCTCACCGTCAATTACACCGAAAAATACTACGCGGCCGGCCGTATTCCCGGTGGCTATTTCAAGCGCGAACGCGGTCCGACCGAGAAGGACACGCTGACCTCCCGCCTGATCGACCGCCCGCTCCGTCCGCTGTTCGCCGACGGCTGGCGCTGCGACACGCAGATCATCATCACCGTATTGTCGCACGATCTGGAAAACGATCCCGACATCGTCGCCATGGTCGCGGCATCGGCCGCGCTCACGCTATCCGGCGCGCCATTCATGGGTCCGATCGGCGGCGCCCGCGTCGGCTTCATCAACAACGAATACGTGCTCAATCCGCAGCTCGACGAGATGATCGAGAGCCAGCTCGATCTGGTCGTGGCCGGCACCACCGACGCAGTGCTGATGGTGGAATCTGAAGCCAAGGAGCTGTCCGAGGAAATCATGCTCGGCGCCGTGATGTTCGGCCACCGGCATTTCCAGCCGGTGATCGACGCCATCATCAAGCTCGCCGAAAAGGCGGCCAAGGAGCCGCGCGAGTTGATCGTGGCGGACAATGCCGCGCTTGAGAAGTCGATGCTCGCCTTGATCGAGAAGGATCTGCGCGCGGCCTACACCATTCCGCAGAAGATGCTGCGGCAAGACGCCGTCGCCGTCGCCAAGGCCAAGGTGATGGCGCATTACTTCCCGGAAGGCGCCGAACCGGCTTATGACAAGCAGCGCGTCGCCGGCGTGTTCAAGGAGTTAGAGGCCAAGATCGTGCGCTGGAATATTCTCGATACCAGCAAGCGCATCGACGGCCGCGACCTCAAGACCGTGCGTCAGATCGTGGCGGAAGTCGGCGTACTGCCGCGCGCGCACGGTTCGGCGCTGTTCACCCGCGGCGAAACGCAGGCGCTGGTGGTGGCGACGCTCGGCACCGGCGAAGACGAGCAGTATATCGACGCGCTGCAAGGGACGTACAAAGAGACGTTCCTGCTGCATTACAACTTCCCACCGTTCTCGGTCGGCGAGACCGGCCGCATCGGGGCCCCCGGACGTCGCGAAATCGGCCACGGCAAGCTGGCCTGGCGCGCGATCCATCCCCTGCTGCCGAAGGCGGAGGAGTTCCCCTATACCATCCGCCTGGTCTCCGAGATCATGGAGTCGAACGGTTCGTCCTCGATGGCCACGGTTTGCGGCGCGTCGCTGGCGCTGATGGACGCCGGCGTGCCGCTCAGGCGGCCGACCGCCGGCATCGCCATGGGCCTCATTCTCGAGGACAAACGCTTTGCCGTGCTGTCCGACATCCTCGGCGATGAAGACCATCTCGGCGATATGGACTTCAAGGTCGCCGGCACCGATGGCGGCATCACCTCGCTGCAGATGGACATCAAGATCGCCGGCATCACCGAGGAGATCATGAAGGTGGCGCTCGGCCAGGCCAAGGACGGCCGCCTGCACATCCTCGGCGAGATGGCCAAGGCGCTCACCAGCGCGCGCGCCGAACTCGGCGAGCACGCCCCGCGCATCGAGATGTTCAAGATCCCGACCGACAAAATCAGGGAAGTGATCGGCACCGGCGGCAAGGTGATCCGCGAGATCGTCGAGAAGACCGGCGCCAAGATCAACATCGAGGACGACGGTTCGGTGAAGGTGGCGTCCGCCGACGGCGAGTCGATCAAGGCCGCGATTAAGTGGATCAAGTCGATCGCCTCCGATCCGGAGCCGGGCACGATTTATGACGGCACCGTGGTCAAGGTGATGGACTTCGGCGCCTTCGTGAACTTCTTCGGCGCCAAGGACGGCCTGGTGCACATCAGCCAGCTCGCGCCGCATCGCGTGAACAAGGTCACCGACGTGGTTAAGGAAGGCGACAAGGTGAAGGTCAAGCTACTGGGCATGGACGAGCGCGGCAAGGTGCGCCTGTCCATGAAGGCGGTCGATCAGGCCACCGGTGAAGACTTAGAGGCCAAGCAGAAGGCCGAGGGCGGCGCGCCTCAGCAGGCGGCGGGCGCGGAGTAATTCTTTGCTTCGCCTGTAACGACATGAATTAAGGGCGGCCTTCGCGGCCGCCCTTTTTATTTGGACGAACGCCCTTTCGATGGCGCCACGCCGAGCGCTTGCGTGACGATCTCCGCCAGCGCCTCGAAGTCCTTGCCGCGGGTACGACGCCAGGCGAGGCCAATCGTGCGCGCCGGCTCTGGCGCGCTGAAGCGCAAAAGTTTCACTCGTTTGTCGTGCCCCTCAGCATCGATCGCGACCTCCGGCAGCAGCGTCACGCCGTAGCCGTTCGCCACCATCTGCATCACGGTGGCGAGCGAGGTGGCCCCTAAGCCGGCCGGCGCATCGCGCCGCGGGGTGGCGCAGAACGCCAGCGCCTGGTCGCGCAGGCAATGGCCCTCCTCCAGCAAAATGAGCCGGCGCTGATCGACGTCCTCGACGCCGACGCGGGAGCGCGTGGGCAGCGCATCCGCCACCGGCACCGCCAGCAGGAATGCATCGTCAAACAGCGCCAGCGTCTCGACATCGGCGCCCTCGGCCGGCAGCGCCAGCATCACGGCGTCAAGCTCGCCGCGGTTCAGTTCGTCGAGCAGCGTCTTGGTCTGCGTCTCGCGCACTTTCAGCCGCAGCTGCGGATATTTCACCTGCAACCGCGGTAGCACGCGCGGCAAAATATATGACGCCAGCGTCGGAATGATGCCGAGCGCTAGCCGCCCGCTGAGCACATCGCGGTGGCGGGCGAAATCGACCAGGTCGCGGGTGGCGGTGAGGATCTGCTCGGCGCGCTGCGCCACGTCTAGCCCGGTGTCGGTGAGCGCGATGTCGCCCGCCCGCCGCTCGACCAGTTCGGCGCCGATCTCGCGCTCGAGCTCGCGCACCTGCATAGAGAGCGCCGGCTGGGTCACCGCGCAGTCCGCCGCCGCCCGCCCGAAATGCCGATGGCGGGCGAGCGAGGACAGATAGCGCAACTGCCGCAAGGTAATCATGTTGATAAGATATTCTTATCGATAGCCGTAATCAATACGATTAGACCTGATCGGCGCCGGCCCTTACAAGCACCGCAAGCGCCCGCTATCTGCACGGCAATAACGGAGGAACGAGAATGGCCAAGAAACCCACATTGACCACCAGCGCCGGCAAGTGCCCGGTCATGCACACGCCTGTTGGAGTCAGGTCCAACCGGGACTGGTGGCCGAACCAGATGAACCTTCAGGTTCTCCATCAGCACTCCACCCTGTCCAATCCGATGGGCGAGGCATTCGACTACGCCAAGGAATTCAAGAGCCTCGACCTGAATGCCGTGATCAAGGATCTTCATGCCCTGATGACGGACTCGCAGGAGTGGTGGCCGGCCGACTTTGGCCACTACGGGCCGTTCTTCATCCGGATGGCATGGCATAGCGCAGGCACGTACCGCGTCGGCGATGGCCGCGGCGGCGCCGGCACCGGCACGCAACGCTTTGCGCCTCTCAACAGCTGGCCGGACAACGTGAACCTCGACAAGGCGCGCCGGCTGCTCTGGCCGATCAAGCAGAAGTACGGCCGGAAAATCTCCTGGGCCGACCTTATGATTCTCACGGGCAACGTCGCCCTCGAGTCGATGGGATTCAAGACGTTCGGTTTCGGCGGCGGCCGCGCCGACGTCTGGGAGCCCGAAGAGGACATTTACTGGGGCCCCGAAGGCAAGTGGCTGGCGGACGAGCGTTACTCCGGCGACCGTGATCTTCAGAATCCTCTCGCCGCCGTGCAGATGGGTCTGATCTACGTGAATCCGGAAGGGCCGAATGGCAAGCCGGATCCGGTCGCTGCGGCGCGCGATATCCGCGAGACGTTCGCGCGCATGGCGATGAACGACGAGGAGACCGTCGCGCTCATCGCCGGCGGACACACATTCGGCAAGACCCACGGCGCTGCCGATCCGAGCAAGTATGTCGGCCCCGAGCCCGAAGCCGCCTCCATCGAGCAGCAAGGTCTCGGCTGGAAAAATACCTATGGAAGCGGCAAAGGCGACGACACGATCGGTAGCGGACTCGAAGTTATCTGGACCACGACGCCAACGAAGTGGAGCAACAACTTCTTCTGGAACCTGTTCGGCTACGAATGGGAGCTGACCAAGAGCCCGGCCGGTGCGCATCAGTGGAAGCCGAAGCATGACGCAGGCGCCGGCACGGTGCCGGATGCACACGACCCGTCAAAGCGTCACACGCCATCCATGCTGACCACTGACCTCGCCTTGCGGATCGACCCTGCTTACGAAAAGATTTCAAGGCGCTTCTACGAGAATCCGGATCAGTTCGCAGACGCGTTTGCCCGGGCGTGGTTTAAGCTGACGCACCGCGACATGGGCCCGATCGTGCGTTATCTCGGCCCGCTCGTTCCGAAGGAGCAGCTGCCCTGGCAAGACCCGATCCCCGCTGTGGATCATCCGCTGATCGGGGAGCAGGATATTGCCGCTCTGAAGACGAAAATCCTCGCGTCTGGGCTGT
>DATISB010000044.1:0-39830 GCA_035469145.1 Pseudolabrys sp.
AGCCAGAAATAGGCGATATCGTGCGGGGCGCCGTCGTGGGTGGTGACGGCGGCAAGCAGCCAGGCCAACGACCCGTCAGGGCCCGCATCCAGCGCCGTCAGGACCGGAATGATGCAAATGAAAATTCCGGCAAAGAGCTTGGCGACCTCGCGGATCGGCTCCCAGGTAAAGTCGTTGACGGCACGGTGCTCGTGCGGAGTGAGCCAGAGCGAAAGAAATGCAATGGCGATAAGTGCGATGTCCCGTACAAGGTTTTGTAATTCCACGGCGGTGCCGTAGATTGTCAGCGATATACCGGGCCTCCAGGCAGCCGAGAGCAAAATGGCGCCGACGATGGCTGCAATCAGTGGCAGGTTGACCAATCCGTGCAGTCGCAGCGGCCCAGTGCCGGCCGGCTTCGGGCGGTCGCCGCGGAAAAACCAAGAATCCACCGCGACGAATATGGTCAGCACCAGCGCGGCTATAAGCAGAGTTTCAAATAAAAGGTGCCTGGCGGGCCAGAAAAAATCGACGCCACGCAGAAAGCCGACGAATAGCGGCGGGTCACCGAGCGGCGAAAGGGCGCCGCCGATATTGGCGACCAGGATAATGAAGAAAACCACTACATGCGCATTGTGTCGGCGCGCAGCATTGGCGCGGATCAGTGGCCGCACCAGGATCATGGCAGCACCGGTCGTGCCCACGATGCTCGCGATGGTCGTACCGAGCGCGAGAATGCCAGCATTGGACCGGGGTGTGCCCCGCAGGCTGCCTGTAATCAGGATTCCGCCCGCTACCACATAAAGCGCGAATAGCAGGACAATGAAGCTCATATATTCGGCCAGTACTGCATGCACGAAAGCGGCAAGAGCAGCAGCGGGGCCGAACACGATCGCCAGCGGCGCCAAAGTTAATGCCGCCCAAAGAGCGGCGATCTTGCCGTAATGCGCGTGCCAGAATTTCGGAAACAGTAGTGGGCCGGTCGCGATCGACAGGAGTATGCCGACGAAAGGCAGCGCCCAGGGCCAGCTCATGGCGGCGCCATCCAGGCCGAAGGCGGCATGAGCAGGTTGCGCCAGCAAGATAAGCAGCAGAGCCGACGCGGCCGGAGTTTTCAATGCGCTTCGTCCCAATTGTCGGCGGCGCGCGCATCGACCTGCAGAGGTACGTGCAATGCCACTGCCGGATCGGGAGCGCTTTGCATCACGCTTTTTATGATCGGGAGCGTCCGCTCGACCTCGTTTTCCGGCACTTCGAAGATGAGCTCGTCATGCACCTGCAGGAGCATCTGCGCGTTTAGCTTGTCTTTCCTGAGCTCGGGTTCGATGCGTATCATTGCGCGGCGAATAATGTCGGCGGCGGATCCCTGAAGGCGAGCATTGATCGCCGCCCGCTCATTAAAGGAGCGGATCGACGGATTGCTCGCTTTGATGTCGGGATAGTGGCACTTGCGGCCAAACAGCGTGAGCACGTAGCCGTGCTCGCGACAGTACTCGCGGGTCTCGTCCATATAGTCGCGGATACCCGGAAATCGCTCAAAATATTTCTTGATGTAAACGCCTGCCTCTTTCGAGTCGATGCCGAGCTGTGCAGCGAGGCCGAAGGCCGAGATGCCGTAGATAATTCCGAAATTGATTGCTTTCGCGCGCCTGCGCACCTCGCCTGGCATATCTTTGACAGGTACACCGAACATTTCAGAGGCGGTCATGGCATGGATGTCGACGCCATCCTGGAATGCCTTACGCAGCGCCGGAACGTCGGCGACTTCCGATAGTAGCCGCAGCTCGATTTGGGAATAATCGGCGGAAACGAGCTTCGTGCCGGGTGAGGCGACGAATGCACGGCGGATCTTGCGGCCGTCCTCTGTGCGAATCGGGATATTTTGAAGGTTGGGCTCGGACGACGACAAACGCCCGGTAGAGGTAGCCGCCAACGCGTAGCTTGTGTGTACGCGCTGAGTCCTCGAATTCACGTAGGCGGGCAGGGCCTCGGTGTAGGTAGAGCGCAGCTTCGAAACCTGGCGCCAGTCAAGGATGACCTGCGGCAGCTTGTGCCCTTGTTCGGCCAAATCCTCGAGCGCTCGCGCGCCGGTCGACCATTGACCGGTCTTCGTCTTGGTGCCACCTGGCAGGCCCATCTGTCCGAAGAGAATGTCGCCCAGTTGCTTCGGGCTGCCGGGATTGACCTGCGTTCCGGCGACCTTGTTGATCTCCTGCTCCAGTGCCGCCTGCTTTTTGCCGAATTCGTTCGACAGTTGCGAGAGCACGGCGGGATCGACCGATATGCCACGTTCTTCCATGCAGGCGAGAACTCGCGGCATCGGGCGTTCCAGCGTTTCATACACGCTGACAACCTTCTCGGCGGCCATACGCGGTTTCAAGGCCTGCCACAGGCGCAACGTGATGTCCGCGTCTTCGGCGGCATAGGCGGCGGTTCGCGCGATCGGCGTCGCCTCCGGCGTAAATAGTGCCTTGTCCTTGCTCTTTACGTCGGTGAAGCGCGACGGGCTGCGGCCGAAGTAACGCGTGACGACGCTGTCCATGTCATGAGCGCCTTTGCCCGCATCAAGCACGTAGGACATCAGCATCGTGTCATCGGTCGCGCCGAGACGAACGCCGCGGCAGGCCAGCACCAGCCAGTCACGCTTTATGTCATGTCCAATCTTGACAATGCTTGCGTCTTCGAGGACCGGCTTAAAGGCGTCCAGTGCTTCGCGCTCAGGAATCTGTCCAGCGCAAAGCTTGGCTGCGAACAGGCCGGACATCTCGCCCTCGTTCGCCTCGCGATGGCCGAGCGGCAGGTAGGCCGCTTCATTTGGGGCTACTGCGATGGCCAGCCCGCAGAGCGATGTCTGCATCGGATCAAGGCTGCTGGTCTCCGTTTTGAGAGCGAGCAGTCCGGTCTCGTGCGCGCGCGCAATCCAGTGTTGCAACCGGTCGGACGTTTCGATGGTTTCATATTTTGCGAAATCGAGTTTTGCCTCGCGCAATGCTCGCAGGCGGCGTTCGGTGAGCGAGGTCGGCGTAAGTTCGGGCGTGCTCGCACTCGCTGCTGAGGCCTTGCGTGGCGCCGGAACATCGAGCGCCAGTTGACCTTGTCCTGCCGTACGGCTCGAAGGAGCAGGCGAGACGGCACTTGGCTTTGCAACCGAGGTGGAAGTGGCGCTGTCGCCATCCACCTGCGCGGCGTCAATTCCGCTTTTCTCAGCCACCCGCTGCGTCAACGTCTTGAATCCCATCGACTTGAGGAATGCGATCAGCGTCCTGTAGTCCGGCTCGTGCACGCCGAGGTTTTCGACAGGCACTTCAAGCGGCACGTGATCGTCAAGCGTCACGAGCTTCTTGGAAATGCGCGCAGCCTCGGCATTGTCGATGAGTGCCTGACGGCGCTTGTCCTGTTTGATTTCGCTGGCGCGCTTGAGCAGCGTTTCGAGATTGCCGTATTCGCCGATCAGCTGGGCAGCAGTCTTCACGCCGATGCCGGGGACACCCGGCACGTTGTCGGATGTGTCGCCGATCAGCGCCTGGACCTCGATGACCTTGTCCGGGGGGACGCCGAATTTCTCAACAACCTGGGGGATGCCGATCCGCACATCCTTCATGGTGTCGTACATAATCACGCAGTCGTTCACGAGCTGCATGAGATCCTTGTCGGACGACACGATCGTGGCGGTTGCGCCGGCCTCGCAGGCGATCCGCGCGTAGGTCGCAATAAGATCATCCGCTTCATAGCCGGCCTGCTCGAGGCACGGTATCTCGAAGGCGCGAACCGCTTCGCGGATGAGGGGAAACTGCGGGATCAGATCATCCGGCGGAGGTGGACGGTGTGCCTTGTAGTCCTTGTACATCTCCGTGCGGAACGTCTTCTCGGATTTGTCAAAGACAACGGCGAGGTGCGTCGGCCGTTCTTCCGGCTTCATTTCCTTGAGCAGCTTCCAGAGCATGCTGCAAAAGCCGTAAACGGCGTTCACATGCGTGCCGTCAGGCGTGCGGGGCTCGAATCTGATTGCGTGATAGGCACGGAAGATGTAGCCGGAGCCATCCACGAGGAAGACGTGGTCGCCCTTTTTCAGCGGACGGCTGGCGGGCGAAGCGGCCGCGGATTTGGCGGGCGCGATTTTCGGCGGCTTCGTGGCGGTCTTGGATTTTGCGGGAGCTGGCATGGCCCGAATGTGGGCCGTTGGCCTGTCTTTATCAATGCGCCCCAGGGCGGCTGTGGACTTATTCCGCCAGCTGCAACACGACGCGCTTCGGCGCCACCCAGAAAGGCGAGGGGCGCTCGAACAGGAAGCGCGCCGCAGTTCCGCGTACCGCCCAGAACAGGCAGAGTGAGCCGATGACTCCCGCCGCTGTGACGATCGCGGAGATCGTGCCGACATCTGCGATGAGGCCGCTCTTGAGCATTACTGCGCGTGTTGCCGCCATCGGCAGGAAGAAGGCGAGATAGATGACGATTGAATTACGCCCGCAATAGCGCAGTGCCCTGAACAGGTCGCTCTTTGCCATGAGCGCCGCGGCAGTCACCACGGCGCAGGCGCCGGCGAGTCTGAGCCCGAGCGAGATGAAAGGCATCATCTCGTAGCCGAGATAGACAAGCGTGCCGTTGAGCGGGCCCCAGGCAAGCAAGCCGCCGAGCGCAAACAGCGGCACGGCTTGCGCGCGCGCCGTAAGCGCGAAGATCGGTCTCGCGAGAATGTAGCCGGTGTAGCAATAGACAAAGCGGGCGGCGAATTCGTCCGGTACCATCCAACCGGTGTTGATGTGCGCGATCTCAAGCGCGGCACCGAGCAGCCAGATGACCGGGGCGGGGACGCGGCGCGTCAATTTAATGAAGACGAAAAATACCGGCAGCAGGTAGATGAACCACAAAGTGCCAAACGGATCGATCAGCGACAGGAGATAAAGCCGGGCAACGTCGATTGCGCCGTGCTCGTGAATCATCCCCGGGGCCTTGACGGCAAACTGGATGGTCATCCACAGCAGATAGAAATATGCAAAATTCACGACCTTGCGGTCGACATATTGCCGCCACGGTCTATCGATGACGTTGGCGAGGAAGAGCCCCGAGATCAGGAAGAAGTCGGGCATGCGAAACGGAAGTGCGAAGGCGACAACGTAATGCAGCCAGCCCCCGCGTACCTCGACACCCAGCGTCGAGTGCATCATCACGACAAAGATGATGCAGAAACCCTTGGCGTAATCGCATATGTGCGTGTGACAAGTCGCCGTTTCTTTGCGATCGCCGGAAGTTCAATCTCGATCGCGGCTCTCGCCACTCGATACCGGCTCTGCTATGGAGACGCCATCGGCTTCGGCCGTTAACTACGTTGCGGACGGATTAAGAAATGCGCGTTGCGATGATCGGCACCGGCTATGTCGGCCTCGTTTCCGGCGCGTGCTTCGCCGACTTCGGCCACGAGGTTGTGTGCGTCGACAAGGACAAGACGAAGATTGCAGCGCTTACGCGCGGCGAGTTGCCGATCTATGAGCCGGGTCTCAACGACATGGTCGCGGTTAACGCCCGCGCAGGCCGTTTAAAATTTGCGACGGAACATGGCGGTGCGGTGGCCGACGCCGATGCGGTCTTCATCGCAGTCGGTACGCCGTCACGCCGCGGTGACGGCTTTGCCGATCTCAGTTTCGTCTACGACGCAACGCGGGAAATTGCGCGAGCTCTTAAGGGCTTCACCGTCGTGATCACCAAATCGACCGTTCCCGTCGGAACCGGTGACGAGGTCGAGCGTATCATCCGCGAAACTCGGCCCGATGCCGACTGCGCCGTCGTGGCCAACCCCGAATTCCTCCGCGAGGGCGCCGCCATCCAGGATTTCAAGCATGCCGATCGGATCGTGATCGGCAGCACGGATACGCGGGCCCGAGAAGTGATGAGCGAGTTGTACCGGCCGCTTTATCTCAACCGTTCGCCGATCCTGTTTACCGGCCGTCGCACGGCCGAACTGATCAAATACGCCGCCAACGCGTTTCTCGCTACGAAGATCACGTTCATCAATGAGATCGCCGATCTTGCAGAGAAAGTCGGCGCCGACGTGCAGGAAGTCGCGCGCGGGATAGGGCTCGACAACAGGATTGGACCCAAATTTCTTCACGCCGGCCCAGGCTACGGCGGTTCGTGCTTTCCCAAAGATACTGTTGCTCTGATCAAGACGGCGCAGGACCATGCGTCACCATTGCGGATCGTGGAGGCGGTTGCGGCGGTAAACGATGCGCGCAAGCGCGCGATGGCGCGCAAGGTCTCCGTTGCCCTCGGTGGGGATGTGCGCGGGAAAACCGTCGCTGTCCTCGGTCTGACATTCAAGCCAAATACCGACGACATGCGCGAAGCGCCATCCATTCCGCTCATAACGGCGTTGCAGGATATGGGTGCCAACGTGCGTGCTTATGATCCTGTCGGCATGGAGCAGGCCAAAGGTGTCATTAGCAACGTCACATTCTGCAACGACGCTTATTCGTGTGCTGAAGGTGCTTCCGCGCTCGTGATCGTCACCGAGTGGGAGCAATTTCGCGCACTCGATTTCGAACGGCTGAAGGCCGTGATGGAACAGCCGGTGCTTGTTGACCTCCGCAATGTCTACCGGCCCGATGAAATGAGTCGCCACGGTTTCGTCTATGAAGGTGTGGGGCGGGGACGGGACTAAAATGTTGGCCGGCCTGCCTATCAATAGAAGTCGTCGTCCCCCGCGAAGGCGGGGGACCCTGTAACACCTGTTTCACAATAGAACCGATGTTTGTGGTACTGGACCACCCGCTTGCGCGGGTTGTGGCAGGCAACAGCTGTGGCACGAAAATTCGACATAACTCTTCCAATCGACGATGCGCTGCCGGACCTGCGCACCGCGTTGTCCGATCAAAACACTGCCGTGCTGGTTGCTCCACCAGGCGCGGGGAAGACGACACGCGTTCCACTGGTCCTGCTCGACGAGCCTTGGGCGATCGATAAGAAAATTCTTGTGCTGGAACCGCGTCGGCTTGCGGCGCGTGCTGCTGCCGCGCGTATGGCGGCGACGCTGGCCGAACAGGTCGGCGATACCGTCGGTCTGCGCGTGCGTTTCGGCTCGAAGGTTACCGAACGCACCCGCATCGAAGTTATTACCGAAGGCATCTTCACGCGGCTTGTGCTCGATGACCCTTCGCTCAAGGGTGTCGCTGCGGTGCTGTTCGACGAATTTCATGAGCGGTCGCTCGACGCAGATCTTGGACTGGCGCTCGCGCGGGATGCGCAGCAGGGATTGCGGGAGGACCTCAGGTTGCTGGTGATGTCGGCCACGCTCGACGGAGCGCGAGTGGGAGCTCTCCTTGGCAATGCGCGCGTGATCGAAAGCGAGGGCCGCGCATTTCCGGTCGAGACGCGTTATCTCGGCCGTGACAGCCGGGCGCCGATTGAGCGGCAGGTCGTAGAGGCGGTCGAGCGCGCGCTACGAGCCGATACGGGGTCGCTTCTTGTGTTTCTGCCAGGTGCCGGTGAAATCCGCCGCACCGAAACGTTGCTGAGCGAGCGCATCAGAAATCCCGACACCGACATTGTCGCTCTTTATGGTGCGCTCGACGCGCGCGAGCAGGATCGGGCAATTTCTCCTGCACCGCCGGGCCGGCGCAAAGTGGTGCTGGCAACATCGATTGCCGAAACCTCGCTCACCATCGAGGGCGTGCGCGTTGTCATCGACAGCGGGCTGTCGCGGGTGCCGCGCTATGAGTCCGATGTCGGCATAACAAGGCTTGAAACCGTGCGGGTGTCGCGCACCGCCGCCGATCAGCGCCGCGGCCGCGCAGGGCGTATCGAGCCGGGCGTTTGTTACCGGTTGTGGGACGAGGCACAGACGGCATCACTTGAGGCCTATACGCGTCCCGAAATCCTGTCCGCGGATCTGTCGTCATTCGTGCTCGACCTGGCGCAGTGGAGTACAAGCAACCCGGCGAAGCTTGCATTCCTTGATGCGCCTCCACGGGCCGCGCTTGCCGAGGCCAGAGCGCTGCTTGCCGACCTCGGCGCGATCGATCGCGACGGCCGTATCACCGAAGAAGGACGCAAATTGCGCGCGCTCCCGTTACCGCCGCGGCTCGCGCGCATGGTTGCGGATGCGGCTGCTGAAGGCGCCGGCGAATTGGCTGCCAGCGTCGCCGCTATCGTTACCGAACGGGGTCTCGGGGGTGATGACGTCGATTTACGTCATCGGCTGGATAATTTTCGCCGCGATCGTTCGCGCCGGGCTGAGGATGCGCGGGCGATGGTGAGGCGGTGGGCTGAAACGACCGGCTTCAAGACAGGAAACGGCGGACATTCACCTGGCTCACTGCTGGCACTGGCCTATCCCGACCGCGTCGCAAAGAATCGCGGCGGCGATAGCGGTGGCTTCCTGCTCGCCAACGGCCGCGGCGGCAATGTCGACCCGGCATCGCCGCTCGCGCGCGAGCCTTATCTGGCGGTGGCCGAACTCACAGGCGCGGCGGCCGCGAGTCGTATCGTCCTGGCGGCACCAATAACGCTTGCTGAGATTGAAAGACGCTTTGCCGGTCAAATCGAGGAACGCGAGACGACGGTATTCGAGGCCGCCTCTGCTTCGCTTCGCTCGCGCCAAAGCAAAAAGCTCGGCGCGCTGATCTTGAGCGAACAGACGCGGCCGGTCACGACGGGCACCGAGAGTGCGAATTTGCTCGCTGGCGGCATCGCCGGATTGGGACTCGACAGGTTGCCGTGGAGCAAGTCGCAGCTGCAATTTCGCGACCGCGTGAATTTCCTGCGCAGGGCCGAAGGCGATGACTGGCCTGACCTCTCTGACGCCGCGCTGGCACGGACAACGGCAGAATGGCTGGCTCCATTTCTCGGCGGCAAGACTGCATTGTCGCAAATCGGTGCGGATGATCTTGCCGGCGCGCTCGACGCGTTGATCCCCTGGAATTTACGCAAGCGTGTCGACACCGAGGCGCCTACTCATTTCACGGCGCCTTCCGGCTCGCATGTGCCGATAGACTACGAGGCGGCGGAGGGGCCGAAGCTTGCCATCCGTGTTCAGGAACTGTTCGGGCTTTCGGTGCACCCGACGATCGCGGGAGGGCGCGTGCCCTTGCTGATCGAGCTGTTGTCGCCCGCGCATCGGCCGGTGCAGGTCACGCGCGATCTGCCCGGCTTCTGGCGGGGCAGCTACAAGGACGTGAGGACCGACCTGCGAGGTCGTTATCCGAAGCACCCCTGGCCGGAGGATCCGCTAACCGCGCCGGCGACGCGCCGCGCCAAGCCGCGGGGCCAGTAATTCCGCGACTATTGGTTTCAATTGTCTGCAATCAACTAACTGGCGGCTGACCATTGGCAAAGTCGAGATGGGCGCGCCTGTTACGTTAAACTCCCATTTGGCCTCCTCGAGTATTGTCGCGGCCGAGCGCTTGGGTCTCGCCATGCGCCAGCTGATGTTTTTTGCGGTTGCCCTGGTTGTGGTCGGTGCGGTCGTTGCCCGCTACGCCGACAAAGCAGTCACGCAACCGACGCCGCAAGCTGCGATTGTGCAGCCGGCATACGAGCCACGCGAGCCGAGCACGTCCGGCCGCAGCCTGATGCTTGAGGCGGATCGTCAGGGCCACTTTCAGGTCGAAGCTAGGATCGATGGCCGCCACGTCGACTTCATCATTGACACCGGTGCGTCACTCGTGGTGCTGCACGAATCGGACGCCGCACTGGTCGGAATTCGCCCACAGCCGCGCGATTACACCTCTACAGCCATCACCGCCAACGGGAAAATCAAGGCGGCACGTGCCACGATCGACCGCATCGAGATCGGCGGTATTACTGTCTACGATGTTCCGGCCATGGTGCTTCCCGACGAAGCCCTCGCAAAGAACCTGCTCGGTGTTTCGTTCCTGCCGCGCCTCAAGCGCTACGAATACGCCAATGGACGCATAGTCCTCGAACAGTAAGGCGGGACGTCTGTTTTCCGACAAATTGGCATGCCGAAGGAGCGCTTTGCGGCTTTGCGGCGTTAGGGTATTGGATTCTCCCACCTGTTGTTTTGAGGACCTGATGTTTCCGACGCCGAAACCCGCGCTGACGCCAAATACCTATGCCTATGAATCTTCACCACTCGTGAAGCCGACCGGCTTTCGCGAATATGACGCGCGCTGGCTTCTGGAAAAGGAAATCAACCTGATGGGCGTGCAGGCCCTCGGACTTGGGCTCGGCACGCTCATTCGCGAATTGAACGTGAAGCCGGAGATCGTCACCGGCCACGATTTCCGCAGCTATTCATCATCGGTGAAGATGGCGCTGGTTTCCGGCTTGATGGCGTCAGGGTGCAAGGTTCACGACATCGGCCTTGCGATTACACCGATGGCCTATTTTGCCCAGTTCGAACTCAACGTGCCCTGCGTTGCCATGGTCACCGCCTCGCACAATGACAACGGCTGGACAGGCGTGAAGATGGGGGCCAACCGGCCGCTTACTTTTGGCCCAGTCGAGATGAAGCGCCTGAAGGAAATCGTGCTCGGCGCGAAGTTCGAATTCAGGGATGGCGGCAGCTATGAATTCGTCGAGAATTTTCCCGAACGGTACATTGCCGATCTCACCAAGAGGCCGAAGCTCAAGCGAAAGCTGAAAGTTGTTGCCGCGTGTGGTAACGGCACCGCCGGAGCATTTGCGCCGCGAATCCTGCAGGCAGTCGGCTGCGAAGTGGTCCCGCTCGACTGCAATCTCGATCATACATTCCCGCGGTACAATCCCAATACGGAAGATATGAAGATGCTGCACGCGATGCGCGATGCGGTACTGGTCAATCGCGCCGATGTGGCACTCGGCTTCGATGGCGACGGGGACCGCTGCGGCGTGGTCGACAACGAAGGCGAGGAGATATTTGCCGACAAGGTCGGAGTGATGCTCGCGCGCGACATGTCGACGTTGCACCGGAACACGACCTTCGTGGTGGATGTGAAATCGACCGGACTGTTCCTTACCGACCCGGTGCTGAAAGCAAACGGCGTAAAGGTCGACTACTGGAAGACGGGGCACTCCTACATCAAGCGGCGCGTGAACGAGCTTGGTGCTATTGCCGGTTTTGAGAAGTCGGGGCATTTCTTCTTCAACAAGCCGTACGGGCGCGGCTATGACGACGGAATGATTTTCGCGCTCGCGGTTTGCGACATGCTCGATCGCAATCCGGGAAAGACCATGGCCGATCTGCGTAAGGCGTTGCCGAAGACGTGGGGCTCGCCGACGATGTCGCCGCATTGCGACGACGAGAAAAAATACGCGGTCGTGGACGCCGTGGTGAAACAGTTCGAGGCGGCCAAGGCGGACGGTACGAAAGTCGCCGGGCAGCCGATCCGCGAGCTGGTGACCGTCAACGGCGTGCGCGTGACAGTCGAGGACGGCACGTGGGGACTGGTCCGCGCATCTTCCAACAAGCCGGAGCTGGTCGTTGTGGTCGAAAGCCCGGTATCCGAGCAGCGCATGCGCGACATGTTTCAGGCGGTCGACGGGGTATTGCGCACGCATCCGGAAGTTGGTGCGTACAATCAGACGATCTGAGCGTTGTTGCCGCTTTCGCCGGGACGAGTGCTCTGAGACACTAAGCCATGCGCATCGTCATCCTCGGCGCCGGCCCCGCCGGCCTCTACCTCGCGTATCTGATCAAGCGGCGCCAGCCCGACGCCGACGTCACGGTCGTCGAGCAGAACGCGCCCGACGCGACCTTCGGTTTTGGCGTGGTATTTTCGGACAAGGCGTTGGAATTCCTTCGCGAAGACGACGAGGAAACCTACGCGGCAATCATTCCACACATGGAATCGTGGAATGACATTGCAATCGTGCATCTTGACGAACGGGTGGTGATCGATGGCGTTGGTTTCGCCGCCGTGGGCCGTCTCAACCTGCTGCAATTGTTGCAGTCACGGGCGCGGTCGGTCGGCGTAACGCCGATCTACCGGCGCACGATTCGAAGCCTCGACGAATTGGGCAAAGCCGATCTGATCGTCGGAGCAGACGGAGTCAATTCGCTTGTGCGACGTACCCATGAGAGCGAATTCGGTACGCGCATTCGGCTTCTGACCAATCGTTTTGCATGGTTCGGTACGACCAAACTCTTTGAGACGCTGACCCAGACGTTCATCCAGACCGACCTCGGTTTTTTCAACGCGCACCATTACCGGTATGCGCCGGACTTGAGCACGTTCATCGTCGAGACAGATGAGTCCACATTCGCACGTGCGGGTTTTGCGCAGATGGACGAAGCGGCTTCCCGGCAGCTGTGTGAGCGCATATTCGCGCGCGCGCTGGACGGGCATTCGCTGGTGTCGAACAATTCGATATGGCGGCAGTTCCCGATCGTCCACAACGAAAAATGGTCGGTGCGAAATTGTGTGCTTGTCGGCGACGGATTGCACACCGCGCATTTCTCTATCGGTTCGGGCACTAGGCTCGCCATGGAAGATGCGATCGCCCTTGATAGGGCATTGGCCGGCCATCCAGATGATGTCGTGGCGGCCCTCCGGAGATACGAAGCCGTGCGGCGGCCCATCCTCGAAAAACTCGTGGCCGGCGCCAATGGCAGCGCAGCCTGGTACGAGCATTTTGCCGAGCACATGCAGCTAGAGCCGATCGACTTTGCCATGAGTTATGTGACGCGCTCCGGGCGCGTCGGTCTCGACCGGTTGCGCAATCTTTCGCCGCTGTTTGTCGGGCGTTTCGAAAGGGAAACGCGGCAGCGGCCTCATGACCGGCCGGCTTCCGGTTAACAATTAATAAAAGCTTGCGGCCTTATAAAGTCGGACCTTTGGGGGCGGGTGGGCTTGGCTTATCTTTCCGAACAAAACCTCCAGACAAATGCCATCGTAGCCATCGGTCTTGCCGCGGTGGCGACTGCATTCTTTTGGCATCGTCGACGAATTGGCGGGCGCAGTGATGGCGCCTTGTTGTCGATGGTCCTTAACAACATGACGCAAGAGGTCGTTCTGTTCGACGCGCACGAGCGTGTTCTTGTCGTCAACGATCGCTATGTCGAAATGTATGGTTTGTCAGCGAACGTTGTGAAGCCCGGCTGCACGCTGCGGACCTGATCAAAAACCGCATCACGACCGGAAGTCTGGGCATCGATCCCGAAAAGTATCGTGCGGAGATTATGACAGCCGTCCGCCAAGGCGCCGCGATGAACCGCATCGTCGAGACACCAGACGGCCGCGCCGTCCTGGTGGTCAACCGGCCGATCAAGAACGGTCAGTACTGGATCGGCACGCACGACGACATCACCGAGCGCATTCACGCCGAGCGGAAAAGCGCTGCTCTGACCGAGCAGGAGCGGCGTCGTGTGTCGATCGAGACGGAAATCCGCGCTTTCCGCGAAAGCGTTGCCGCCGTGCTGCGCACTGTCACTGAAAGCAGCGCGGCGCTGAATTCTATTGCCGTCGCCCTGTCAGATTCATCGGGTTTTACCTCAGATCGTGCCGCCAGTGCCGTGCAGACATCGAACGAGGCGTCCGCCAACATGATCGCCGCGGCGGGTGCCACCGAAGAGCTTATCGCGTCGATTGGTGAAATCGGACGTCAAATAAGTCGGGCCGCGGAGGTCGCATCGCATTCGGTTGTGGAAGCGCAGACGACAAACAAACACATGGCCCGGCTCACCGATACGGTTCAGCAGATCGGAGAAGTCGTCAACCTGATCCGGAATATCGCCGGACAGACAAACCTTCTCGCGCTCAATGCCACGATCGAAGCCGCGCGCGCGGGCGAAGCCGGGCGCGGTTTTGCCGTGGTTGCATCGGAAGTCAAATCGCTTGCGGTTCAGACCGCGAAAGCGACTGAGCAAATCGCCGGCCAGATTGAAGCCGTGCAAAATTCGACGCGCGTGGCGGTCGACGCGATCCGGCGCAACAGCGAACGGATGCGCGAAATCCACGGCTATACGTCGGCGGTGGCGCTATCATTGCAACAGCAGGACAGCGCGACCGATGAAATTTCGCACAACGTGGCGAGCGCCGCGACGGGTGCCAAGGGGATGGTCTCCGTGCTCGATGAGGTAACACGGGCCGTGGGTGATACGCGCAGCGCGGCGGGCAAAGTGCTGGAGGCGTCGGAAACGGTCGAGGAGGCTGCAACCCGTCTCCAGCACGGCATCGAAGGGTTCCTCGGCCGCGTCGCCGTTTGACGCCTAGTCCTTCTCTTCTTTGAACGTTTCGCGGAACGGATGGGCGGGGTAGACGCCGAGCACCGTCAATTCCTTGGAGAAGAAGGCGAGTTCTTCAAGCGCGAAAACCAGCGCCCGGTCATCCGGGTGTCCTTCGACGTCGGCGTAGAATTGCGTGGCGAAGAAATTTCCGCCGACCATGTAGCTCTCGAGCTTGGTCATGTTGACGCCGTTAGTGGCGAAGCCGCCCATCGCCTTGTACAGCGCGGCCGGCACGTTGCGCACGCGGAACACGAAGGTGGTGACGACCTTGCCCTTGCCGGGCGTCGCCCATTTCTTTTCGCTCGAGAGCACGATGAAGCGCGTGGTCGAATTGGCTTCGTCCTCGACGTTCTCCTTGAGGATGTCGAGGCCGTAGATTTCCGCGGCCAGCCGCGAGGCGATGGCCGCGCGCGTGACATCTTTGCTCTCGGCCACTTCGCGCGCGGAACCCGCGGTATCGGCGGCGACCACCGGCTTTAATTTTAGCTCGCGGATGATCTTGCGGCACTGGCCGAGCGCCATCACATGGCTTTCCACCGACTTGATGGTTTTCAAGGATGCGCCCTTCGGCGCCAGCAATTGATTGCGGATCGGCAGGAACCACTCGGCAATGATATGCAAGCCGGAGTCCGGCATCAGGTGGTGGATGTCGGCGACGCGGCCGGCAATCGAATTTTCAATCGGGATCATGCCAAGATCAACATCGCCGCCGGTGAGCGCGGCGAAGCAATCCTCGAAAGTCGGGCAGGGCACCGGCTCGTGATCCGGATAGGCTTCGCGGCAGGCGAGATGCGAATTCGCCCCCGGTTCCCCCTGGAAGATGATCTTTTTCTTGGCCATTGGTGCCGCCCGGCTATTGCTTCCGGTTCCGTTACACCGTTTGGACTTCTTTGTCATGGCCGGGCTTGTCCCGGCCATCCCGATAAAATTGGCATGGCGGCCCTGCGTCCCTATGCGGGATCACGGGTCAAGCCCGGTGATGACAAACCAGAGCATCATGGCTTCAGCATCTTGCGCGCGTTGGCCAGTTCCTCCGGTGTATCGACGCCGAGCGGGATGCTGTTCACCACCACCACATCGATGCGCATGCCGGCATCGAGCGCGCGCAATTGCTCGAGTTTCTCGCGCTGTTCGTTAGTCGACGGTGGCAGCTTGACGAAGCGCTCAAGCGCCGCGCGCCGGTAGGCGTAAAGCCCGATGTGGTGGTAGTGCAGGCCGGCATCGGTGGCGTCGGCGCGGGTGAAGGTAACGGCGCGAAAGCGGCCGGGTGAAACCGGTGTGCCGGAGACCTTGACCACACTCGGATTGCTGCGTTCTGCTGGATCGGCGATGACCGCGGCGAGTGTCGAAATATCGACTGAGGGATCGGACAGCGGCCCAAGGGCCGCGCGGATGTCGGCGGGCTCGATGGTCGGCAGGTCGCCCTGTACGTTGACCACGACGCTCATGCGGTGCTCGGGATCGAGCGCCTCCAGCGCTTCGTAGATGCGGTCGGAACCGGAGACATGATCGGCCCGTGTCATGATCGCGCGGCCGCCCGACTTTTCCACCGCCGCCGCGACCGCCTCGGAATCTGTCGCCACCACCGCCTCGCCGATCTTCGCGGTCTGCGCGCGGCGCAGGACGTGCACGATCATCGGCAGTCCGGCGATATCCGCCAATGGCTTGCCGGGCAGGCGGCTGGAGGCCATGCGGGCCGGGATGAGGATGATGGTGTCGGGCATCGGTTGGGCTACCGGCGTCAGCGGGCCGGACCTGAACGAATGTCGATAGGGCCGCGGCGCTTATACGGGTTGCCAGACCTGGGGCAAAACGGTATCTGTCCGCCGCCGCCGAGCCCTTGGCGGCGATTCCGTTGCCTGCCAGCTTTGCGTTCCACTCGAGAGCCTCATTTCAATGAATTCCTTCGAACTCAACAAGATCCTGGGCGCCATCCTCGGCACCTGCCTGTTGACGCTCGCGCTCAATATCGGCGCCGGCGCCATTTTCGCGCCTGAGAAGCCGGCCAAACCCGGCTACGCGATCGCGGCCAAGGAGCCGGGCGTGGTGGGGCCGAGCGCGGCCAAGGAGACCGAGCAGCCGATCGAGGCGATGATGGCCACAGCATCGGTGGAAAAAGGCCAGGCCACCGCCAAGCAGTGCCAGGCCTGCCACACCTTCGAGAAGGGCGGGCCGAACCGGGTCGGTCCCAATCTGTGGGGCATCGTCGGTCGGGCGCGCGCCTCCGAGGCGGGCTTCAACTATTCCGCTGCCATGAAGGCCAAAGGCGGCACCTGGACCTTCGGCGAGCTCTATGCGTTCCTGGCCAATCCGCGCGGCGTTATTCCCGGCACCAACATGACATTCGCCGGCCTGGCGCGCGGCCAGCAGCGCGCCGACGTGATCGATTTTCTGCACACCTTGTCGGACAGCCCGCTGCCGCTGCCGAAGGCGGCGGAGGCTGGCGCGGCGCCGCCAGCTTCAGCCAAGAAATGATCGCAGCCACAGCCGTATCCACGATTCGGCCGGGCCCAGCCCGGCCGTTTTGTTAGGGGCGCGGCGCCAGGCCGCTGGTGGCGGACCGAAAAACCGACATAATCGCCCGCGATTGCATGGGAAGCGCGTGGCGCGCCGGAGCATTGCCATGAGATTGACCCGACGTTCCGTTCTGCGCAGCACCGCCGCCGCGCTGGCCGCGCCGGCCATGAGCGCGCTTGGTGGCACGCTCGGCGCCGGATCGTTGCCGGGCAAGGCCGCGGCGCAGACGCGGCAATGGAAACATGGCCTCTCGCTGTTCGGCGAGCCGCGCTATCCGGCCGACTTCAAGCATTTCGACTACGTCAATCCCGCAGCACCCCAGGGCGGCGTTGTGCGCCAGATCGCCTTCGGCACCTTCGATAATTTCAACAGCGTGGTGGCGGGCGTGAAGGGCAGCATCGCCATGGGTACCGAGCTGTTCAATGAAACACTGATGACCGCCGCGCTCGACGAGGTGTCCACCGAATACGGGTTGCTGGCGGAAGCGGCCAGCCACCCAGACGATTTTTCCTCCGTCACTTATCGTCTGCGCGCCAATGCGCGCTGGCATGATGGAAAGCCGGTGACCCCGGACGACGTCATTTTTTCGTTCGATGTGTTCAAAAAGAACAGCCCATACCATAGCGCATATTACCGGCACGTGGTGAAGGCGGAAAAATCCGGCGAGCGCGAAGTCACCTTCATCTTCGACGGGCCGGGCAATCGCGAATTGCCGCAGATCGTCGGCCAGCTGTCAGTGCTGCCCAAGCATTGGTGGGAAGACACCGATAAGTCAGGTAAGAAGCGCGATGTGACGCAAACCACGCTGGAGCCGCTGCTTGGCTCCGGCCCCTATCGCCTCAAGGATTTCGTGCCCGGCCACTCGATCGTTTACGAGAAGGTTGCAGACTACTGGGGCAAGGACGTCAACGTCACCATCGGCACCAGGAATTTCCAGCAGCTGCGCTACGAATATTTCCGCGACTCCACGGTCGCCCTGGAGGCGTTCAAGGGAGATCAGGTCGACTGGCGCACCGAGAACAGCGCCAAGAACTGGGCGACCTCCTACGATTTCCCGGCCGTGCGCGACAAGCGCGTGGTGTTGGAGGAATTTCCGATCAGCAATGTCGGCGTCATGCAGTCCTTCGCATTCAATATCCGGCGCGACAAGTTCAAGGATGCGCGCGTGCGCCGCGCCTTCAACTTCGCGTTCGATTTCGAGGAAATGAACCGGACGATTTTCTTCGGCCAGTACAAGCGCATTTCCAGCTATTTCGAAGGCACTGAGCTCGCTTCGTCGGGAATTCCGGAAGGCAAGGAGCTGGCAATTCTGCAAAGCGTGAAGGACAAGGTGCCGGCGGACCTGTTCAGCAAGCCCTACGCGAATCCGGTCGGCGGCAGTCAGCAGGCGGACCGCAACAACTTACGCGAGGCGCTCGCGCTGTTTCGCGAGGCTGGCTACGAGATCAAGAATACCAAGCTGGTCAACGCCAAGACCGGCGAGCCCTACAGCGTCGAATTTCTGGCCGAGGACCCGGCCACCGAGCGTTTCGTGCTGTTCTACAGGCCCTCGCTGCAACGCGTCGGCATGACGGTGAACGTGCGCGTGGTCGATTCCGCGCAATACGAGAACCGGCTGCGGCAGTGGGATTTCGACATCATCGTCGCGTCCTGGGGCGAGTCGCTGTCGCCCGGCAACGAGCAACGCGATTTCTGGAGTTCGCAGGCCGCTGATCAGCCCGGCTCGCGCAATCTGATCGGCATCAAGAATCTGGCGGTCGATGTGCTGATCGACCGCGTCATCTTTGCCAAGGACCGCGACGATCTGGTCGCCGCCACCAAGGCGCTCGACCGCGTGCTGCTGTGGAATTTCTACGTCGTGCCGCAATGGACTTATCCTTTTGTGCGCACCGCGCGCTGGGACCGCTTCGGTCATCCCGAGACCATGCCGAAATACGGCCGCTCAGGTTTCCCAAGCGTGTGGTGGTGGGACGCGGACAAGGCGGCCAAGGTGCCACAGAGGTCTTGATCACCCGTCGGCATGCCCTTGTGCTATCTGCGGGTGCCATCGCCGCGGCGAAATTCATTTCACCGGCCGCCGCGCAAGACGCCGAGCGGCACGGCATGTCCGCCTTCGGCGATCTCGCCTACCCAGCGGATTTTCAGCATTTCAACTACGTCAATCCGGACGCGCCCAAGGGCGGCGTGTTCTCGCAGATCGGACCGAACCGGCAGTACAATCAGTCGTTCCAGACCTTCAATTCGCTCAACAGCTTTATTCTCAAGGGCGACGCCGCGCAGGGCATGGAGCTCACCTTCGCGACCTTGATGGTGCGCTCGGGCGACGAGCCCGACGCCATGTATGGACAGGCCGCGCGGTCGTTGCGCATTTCCGACGACGGACTGACCTATCGCTTCGCGTTGCGACCGGAAACGAAATTCCACGACGGCACGCCGCTCACCGCGCATGACGTGGTCTGGTCGCTGGCGACGCTGAAGGACAAGGGCCATCCGATCATCACCCAGCTCTTGCGTGACTTCAAAGGTGCCGAGGCGCCGGACGACCGCACCGTGGTGGTGCGCTTCGCCGACAAGCGCGGCCGCGACGTGCCGCTATTCGTCGCCGGCCTGCCGATCTTCTCGCGCGCTTATTATTCTAAGCAGCCGTTCGACCAGTCGACGCTGGAAGTCCCGCTCGGCAGCGGCGCCTACAAGGTCGGCCGCTTCGAGGCTGGGCATTTCATCGAATTCGAGCGCGTCAAGGATTGGTGGGGCGTTGATCTGCCGGTATCGCGCGGGCAAAACAATTTCGACGTGGTGCGTTTCGAATACTACCGCGACCGCGAGGTCGGCTTCGAAGGCTTCACCGCCAAGAACTATCTGTTCCGCGAGGAGTTCACCTCGCGCACCTGGGCGACGCGCTACGATTTTCCCGCATTCAAGAGCGGACGCGTCAAACGTGCCGTGCTGCCCGACGATACGCCGTCCGGCGCGCAGGGCTGGTTCATGAATATGCGGCGCCCGCAATTCAAGGGCCGACGCTTGCGCGAGGTGCTGATCGACGCCTTCGATTTCGAATGGACCAACAAGAACATCATGTACGGCTCCTACGACCGCACCGTGTCGGTGTTCCAGAACTCGCCGATGATGGCGCAGGGCAAGCCAAACGCCGCAGAACTCGCGCTGCTCGAGCCGTTCCGCAGCAAGTTGCCGGACGAAGTATTCGGCGAGCCCTATGTGCCGCCGGTGACCGACGGCTCGGGGCAGGACCGCCGCTGGCTGCGGCGCGGCGCGCAGCTGCTCAGCGACGCCGGCTTTGTGCTCAAGGGTCGCAAGCGCGTCATGCCCGATGGAAAGCCGATCACCATCGAGTTCCTGCTCGACGAGCCGACATTCACGCCGCACCATCTGCCCTACATCAAGAATCTCGCCACGCTCGGCATCGACGCCACCTTGCGTATCGTCGATCCGGTGCAGTACCGCGCCCGCGTCGACAGCTTCGACTTCGACATCACGGTGGAGCGATTCAGTTTTTCGACAACGCCGGGCGATTCGCTGCGCACCTATTTCTCCTCGGCTGCGGCGGCGACCAAGGGGTCGCAGAATCTCGCCGGCATCGCCGATCCGGCGGTGGACGCGCTGGTCGATATCATCATCGCGGCCAAGACGCGCCCCGAGCTCACCACCGCCTGCCAGGCGCTCGACCGCGTCATCCGCGCCGGGCGCTATTGGATTCCACACTGGTACAAAGCGTCGCATTGGATCGCTTTTTGGGACGTGTTCGGCCACCCGGCCGCCAAACCGCGCTATTTCCGGGGCATCCCGGAAACCTGGTGGTATGACCGCGACAAGGCGGCGAAGCTGGAACAGAAGGGCTAGTTGGGCGTCATGGCCGGACCTGTCACCGCAAGCCGGGTATGCCCAACTTGCGGGAATTCATTACATTTTGCACAACTCGTGCAGGCCTGAGTTGCACGTGCCATTCATATGTTTATGCTGCCGATATGTCATAAGACGTGGATGCCCGGCGCGAGGCTGGGCACGACGAGATAAGCACAGGCATCCATAACAGTCTCATGGCCTCCTACATCATCCGCCGCCTGCTGTTTATGGTGCCGACTATGTTCGGCATCATGCTGGTAGCGTTCGTCGTGGTGCAGTTCGCGCCTGGCGGCCCGGTCGAGCAGGTGATTGCCAAGCTCACCGGCGCCGACACCGGTGCGACCTCGCGCATTTCCGGCTCGCCCGGTGGCGACTTCGGCAGCCGTGGTCTGGCGCAGGGCGGGTCGGGCGTCGACGCCGTGACGTCGAAATACCGCGGCGCGCAGGGGCTCGATCCCGAATTCATCAAAAAGCTTGAAAAGCAGTTCGGTTTCGACAAGCCGGCCTATGAGCGCTTCGGCCTGATGCTGTGGAACTACATCCGCTTCGATTTCGGCAACAGCTATTTCCGCGACATTAGGGTATTGCAGTTGATCAAGGAGAAGCTGCCGGTCTCAATCTCGCTCGGTATCTGGATGACGCTGCTCACCTATCTGATTTCGATTCCGCTCGGTATCCGCAAGGCGGTAGATGCCGGCTCACGTTTCGACGTGTGGACCTCGAGCGTGGTCATCGTCGGCTACGCCATTCCCGGCTTCCTGTTCGCGATATTGCTGATCATCCTGTTCGCCGGCGGCTCGTTCTTCGACATTTTTCCGCTGCGCGGACTGGTGTCGGAGAATTTCTGGCAACTGCCATGGTACGCCAAGATCGGCGATTATTTCTGGCACCTTACGCTGCCGATCATCTCGATGGCGTTGTCGGCCTTCGCTACCATGACGCTGCTGACCAAGAACTCGTTCCTGGAGGAGATCCGAAAGCAATACGTGCTCACCGCGCGCGCCAAAGGGTGCACCCAAAACCAGGTGCTGTACGGGCACATCTTCCGCAACGCCATGCTGATCGTGATCGCCGGATTTCCCAGCGCCTTTGTACACGCGTTCTTCACCGGCTCGCTGCTGATCGAGACTATCTTCTCGCTCGACGGCCTCGGCTTGCTCGGCTTCGAGAGCGTGCTCAATCGCGACTATCCGGTGGTGTTCGCCACGCTGTACATCTTCGCCCTGATCGGCGTGGTGGTGAATCTGATCTCCGATCTGACCTACACTTGGATCGATCCGCGCATCGACTTCGAGACGCGTGAGGTCTGACGTGGACGCGCCGACCCGCGAGGATTTTTCGGAAGTCGCTGTCGAAACGCCTGTTGGCAGTCTCCAGCCGGTGATTTTCCGCCGTTTCGCGCTGTCGCCGCTCAACCGGCGGCGCTGGGACAACTTCAAGGTCAACCGGCGCGGCTATTGGTCGTTGTGGGTTTTCCTGGCGCTGTTCCTGATCTCGCTGTTCGCGGAATTCATCGCCAACGACAAGCCGGTCTACATCCACGTCAACGGCCATTCATATTTCCCGGCGGTCGTGACCTATCCGGACACGGCATTCGCCAAGCAACCCGACCCGAACCTGTTCGACACCGCCGCCGATTATCGCGACGACTATCTGATGGGCCTGATCAATAAAGAAGGCGGCATCGTGGTCTGGCCGCTGATCCGTTTTTCCTACAACACGCAGGTGAGTAAGCCGCCATCGCCGTTCCCGTCCAAGCCGACCTGGCTGTTGAGCCAAAAGGATTGCGAATTCGCCGCCACCCACGGCTTCGCCAAATGCGACGATCTCGAAGCGAACTGGCTCGGCACCGACGATGGCGGCCGCGACGTAGTGGCGCGGCTGATCTACGGCTTCCGCATTTCGGTGTTGTTCGGACTGGCGCTGACCATCGTGTCGTCGATCATCGGCGTCGCCGCCGGCGCGGTGCAGGGCTATTTCGGCGGCTGGATCGATCTCCTGTTCCAGCGCTTCATCGAAATCTGGACCTCGATCCCCTCGCTCTATCTGCTGCTGATCATCTCCTCGGTGCTGGCGCCGGGATTCTTCGTTTTGCTCGGCATCCTGCTGCTGTTCTCTTGGGTGTCGCTGGTCGGGCTGGTGCGCGCGGAATTTCTGCGCGGCCGCAATTTCGAATATATCCAGGCGGCGCGCGCGCTCGGCGTATCGAACGCAGTGATCATCTTCCGTCATCTGCTGCCGAACGCCATGGTGGCGACTATGACGTTCCTGCCGTTCATCCTGTCGTCGTCGGTGATGACGCTGACCGCGCTCGACTTTCTCGGCTTCGGCCTGCCGCCCGGCTCGGCCTCGCTCGGCGAATTATTGTCGCAAGGGAAAGCCAACGTGCAGGCGCCGTGGCTCGGCCTCACCGGGTTCTTCTCGATCGCGATCATGCTCTCGCTTTTGATCTTCATCGGCGAGGCGGTGCGAGACGCCTTCGATCCGAGAAAGACGTTCCGATGAACGCTTCGGCTGAAAAACTTCTCTCCATCCGCGATCTTTCGGTCGCGTTCGGCGCCGGCGCGCGCGAGGTGCTGGCGGTCGACCGGGTATCGTTCGACATCGCCAAAGGCGAGACGCTGGCGCTGGTGGGCGAGTCCGGCTCGGGCAAATCGGCCACCGCGCTGTCGGTGATGAAACTGCTGCCCTATCCGGCCGCGCATCACCCCTCGGGCTCGATTAGCTTCAAGGGGCGCGAGTTGCTGACCATGCCGGAGAACGAGATCCGCCACGTGCGCGGCAACGACATCACCATCATCTTTCAGGAGCCGATGACCTCGCTTAATCCGCTGCACACCATCGAGAAGCAGATTAGAGAGATTCTTATGATCCACCAGGGGCTTACGGGTGAGAAGGCGCGTACCCGCATCCTCGAATTGCTCGATCAGGTTGGCATCCCCGATCCGAAGGGGCGGCTAGCGAGCTATCCGCATCAACTCTCGGGCGGCCAGCGCCAGCGCGTGATGATCGCCATGGCGCTCGCGAACGAGCCCGATTTGCTGATCGCCGACGAGCCGACCACTGCGCTCGACGTCACGGTGCAGGCGCAAATCCTGAAGCTGCTCAAGGACATCCAGAAGCGGCTCGGCATGTCGATGCTGTTCATCACCCACGATCTCGGCATCGTGCGCAAGCTCGCCGATCGGGTCTGCGTGATGAACACCGGCGAGATTGTCGAGCACGGCCCGGTCGAACGCGTTTTCACCGCGCCCGAGCATCCTTACACGCGCGCGTTGCTCGCCGCCGAGCCGAAACCCGATCCGGCGCCGCCGCGGCCCACTGCGCCGGTGGTGGTCTCGACCACGGATCTCAAAGTTTGGTTCCCGATCAAGCGCGGCGTGTTGCGCAAGGTGGTTGGCCACATCAAGGCGGTGGACGGCATCAGCGTCGAGGTGCGTAAAGGAGAGACGCTCGGCGTGGTCGGCGAATCCGGCTCGGGAAAAACTACGCTCGGCCTCGCCATCCTGCGGCTGATCTCGTCCGATGGCCCGGTGGTGTTCATGGGGAACACCATCCAGGGCCTCAAATTCAAGCAGATGCGGCCCTACCGCCGCAACATGCAGATCGTGTTCCAGGATCCCTACGGCTCGCTCAGTCCACGCATGTCGGTGTCCGACATCATCGAGGAAGGCCTGAAGGTGCATCACTCGCATCTTTCGAGGCATGAACGCGAGCGCCGCGTGATGGCGGCGCTTTCCGAGGTCGGGCTTGATACGCAAACGCGCTTCCGCTATCCGCATGAATTCTCCGGTGGGCAGCGCCAGCGCATCGCGCTCGCCCGCGCCCTGGTGCTGGAGCCGACCTTTATCTTGTTGGATGAGCCGACCAGCGCGCTCGATATGATCATTCAGGCGCAGATGGTCGATCTGTTGCGCAATCTGCAAAGAAAGCGCGATTTGACCTACATGTTCATCTCGCACGATCTGCGCGTGGTCGCCGCGCTGGCAAGCCGACTCTTGGTGCTGCGCTACGGCAAGGTGGTGGAAGAGGGCGCCGCGGCGGATTTGTTCAAGGCTCCGAAGAGCGAGTACACGCGCGCGCTGTTTGCCGCCGCCTTCAAACTGGAAGCTGTACCCGAGGGCGTGATGGCGCAGTAGGCGGCAGACATGCGCGACCGCGAACTTGCCGATCTTCCCTTCGAAGTCGCGCTGTCGCAACCCGAGTTGCTTGCCAAAGGCTATTGCGATTTCCAACGCTATCGCCTGACGCTGACAGGCAAAGACGGCGCCACCCACACGCAGACGCGCGACATCTTGCTCGCCGGCAAAGTGGTGGCGGTGCTTCCGATCGATCTTGTGCGCGATGAAATCGTGCTGATCCGGCAATTTCGCCTGCCAGCGCATCTCGCCAATGGCCGCGGCGATATGATCGAGGCGGTCGCCGGACGGGTCGAGGCGGGCGAGTCGCTGCTTGAAGCTGCGCGCCGCGAATGCACGGAGGAGATCGCGGTCGCGCCGACCGTACTGGTCGAGTTGTTCAGTTATCTGACGACGCCGGGGCTGACTGACGAGGAGGTCACGGTTTTTCTCGCTGCCGTCGATGCGTCGCGGGTCCCGGAACGCTCGGGGGCGGCGACGGAAGGCGAGCAGATAAAAACTTTTCGCGTCTCCATCGACGCTGCGCTTGCGGGGCTCAGCGCGGGCAAAATGCGCAACGGCCCGCTCTCCATCGCCTTGCAATGGCTGGCGCTCAATCGCAACCGCATTGGCGAATTGCTGGGCGCGCGTTAAATCCGCTTCACGCTGGTGATGTCGCTGCCCGCCGCCTTGATGCGCGCGATCGCGTCAGGGGCGTTCTCGATCGCTACCGCCATATGATGCGCATTGGCGTGCAGCAAGGTTTCGCCGTCGCGCGCGATGGCGACGTGCCCCTTCCAGAACACCAGATCGCCGCGCCGCAGCTCGCCGAGCGATGACAATTTTCCGAGCGCCATTTCCTGCATGTCGCTGTCGCGCGGGCAGGCATGGCCGGCCGCTTGCAGCGCGACCTGCACCAGCCCCGAGCAGTCTAGCCCCAGCGATGTCTTGCCGCCCCACAGATAAGGCGCGTGGAGAAATTCTTCGGCGACGGCGATCAAATCCGGCAGCCGCGCCTTGATCGGCGCCAGATGCACGGTCGGCAGATGCCAGCCGTGAGCCGTGACGGCGAAACGCTCGTCCTGCCGTACGATGGCGAGCCGCGCGCCCATCGGCAACGCGACCGCCGGCGGCAGCTTGATGTCCGGCCCGGGAAAGCCGAGCGTGCGCGGCACCGACACCTTGTGGGTCGGCGCCCGGCCCGCGGGCGCAAGCGCGTTCGCCGACAGCCAGCCGACATAACCGTCGGTCTCAAGCTGGCCCCAGGCCCAGCCCTCGTCGGTCGTCTCGTAGACGATCACGCGCTCGCCTAGCAGCGTTTGGGTGTCGAGCCGCGCCTCGTGCGACGGCGTGCGGCGCAAGGCCACGATCGGCTCGACCACCTCGTGGGGCGCGCCTTCGACGAAGCGCGCGGCCTCAACCTGGCCCTGCAGATATTTTGCCGCCAGTTCGGGGCGGAATGGATTGATGCGGGGGTCGAGCGCGACCATGGTTTAAGCGTAGCGATCGCAGAGCAGCGCGTAGAGCGCGCGCGCCGATTGCAGCTCGGCGCCTTCCGGGCGCCCGGGTTTGGCCGCCGGCGTCCAGGCGAAGATATCGAGGTGCAGCCAGGATTTGGCCGCGATGAACTTGCGCAGGAACAGCGCCGCGGTGATGGCGCCGCCCTGACCGCTGCTGCTGACATTGTTGGTATCGGCTATCTTGGAATCGAGCATCGGTTCATAGGGCCGCCACAGCGGCATGCGCCAGAGCGGATCGTTCTCGGAGGCCGCATAGCGCGCGAGCTCGCCGGCGAGCGCATCGTCGTCGGTAAAGAACGGCGGTACTTCGGGCCCGAGCGCCACTCTCGCAGCACCGGTGAGCGTGGCGAAATCGACGACCAGCGCCGGATCGTCCTCGTCGGCGAGCGCGAGGGCGTCGGCCAGCACCAGCCGGCCTTCAGCGTCGGTATTGCCGATCTCGACGCTGATGCCTTTGCGCGATGTGTAGATGTCGCGCGGGCGGAAACTGGTGCTCGAGATGGAATTCTCCACCGCCGGGATGATCACGCGCAGCCGCACCTTGAGCTTGCACGCCATGATCATGTGCGCCAGCGCCAAGGCGGTGGCGCCGCCGGCCATGTCCTTCTTCATATTGAGCATGCCGGTGTCGTTCTTGATGTCGAGCCCGCCGGTGTCGAAGCACACGCCCTTTCCAACCAGGGTGATCTTCGGGTCGCTGTCCTTGCCCCAGCTGATATCGATCAGCCGGGCGCTGCGCGCCGAGCCCGCGCCGACCGCGGCGACCAGCGGGAATTGCTTGGCGAGCGCGTCGCCAGTGGTGACTTCCACGGTTGCGCCATGCTGCTTGGCGAGCGCGCGGGCGGCATCTTCCAGTTCGGCCGGGCCCATGTCGTTGGACGGCGTGTTGATGAGATCGCGCGCCAGCGTCACGCCCTCGATGATGTGACTGAGCTCCTCGCCGTCCACTCCCTCAGGGAGCACCAGCCGTACGTTGCGCACCTCCGCCTTGCGGTAGCGGGTGAATCGATAGGTGCCGAGCGCGAAGGCCAGCGCCGCCAACCGCGCGTCATGCGGCGCGTTGGCGAAGCGGTAAGTGCCCGGCGGCAGCAGGGTGGACAATTGCCCGGGCCGGAACAGGTCTTTCACCGGCTCGTCGGCGTTTTCCAGGCCGAACAGCACGCCGGCCAATTTGCCGTCCGCCGCCGGCACCGCGAGATAGCGCCCCGGTTTCGGCTCATATCCGACGGCGTGCAAGAATATGCGCTCGCGGTCGTCGATGATCTCGGTTGCTTTATCGAACGTGGCGGCGGTGACGAACCGGACCGGCACCGATGAATCGCCGGGGCTTGCGAAAATCGGATGCATGGTCACTCCGCGGCGTCGCGATTGGATGGTTTCGGCGCATAGCCGTCGCGCGTCTGCGGCAGCTTCCAGTCCAGCATTTTCCCGGCGACCAGCGTGCGCAGTACCTGCGCGGTGCCGCCGCCGATGGTGAACATGCGTACGTCGCGCGTCATGCGTTCGAGCGGCAGTTCGCGCGAATAGCCGCGCGCGCCGAAGAATTGCAGTGCGTTGTTGACGATTTTGATCGCGCTCTCGGAGGCGAAGATTTTCGCCTGCGCCGCCAGCATCGGATCGGGGAAGGCGCTGCTGTACGGCCCGCGCGAGCGCGCCGCCGCGTAGAGCATCAGGCGCGCTGCGGTGAGCTGGGTCCCCATGTCGGCGAGCATCCATTGCAGGCCCTGGAATTCGCCTATCGGGCGGCCGAACTGCTCGCGCGTCTTCGCCCATGCAAGCGCATGATCGAGTGCGCCGGCGGCGATGCCCATCGCCACAGTGCCGGCGCCGACGCGCTGGCTGTTATAGGCGTTCATCAGGTCGGCGAAGCCGCGGGCAAAACCGGACGGCGGCAGCACCACCATGCTGGCCGGCACCTCAAGATTTTCGAACACCAATTCGCCTTCCGGCATGCCGCGCAGCCCCATGGTTTGCTCGCGCCGCGCCACGCGCAGGCCGTTCGCCGCTTTTTCATTTTCTTGGCGCACGGCCAGGAAGCCGCCGATGCCGAGCGCTTGCCCGCGCTCGTCGAACACGCGCGCGAAAATCAGATGTAGGCGGGAGACGCCGGCGCCGGTGATCCAATGCTTCTTGCCGTTGATGACATAAATGTCGCCGCGCTTGTCGGCGCGCGTGGTCATGGCGAGCGCGTCGCTGCCGGCATCCGGCTCGGTGATGCAGATGGCCGGCTTGTCGCCCTCCAGCACCAGCCGCGCCGCGAGCTTTTTCTGCGCCTCGCTGCCATAGGCCATTACCGTCGAGATGGCGCCCATATTGGTCTCGACCACGATACGCGCGGTGACCGTGCAGGACTTCGCCATCTCCTCGATCACCAGCACGGCGTCGAGGAAGCTCGCGTCCTTTCCACCGAGCGCTTTTGGCATGGTCATGCCGAGGAACCCGGCCTCGGCTAGCCCCTTCACGATGTCCCACGGGTATTGTTCGTCGCGGTCGATCGCCGCGGCGCGCGGGCACACGACATCATGCGAGAACGCGCGCGCGCGCTGCTGGAGCGCGATTTCGTCTTGGGAGAGGCCGATATCCATGGGGATCATCTTAAACCTGCAGGGACCGCCAGTTTACAAGTTAACCACTCGTTAGGGTTAACGTTTTATTGCTAGGTAAATGCTGCTGGAACACCAGCCTCCGGAATTCAATGCGTCCTAGAACGGCCCGCGCCGCCCGCCTACTTGCCTCGGCCGCGTTGGCCATGTCGGCAGCCGGCTGCAAGACCACCGGCGACATCACCGGCTCGATCGGCGCCAGCAATGCCCCGCGCAGCGATACCGAATGGCGGCGCTCGCTCGAGGTCTGGGGTGCCCGCTATCGCGAAAATCCCAACGACGCCGACGTGACCATGGGCTATGCCTGGGCCCTGCGCGCCACCGACCAGCGCGCACAGGAGGTCGCCGTCCTGGAGCAGGCCACGATCCGCATTCCGCACTCGGGCTGTTCACCGGCGGCGGCCTCATCGTCGCCGGCATAGATGAACAGCACCGGAAGGAAGAACAGGATCATCGGCACCGTCAGCTTCGGCGGCAGGCCGGCGGCCTTCTTCTCGGCTCCCGCCATGCGCATCGTTCCGGCCGCATGCGCAGGCAGTTACGCACCAGATCGCGCATGGCGACCTGGCCTTCGCCTTCCAGGCTGGGCGGCCGCGTTTCCAGACGCACCACGTGCGGCTGTTGCAACTGCAATTCGGCGGCGTCTTCGCAGGTGATGATGCGCTCGTCGTCGTCAATGAACTGGATGAGACAGTTGAGCAGCGTGGTCTTACCTGAGCTGGTGCCGCCGGACACCAGGGTATTCACCAGACTGCGGCCGATTATGCGGAGGATTTCCGCGCCATGCTCGGTGATGGTGGCGAACTTGACCAACTGATCGAGCGTCAGCTTGTCTTTTTTTAATTTGCGTATGGTGAGCGCGGGGCCATCGATCGCCAGCGGCGGCACGATGGCGTTGACGCGGGAGCCCTCTGGCAAGCGCGCGTCGCAGATCGGGGAGGATTCGTCGACCCGGCGGCCGATCTGGCTGACGATGCGCTGGCAGATATTGAGCAGCTGCTGGTTGTCGCGGAAACGGATGCCGGTCCGCTGAATCTTACCCTTGACTTCGATGTCGACCGTGCCGGAACCGTTCACCGTCGTTGCAGATATCGTCGAGCAGTTCTTCCTGCTCGGAGATCGACATCACGATGTTCTTGATCGCGATGATCTCGTTGACGATGTCGCGGATTTCCTCACGCGCTCTATCGGCATCGAGCCGCGCCAGTTGCGCCAGATCGATCGCCTCGATCAGCGAGCCGAAGATAATGCCCTTGACCTTGTAATAGGTTTCGGAGCGTCGGGAGTCGATGGAAGACGGGATTGTGTTGATCGCCGAGGGCGCGCGATTCGCGGTAGGCGCCGATACCAGCGGTGCGCCGAGCCCGTCCGACGGAATCGGGGCGCGGCCGGTTTCCATTGACACGCCGGTAGCCGGCTTCGGCACTATGCCCGATTGCGCTGCCGGCGCGGCATCCGGCGCCGCCGGCGCCGGGACTGCAACGCTCGTTTCAGAAGTTCCACTACGCCTACCAAACACCAGTACGGTCTCCGAACGATTTCAGCTTGATCGTTTCATCAGCTTGGCGAACAAGGGAGTCAGCAGGCCGCCGCGGGATCGTTTCGCCTCGGCGCGCCCGGTCAGTACCTGCGCCAATTGGCGGGACATCTCCGCCGTTTTATGGTTCGACGACACCTCGGCGATCATCTGGCCGTTGTTGGCGGCGGTCCCGAAAATCTGCGGCTCGAACGGGATCACCGCGAGCGGCTGGTCTTCCAGCGCTTTGGCGATTCCTGCCATTGCACGTCGCCCGGCGATACGGTTTGGCCCATGCCGATATCGGATTTGGCCACCAGGACATCGACGGTAGCAATCTGGAGCAACGGCGCGGTCTTGACCTGCAGCGGTTTTTCCGAACGGCCAGCCAGCATGGCGGCAACACCACCTGCTGCGACGGCGATGGTCAGCACAACAAGACGCGCGGCTTTCATACGCTTCACTCTCACTGTGACATGGCGGCCGGCTCGGCCGCGTAATCGACATGGCGGCCAGTGCGACTGCTTGCACCGGATTTCAACAGCTAAAGGTCAAGGTATGGTTAAGCAGCGGTATCTAAATCGAGTTAATATTGTCTTACGCCGCAGGTTCGGACTTCAAATGCCGAACGCGGGCATCCAGCCGGTCTTGGGATAGACGGCGAGCGCCGCGACTGCGAGCGCGATGCCATAGGGCATGCCGCCGCCGGTCTCATGCAGGCGGAGAATCCAGGTCTGGCGGGCAAGCGGTGCCGGCAGCGGCAGGCGCCGGAACTGGATCAGAACCAGCGTCAATACGCCGCCGAACAGCGAGGCATAGACCAGGTAATCCAGCAGATAGTCGAAACCGAACCAAAGCGCCGTCGCGGCCGCGAGCTTGGCATCGCCGCCGCCGATCCAGCCCATTGAAAAGAAACCGAAGGAAATCGTCAGCACCATCGCGGCAGCGGTCAGATGCAAGCCGATCGCGGTCAAACTCATGCTCATGCCGGTGATGAAGGTGAGCAGGAAAAAGCCACCGGCAAGCGCCAGCGAGAGCCGGTTCGAGATGGTCATGGTCAGAAGATCGCTCGACGCGGCGAACGCCATCAGGGCAGGGAACAGCAAAAGTCTGATAACGTCAGTCAGCATGATCGTCGTCCTTTCGCGAGAATCGCCTGTGTGGCGTCAAACTACGCCGCGCAAGCTTGCGGTTCGGTTAGCGCGCGAAATCTTTAACGCCGGTAAACCGGCCGCCAAAAACGAAAGGCTCCGGCTAATGGCCGGAGCCTTTATTACAGCGACGACGCGCTCAATTATTTGAGCTGGGTCGAAATGCTGGTGAATTTGGCGTTCAGCTGGGTGCCAAGGCCGTTGACGACCGCGATTATCGCGACCGAAATGCCCACCGCGATGAGGCCGTACTCGATGGCGGTCGCACCGGATTCGTTCTTCACGAAACGCACGAAGAAGTTTTTCATATGGGTAGCTCCTAAGATCCACAGGTGGCTGTCTGAGCTGATCCAGGAGACCGGATTACCTCCGGGCTTCTTCTGTACCATGCCGCATCGTATCAGCGAGGTCTTGCATGCGGGTTAATACAATCGAAGAAATATAAGGTATTCATTTGGATATATGGTGAGGCCGTCAATGGCCTTGGCACCCAGCTCAACAAAACGTTTATGAGCATCTCGACCTTGCTCAAATAAGACGCAACACGTCTGATCCGGAGCAAAGAGGCTGCCTCAGTTGGCGGCCTCTTTCATTTTGGCGTGGGCTGCAGCGTGATGTCGGAATTTGGCATTTTCGGACTCGGCGCTATTTCTGACTTAAATCCGCAATGCGCTCTAAAAAGGGACCTTGCCTACCCGCTGCCTACCAACCTCAATTTATGAGTACGCGCTCTAGCATTGCGGTCTAGCGCGCTTCCACGATCGGCAGCGCGGTGGTCGATTTGATCCGCTCCATGGCGAAGCGCGAGGTGACGTTCTTAAGCGGGACGGTCGCGATCAGCTTTTTGTAGAAACCGTCATAGCCCTGGATGTCGGGCACCACCACGCGCAGCATGTAATCGACGTCGCCGGCCATCCGGTAAAATTCCATCACCTCCGGCATTCCGCCCACCACCTCGGCGAAGCGCTTGAGCCAGTCCTGCGAATGGTCGCCGGTCTCGATCGACACGAACACCGTGATGCCGAGGCCGATCTTTTCCGGATCGATCAGCGCGACGCGGCGCATGATCACCCCGTCGGCTTCTAGCCGCTGCAATCGCTTCCAGCACGGCGTCGACGATAAGCCGACGCGCTGTCCGATTTCGGCGACCGAGAGCGAGGCGTCCTCTTGCACCACGGCGAGGATCTTGCGGTCGATGGCGTCCATTCTCTGTTTCCTTCAAAACTTGGAATCGTTAGCCTAAAACAGCGGCATAAAATGGAATAATCTTCTTATTTTAGCCTATCACCCATATTTGCATAGAAAAATATTCTATTTCAAGCGTAATCTATCGCTGCCACCGAAGCAACATTTCGACCGGACCTACGGACATGACAAAATTATTCCCCGCCGAATTCCCCGCAACGCTGCGCCGGCTCGTCGCTGGCATCGCACTCGCGCTGCTAGCCGCCGCGCCCGCGGCGGCCGCCGATACGCAGCCGCTGGTGAGCGCCGGCTGGCTCAACGGCCATCTGCGCGAAGCAAACCTTGTGGTGCTCGACATCCGCTCGGCCATCGACGGCAGCAAGCCGGAGACGTTCGCGCAGGGTCATATCCCGGGCGCCGTGCACAGCGACTACGACAAGTCCGGCTGGCGGGTTACTCGCAACAACGTGCCGTTCATGGTGCCGACCACGCCCGAGCTGGAAAAGCTGATCGGCGATCTCGGCATCGATGAAAACAGCCATGTGGTCGTGGTGCCCGCCGGCGTGAACGTGCTTGATTTCGGCTCCGCCGCGCGCACCTACTGGACGCTGAAATACGCCGGCATTGGCAATGTCTCGATCCTCGACGGCGGCCTCGCCGCCTGGAAAGCGGCCGGCTTGCCGCTCGCCACCGGCGCGCAGGCGCCATCGCCGGCGATCCTCACCGCCACGATCGACAACAGCATTCTGGCGATAGCCCCCGACATCGAGAAGATCGAGCAGAGCGGCGGCGCCATATTGGTCGACGCGCGCCCGGTTTCGTTTTTCTTCGGCAAGGAGAAAGCGCCGGCCGCGACGGCTTATGGCCATATTCCCGGCGCGCTCAATATCGATAGCGCGCAGTTCTACGACCCGGCGGCCAACCGTTTGAAGCCGAAGGCAGAGCTGGCGGCCATCGCCAGCGAACTGCCGGCGGGGGCGACGGTCGTCTATTGCAACACCGGCCACTGGGCCGCGACCGACTGGTTCGTGCTGCACGAATTGATCGGCCGCAACAATGCTAGGCTCTATGCCGGCTCGATGGTGGAGTGGACCAGCAATGCCAGCCGCCCCATTGAATCCGCGCGCACCAAGTGGGACGACCTGAAAAAGAAACTCGGTATGGGCACCTGAACCGCCGGGCTAGCGCGGAGTTCCCATGTCCACGGCAGCATTGAGTGCGCCCGACGCGCGCGCGAGAGCCAACGTCGACCGGCTGTTCCTCGGCCTCGCACTCGCCGCCACTGCGATCCTGATCGCGCTGGTGCTGCTCGACGGCCAGCCCTCCTCGGCGGCGCTGATCTTGGGCGGCTTCGGCCTCGGCATCGCCTTTCTGAAAGCCGAATTCAGCTACACCGCATCGTGGCGGCGCTTCCTGACGCGCGGGGAGGCCGGCGGCATGCTCAGTGGACTGATCGTGATCGCGATCACTTCGTTGGCGGTCGTGCCGGTGGCCGCGCTCGCGCCGCATTTCGGCGGCGCCATCGCGCCGCTCGGACCCTCGCTGCTGATCGGCGCGTTCACGTTCGGCATCGGCATGCAGCTCTCCAATGGTTGCGGCTCCGGCACGCTCTACACCGCCGGTGGCGGATCGGGTCGCATGCTGATTGCGCTTTTGTTCTTTGTCGTCGGCAGCGTATTCGGCAGCTTGTCGCTGCCGTCGGCCCTCTCGCTCGGCGGCATCGACCCCATTCTAGCCTCCGACTATCTCGGCCCCTGGGGCGGACTGGCGGCGACGCTGGCGAGCATTGCGCTGGCGGCTGTTCTCATCATCGCAGTTGCCAAGCGGTGCGGCGCCAGTTTCATGCCGTCGCGCAGCTATGTGATCGGCGGCATCGCGATCGGGCTGCTCTGCGTCGCTGTGTTCATTGCAGGCGGCCATCCCTGGAGCGTGACCTTCGGCTACACGGTGTGGGGCGCCAAGGTGGCGAGCGCGCTCGGCTTCGATTTTTCGCACGCGGCGTTCTGGCAATGGCCGGGACCCAAGCGCGCGCTCGCCGAGTCGGTGCTGTCCGACACCTCGAGCCTCACCGATTTCGGCATGCTGTTCGGCGCCATGGCGGCGGCCGCCGCTGCAAAGCCGTTCGCGCGCACGGCCTGGCCGCCGGCCAAATCGCTGCTGGCCGCAGGCGTTGGCGGCTTGCTGATGGGCTGGGGCGCGCGGCTCGGTTTCGGTTGCAATATCGGCGCCTTTGTCGGCGGCGTCGCGTCGGGCTCGCTGCATGGCTGGGTGTGGTTCGCCGCCGCGCTGCCCGGCTGCCTGATCGGCATTAGGCTGCGGGCGCTGTTCGGCCTGTCGCGAGATTAGGCCCATGCGGCAAGTTTACATCATCATTGTTTTGCTTGGGCTAGTGGCGATCGTCGGCAATCACCTCGTCAGCCCGTCGAGCGGCCGTGCGGTCTCGCCGGAAGATTTTGCCGGTGCCTGCGCTCCCTGCGGTGCGCCCTGTCCGTCGAAGAAATAGCCGCATCAGTTCTTTTTCAGAAAGTCCTCGACCTCGGCGCGTCGGGGCGCGCCCGCGGCGCCGCCGAAATGCGTGCATTTGAGCGCGGCGGTGGCGCTGGCAAAGCGCATGACGATTTCGAGATCGTGTCCTTCCGCCAGGCCGAGCGTGAAGGCGCCGTGGAAAGCATCGCCGGCGCCGAGCGAGTCGATCGCCTTCACCTTGAACGCCGGCAGGTGGCGCAGCGCGCCGCCGTCGAGCCAATAGACGCCGTTTGGCCCGTCGGTGTTGGCGAGGAAGCCGGAGACATGATCGGCCAGGTGCTGCAAGCCGGCGCCGTGGTCGCTGACGCCAGTCGTGCCGTGCAATGCTTCCGCCGACGACACCACATGTGTGCCGAACTTAAGCAGCGGGTCGTCCGGCTTGGTCGCCAGATCGAGATCGATGACTATCGGAATCTTGCGCGCCTGCGCGGCGCGGCATACCGCAGTTACGAATTCGGGAAAGCGGTTGTCGATCAGCACGGCGTCGACATCCGCCACCAGTTTGCCGGCGTCCACGGGCAGCACATTGCCGAGATTGACGCCGCGGCGTGTCGCAATGGTCTTCTCGCCGGTCGCGTCGAGCAGGATCAGCGACACCGAAGCGGTGCCGCCGGCAACGCGCACCGCGCCGCCGCAGTCGATGCCCTCTTTTGCGAGGTCGGTAAGGATACGGTTGCTCACCTGGTCGTCGCCGCCGCCGAGCGGACCGGCGAAGGCCGCGCGTCCGCCCAGGCGCGCGATGGCGACGGCGGCATTGGCGGCGCAGCCGCCGCCGGTGATGATGAATTCCGATGCGGACACCTTGGCTCCGGGCGCCGGAAAATTCTCCACGCGCATGACGATGTCCTGCACCGCGATGCCGGCGCACAACACCTTCGGCGCTTTTCTTCCCGGCGCAGCTTCAGTCAAAGCCGATCTCGTTCTCCACCCAGGCGCGGATAAGGTGATGCGCGATCGCCACCGGTGGCGGCGTGGTCAAGCCATCGGGGTGCTTGCGCATCAACATGGTCGCGACCTCCGTCTTGGTAAACCACCGCGCGTCATCGAGTTCCTCGTGGTCCACCAAAATTTCGCGGGTCAAAGCCTCGGCGTGGCAGCCGATCATCAGCGTGCTCGGGAACGGCCAAGGCTGCGAGTGGAAATAAACCACACGGCCGCAGTTGATGCCGGCTTCCTCGCGCGTTTCGCGGCGCACCGCGTCCTCGATCGCTTCGCCCGGCTCGATGAAGCCGGCCAGGCAAGACCACATGGTCGGTAAGAAACGTGGGGACCGGCCGAGCAGGCAGCGCTCGCCGTCGCTTGCGAGCATGATAGCTACCGGATCGGTGCGCGGGAAATGCTCGGCCTTGCAGGCCGCGCAATCGCGCCGCCAGCCGGCCTGTACGGTCTGCGTCGGCGCGCCGCAGTTCGGGCAGAAGCGGTGGCGCAAATGCCAGTGCAGCACCGCCTTGGCCTCGGCGATCGGCGGCAGATGCTCGGGCTCAACCAGCCCCTGCACCGCGATCGAGCGTAGGTCGGTGACATGCAAGCCGTCGCGAGTCTTCAGCACTTCCGCCGCCGCCGGCGCGATGCCATAGCCGAAGCGGGCGGCGCCATCCAATAGCCCGAGGAAAACCGTGTCGCTCGCGGCGCCAAGCGCGCGCGCCTCATCCAGCGTGAACAGCGGATCGTTTAGGGTTACGCCCTTTTTCATCGCGATCCAGTCGCCGCCGATCACATAGGCGCCGGCGCGCGGCTCTCCCGTCAGCCGTGCCATGGCGGCATTGTTGGTGCGCAGCTCGGCGGCGCGCTCGATGCGGCTGTGCGTGTAGCCAAGACGCGGTTTGGGGCCGAACTCGGGGCGAGGGGGCATGTGAAACGGAAATTCGCACGGCGCTGAGCATTGCGCAACGTATCGCCTCACCCATCATCCTGAGGTGCGAGCGAAGCAAGTCTCGAACGATGACAGCCTGGGCAGATCATCCTTCGAGGGCCGCTACGCGGCCACCTCAGGATGACGGCTTTACTGCGGCGGACGCGGATACATGGCCTCGCGCAGCTCCGGCCGCTGCCATTGTGGTCCCAGCACGCCTTGCTTGGCGCCGTAGCTCTGAGATGAGCCGACTCTGTCGGTGCTGGCACGCATGGCGCGCGCACGCTCCAGGCTGACGTCCACCATGAAGAAGCCGGCCGCATTACTCTCGAACAATATCTCCTCCGGCGCCGCCACCATGGCCAGTCCGCGCTCGGCATGGCTGAACAGATTCTGCGTGGTGACCACGATGGCCAGGTTCTCGATCGCGCGCGACCAGATCAGGTTGCGCCAGCTCGCCCACAGTTTCCCCTTGTCGGTGCCGGCCGGCATAAAGATCAACTCGGCGCCGCGCAGCGCCAGCGCACGCGTCACTTCCGGCATGTAGACCTCGCTGCACATGGCGAGGCCGACCTTACCGTGCGCCGTATCGAACACCGGAAACTCGTTGCCGGCGACGTATTGGAATTCCCACCGCTGGCCGCCAGTGTAGATCCACGGCCCGTTCGGATGAGTGCGGCGATAGCTCACCGGCGCGCGGCCGTCGCCATAGGCCATGCAGATCAGGTTATGCGCGGTGCCCTCGTTGTGGCTGAGCGGCTCGATGGTGCCGTAGACCGCATTGATGCCGTGCTTGGCGGCGGCTTCCGCGAGCCGCGGCGTCGGGTCGAAGCTCGCCGGCATGCGCCACGGGCCGGGATAGGTTTCCGGGAAGCAGACGAAGTCGGCGCCTTCCGCCTTGGCGCGCGCGATGAAGTTCACCGCGTCGGCGATGTTTTTTTCGTCCTCGCGGATCGGGTTGGTAATCGGCTGCACGACGGCGATGCGGAAGGTCATGGACATAACTCCTCGATCAAGCGGCGGACTCTAATGGCGAACCGGCTCGATTAGAAGAGCGCGGCGTAATGTGCCGATCAAGCCGTCGCGGATCGTGGGCACGTAGGAGGCGGGCGCCGCCGCGCCCCACACCGGCTTGGGCCAGGCGGCGTCGCTATGCCGGCGTGCAATCACGTGCACGTGCAATTGCGCCACCTGGTTGCCAAGCGCGGCAATGTTGAGCTTGTCGCATTCGATGATTGATTTGAGCGCGCGCGCCGCGGCGGCAATCTCGCCCAGGAGCTGGACCTGCGCGGCGGCGTCCAGGTCGATGAGTTCGACGAGCGCTGGCCGCCGCGGCACCAGGATCAGCCAGGGAAAATTGGCGTCGTTTGCCAAGAGCACGCGCGACAGCGTCAGGTCACCGATGGGAACGGTGTCCTGTGCGAGTTGTGGGTGCAGCGACCAGACGTTCGGAGTACCTGAAACCATTGGGTAATTCTGGGCGATTCTTTCGGAGGAAAGCTAGCAGAGCGGTGGCCCGCCTGCTTGCTTTCTCCCTCCGTTCGCCCGATATAGGAAACGGGAGGTTGGCGGTGGACGAGCCACTCGCCAACCGGGTCAGATCCGGAAGGAAGCAGCCCTAACGAGCGCGGTTCGGGTCGCTCGTCAGCCTCCCACCATTTCCGCGAAGCGAACAGCGCACCACGCGCGGCCGCAAGTCCAATGGCACGATGAGCGAAACCGCGAAACCCACCGAGCAAGGCTTCGACCTTGGCGACGCGCCGGAGGCGCCGGTAGGCAGCTATCGCGTGCTGGCGCGCAAATACCGCCCGGCCAGCTTTCCCGACCTGATCGGCCAGGAAGCCATGGTGCGCACCATCTCGAACGCGTTCGAGAGCGGGCGCATCCCGCAGGCCTGGATCCTCACCGGCGTGCGCGGCGTCGGCAAGACCACGACCGCGCGTATTCTCGCCCGCGCGCTCAATTACGAATTGCCGGACGGCTCGATCACTCAGCCCACCATCACCATGCCGATGATGGGCGTGCATTGTCAGGCCATCATCGAGAGCCGCCACATCGACGTGCTGGAGATGGACGCCGCCTCGCATAATTCAGTCGAGGACGTGCGCCAGATCAACGACGCCATCCGTTACGCGCCAGTATCGGCGCGCTACAAGGTCTACATCCTCGACGAAGTGCACATGCTCTCCGGCGCAGCGTTCAACGCGCTGCTCAAGACGCTGGAAGAGCCGCCACCGCACGCTAAATTCATCTTCGCTACCACCGAAATTCGCAAAGTGCCGGTGACTGTGCTGTCGCGTTGCCAGCGCTTCGATCTGCGCCGCGTCGATGCCGCGCTGCTGGTCAAGCATCTCGAAGGCATCGCCGTCAAGGAGAAGATCGAGGTCGAGCCGGCCGCGCTGGCGCTGATCGCGCGCGCGGCGGAAGGCTCGGTGCGCGATTCGCTGTCGCTGCTCGACCAGGCCATCGCGCATGCGGCGGGTCCCGTGCGCGCCGAGGACGTGCGGCAGATGCTCGGCCTCGCCGACCGCGTGCGCATTGTCGATCTGTTCGAGGCGCTGATGAAGGGCGACACCGCCGCCGCGCTCAAGGAACTGCGCGAGCAGTACGATATCGGCGCCGATCCGGCCGTCATTCTGGGCGATCTGGCCGAATTCACCCATTTCGTCACCCGCGTCAAAATCGTGCCGAATGTCGCCGACGACGTGTCGCTGTCGGAGGCCGAGCGCGTGCGCGGCCGCGCCTTTGCCGCGCAGCTGTCGATGCGCGTTTTGTCGCGCGCCTGGCAGATGCTGCTCAAGGGCGTGACCGAGGTTCAGGTGTCGGGCCGTCCCGTAGCGG
>DATISB010000045.1:0-29960 GCA_035469145.1 Pseudolabrys sp.
TCGCGTCGGCATTCGCCGCTTTCGCGCGCGTCCGGCGATGACAGGAAACCTATGCTCAATCATCTTCGAAATCTCCTCCGTCCGCCGGAGAAAAAAACCTACCGCAGCGCCCGGCTGATCGCCATCAAGTCGGGCGGACGCACTCGCTGAACGCGCGCTTAGCGCCGCTTCTTGCGCTTGGCCTTCTTCGCCTTGGTGCGTGATTTTTTCGCCGCCGGTTTCGAAGCCGGCAGCTTGACCACCACCTCGCCGGAGACCGGATCGGTGACCCCGAGCCCGCCGCCTTGGTCTTCGAGATGGTCGCGGAAGGTATCGAGAAGTGCGATCATCGTCGGCCGCGCATTGACGATCTTCTGCAAGCTCGTCCATTCGCCGACGAAGCAATAGGTTTGTTCGCCGGTCTTGATCAAGGCGCCGCCGCGGAAGCCTTGGAAGCCCGGATTTGACACACGGTGAGCGGCGACAAACTGTTCGTTGTGGCCGGATTTAACGCGAAACCGCACGATATTGAACGCCGTCATGTCGCCCTCCCGATAGTGAGGACATGAAGGCTGCAGGATTTTGCCGTCAGGTTCAAGTCACGAGCGCGTAAGCGCGAATGGCGCTCCGATGACGGCGCAGATATTACAGGGCCATCATGTTTAATCGTCTTCGAGACTTGCTCCTCCCGTCCGAGCAAAAGGCTTCGCGCACCGCGCGGCTGACCGCGCCTAGCGATGGCTTGCGCGACGCCGCAGAATCAACATCCATGTAAAAACGGCCGTGCCAAACCCGAAAGTCAACATGGCGACGACCGCACTGAGCCTAGCGGGCGCAGCCTGGAGAAGGTGGCAAGGATATTGGGGAGGAAGTGAGGGCGACAGCCGCTTGGCAGCGAACCCGCCACCCGCCACACTCCGCAATTCCCGCGGAGAGCTTCCCGATGGATGTTTTCGACGCCGTTGCCACCCGATTTTCCTGCCGGGCGTTCTTGCCGACGCCAGTCCCCGAAGCGACCGTGCGCGACATTCTCGCGCGCGCGGCGAGCGCGCCGTCCGGAGGCAATGTGCAGCCATGGCGCGTGCATGCGCTGGCCGGGGCCAAACTCGAACAGATCAAGGCGCTGGTGCGCGCGCGGCCTGAACTGCTGCCGCGCGGCGAGGGCGCCGAATACGACATCTATCCGCGCGATCTGAAAGAGCCCTATGAGACGCGCCGCCGCCAGGTCGGCGCCGCGCTCTATCAGTCGATCGGCGTGATGCGCGAAGACCGCGCCGGCCGCTATCGGCAATATGCGCGTAATTTCGAATTCTTCGGTGCGCCGGTCGGGCTGTTGCTGTTGATCGACCGCAGCATGGGTCCGCCGCAATGGTCGGACCTCGGCGGCTACATCCAGACCATCATGCTGCTGGCGCGCGGCTACGGGCTGCACAGCTGCGGTCAGGAAGCCTGGACCCACTGGCACAAGACCGTCTATTCCTTCCTCGATATTCCCCCCCAATACATTCTGTTCTGCGGCATGGCACTCGGCCACGCCGATCCGGACGCGCCGATCAACAAATGGCGCGCCCCGCGCGAGCCGCTCGATGCTTTTGCGTCGTTTGAGGGTTTTGAGCGCTAATGGTTGCGCGCTCTTAATATTGGCGTTCAGCCCGCGTTCACCGGCGCGCGCTTAAGACCCCTCCCATGCCGGTCTCACGACCTCTCTCTATTATCCTGCTTTCCGGCCTGTTTGCGATGCCGGCTTCGGCCGCCGATCCGCAGCAAAACGCCTGCCTGAACAAGGCCGAACAGCGTGCGGCGGTCGCCGATAAGAAGGCCATTCCGCTCGCCCAGGCGATCAAAACTCGGCGCGAGCACGGCCACCACGCCGATCTGGTGCGAGCCCGGCTGTGCCGTCATGGCGATGGACTGGTCTATGTGCTGACTCTGCTCGGGCGCAGTGGCAGAGTAATCCGCGAGACCATTGACGCCGCAAACGGCGAGGTTATCAACGGGCGCTGATCGGAGATAATGCCTTGCGCCTTCTCGTCGTCGAGGACGACCCCGACCTCAATCGTCAGCTCACCACCGCGCTGACCGACGCCGGATATGTCGTCGATCGCGCCTTCGACGGCGAGGAGGGCCACTATTTGGGAGAGTCGGAGCCCTACGACGCCGTCATCCTCGACATCGGCCTGCCGAAAATGGACGGCATCTCGGTGCTGGAATCCTGGCGGCGCAATGGCCGCGCCATGCCGGTGCTCATGCTGACCGCGCGCGACCGCTGGAGTGACAAGGTGCAGGGCTTCGACGCCGGCGCCGACGATTATGTCGCCAAGCCGTTCCATCTCGAGGAAGTGCTAGCGCGCGTGCGCGCGCTGCTGCGCCGCTCCGTCGGCCACGCCAAGAGCGAATTCGTGTGCGGGTCGGTGCGGCTCGATTCGCGCACCGGACGCGTCGCGGTCGACGGCAATCCGGTCAAGCTCACCAGCCACGAATACCGGCTGCTCGCCTATCTGATGCACCACTCGGGCCGCGTGGTCTCGCGTACCGAGCTGGTCGAGCATCTCTACGACCAGGATTTCGACCGCGACAGCAACACCATCGAAGTGTTCGTCGGCCGCATCCGCAAAAAACTCGGGGTCGAGATCATCCAGACCGTGCGCGGTCTCGGCTATCTGCTTAACCCCCCGACGCGCGTTGACTGAATGCGCGTCAACTCCCTCGCGTTGCGCCTGTTCGTCTCGGCCACCGCCTGGGCGGTGGTGATCCTCGTCATCACCGGCATCGTGCTGTCCTCGATCTATCGCCAGGCGGAGGAGCGCGCCTTCGACCGCCGGCTCGGCGTCTATCTGCGCACGCTGGTGGCCGACGTCGCCTCGCCGGAGGAAGCGGGCGACAAATTCCCACAATCGCTCGGCGAGCCGCTGTTCGAGCTGCCGCTGTCGGGCTGGTACTGGCAGGTGACGCGGCTCGATCCCGACAAGCACGACGTGCGCGCCTCGCGCTCGCTCTGGGACGCCGGCTTGCCGCATCTGCAGGACCGAGGCGTCGCCGCCGGGCCCGACGGCTCGCGCCAGGGCTACGTGGCCGGGCCCGAGGATCAGCGATTGCGGCTAGTCGAGCGCAATATCGATCTCGGCGACGAGGGGCATTATCTGGTCGCGGTCGCCGGCGTCGCAGCCGAGATCACCGACGAAGTCCGATCGTTCGATCAGGCGCTGATCATCACGTTTTCAATCCTTGGCGTCGTGCTGCTGCTCACCACCATGTTCCAAGTGCGCTTCGGTCTCGCCCCGCTCAAGCGCATCACCGACAGCTTGGCCGCCATTCGCTCCGGCAGCGCCGAACATCTCGCCGGGCAATTCCCCGAAGAGATCGCGCCGCTAGCGCGCGAGACAAATGCGCTGATCGACGCCAACAAGGAAATCGTAGAGCGCGCGCGCACCCATGTCGGCAATCTCGCCCACGCGCTGAAGACACCGCTGTCGGTGATGGTGAACGAAGCCGCGACCCGTACAGGCGACCCGTTCGCCAGCAAGGTTCTGGAGCAGGCCGACATCATGCGCGACCAGGTGGTGCGGCATCTCGAGCGCGCGCGGCTGGCGGCGCGTTTGACGGTGGTGGGCTCGATCACCGACGTCGCACCAGTGGTCACCGCGCTGGCGCGCACAATGGAGAAGATCCATCGCGACCGCGGCGTCGCCATCGAGGTGCATGCCGACACCGAGGCGCGCTTCCGCGGCGAGCGGCCCGACCTGGAAGAGATGATCGGCAATCTGGTGGACAATGCCTGCAAGTGGGCGTCCGCGCGGGTGGCGATCGACGTGGTGCGCGAGCGCCCCGATCCGTCGCGCGTCGGCCAAGTGCTGCGCATCATGGTCGACGACGACGGTCGCGGGCTGTCGCCGTCCGAGCGCGAGCAGGTCGCCCACCGCGGCCGCCGGCTGGACGAGACCAAGCCGGGATCGGGCCTGGGGCTGTCGATCGTGGTGGAGCTGGCCAGCCTCTATGGCGGCGAACTCAAGCTCGGCACCGCGCCGCTCGGCGGACTGCGCGCTGAGTTGATGCTGCCGGGAGCTTGATTGGACAGCTGCCGGACTTTCGCCTGAATTCTCCCGTCTCCATAAGCATTCCATTGCATCGCTTTTCGGGGGTCGAAATGTCCGCGTCCAAACTCGCCGCCAAGTTTGCAGCTTTGGCCGTCATCGGCTTGTCGCTCGCCGCCTGCGCCGGCAGCCCGGACGGAATTGGCCCGGGACCGAAGGAAAACACTGGTACCCTGCTCGGCGCTGGGACCGGCGCGCTGCTCGGCGCCGCGGTCGCCAGCGGCGGCACCGGAAATCGCTTTGCCGGCGCGGCGGTCGGCGGCTTGCTTGGCGGCCTGATCGGCAACCGCATCGGCGCCGCGCTGGACGACGAGGACAAACAGCGCGCCTATGCCGCGCAGATGGACGCGCTCGAACGCGGCCCCTCGGGCGCGCCGGTGTCGTGGAAAAATCCGGATTCTGGACGCTACGGTACCGTGGTTCCCGGCCCCGCCTATCAGGATGCCGGCCGCAACTGCCGCTCCTTCACCCACACCATCTATATCGACGGCCACCCGGATACCGCGCGTGGCACCGCCTGCCGCAGCCCGGACGGCAGCTGGACCTCGCTCGGCTGAGCGCGCTAACGGTCCAAAAGCGCGCATTAATCCTTGTGCAACGCCGTTGATCTTGCTCAATACCGCCACGATCGCGCGTGAAGTAAGTAAACGCGTCGCGGAGCTAAATCGAGGCTATGATCAAAAACCTGAGGCTCGGAATGGGATTTAACGCGCAATGACCCGCAAGCAGCGACGCCTTATTCTGATCGGCGGCAGCGTTGGCGTTCTGGTGCTCGCGGTGGGGCTTGTGCTCAACGCGCTGAGCGGTTCCATCGTGTTCTTCAATTCGCCGACCGATGTCGCCGAAAAGCATATGGCGGCGGGCACCCGCATCCGCATCGGCGGGTTGGTCAAACCGGGCAGCGTGCAGCGCGGAGACAATATGCGCGTCAGTTTCGAGGTGACCGACGGCAAGAGTGATGTCGCGGTGCGCTACCAGGGCATCGTGCCGGACCTGTTCCGCGAGGGGCAGGGCGTGGTCGCGGAGGGTAAATTGGCAGCTGGCGGAACGCTCGATGCGGATACCGTACTTGCCAAACACGATGAGCGCTATATGCCGCGCGAGGTGGTCGACGCACTGAAGAAATCGGGGCGCTGGGAAGAAACCAGCGGGGAACTCACCGGGGGTAAGACGCGATGATTCCGGAACTCGGTCATTATGCCTTGGTGCTGGCGCTTGCGCTCGGGCTGATCCAGTCGGTGGCGCCGATTATCGGCGCGCATACACGCGATGATGCGCTAATGCGGCTGGCGACCTCCACCGCGCTCATGCAATTCGCGCTGGTCGCGGTTTCCTTCGGCGCGCTCACCGCCTGCTACGTGTTGTCGGATTTCTCGGTGGTGTCGGTGTTCGAGAATTCCCATTCGATGATGCCGCTGATCTACAAATTCACCAGCGTATGGGGCAACCACGAAGGTTCCATGTTGCTCTGGGTGCTCATTCTGTCGCTGTTCGGCGCGTTCGTGGCGGCCTTCGGACTCAATCTGCCGGCGACCTTGAAGGCGCACGTGCTGGCGGTGCAGTCGTGGGTCGCGACCGCATTCTATCTGTTCATTTTGCTGACCTCGAACCCGTTCCTTCGCTTACCGCAGGCGCCGCTCGAGGGCCGCGATCTCAATCCGATCCTGCAGGACCTGGGCCTCGCTATTCATCCGCCGCTGCTCTATCTCGGCTATGTCGGCTTCTCGATCTCGTTCTCCTTCGCCATCGCGGCGCTGATCGAAGGCCGTATCGACGCCGCCTGGGCGCGCTGGGTGCGGCCGTGGACGCTGGCCGCCTGGATGTTCCTGACGGTCGGCATCGCCATGGGCTCTTACTGGGCCTATTACACGCTCGGCTGGGGCGGCTTCTGGTTCTGGGACCCGGTGGAGAACGCCTCGCTGATGCCGTGGCTCGCCGGCACCGCGCTGTTGCATTCCGCAGTGGTGATGGAAAAGCGCAATGCGCTCAAGATCTGGTCCATCCTGCTGGCGATCCTCGCCTTCTCGCTGTCGCTGATCGGCACCTTCCTGGTGCGCTCTGGCGTGCTCACATCGGTGCACTCCTTCGCCAACGACCCGGCGCGCGGCGTTTTCATCCTCGCCATTCTGGTGCTGTTCATCGGCGGCGGCCTGGGCCTGTTCGCCTGGCGTGCGCCGATGTTGAAACAGGGCGGGCTATTCGCGCCGATCTCGCGCGAGGGCGCGCTGATATTCAACAATCTCTTCCTCACCACCGCCTGCCTGACGGTGTTCGTCGGAACGCTTTATCCGCTGGCACTCGAAGCGTTTACCGGCGAAAAGATTTCGGTCGGCGGGCCGTTCTTCAATCTCACTTTCGGCCCGCTGTTCGTGGCGCTGATGTTCGCAATGCCGTTCGGTCCGTTGCTGGCCTGGAAGCGCGGCGACCTCCTCGGCGTGGCGCAGCGGCTGATGACGGCGTTCGCCGTCGGCCTGGCCGCGGTCGCGGGCGCTTTTGCGATCAAGGGCGGCATGTCGGTGTTGGCGCCGTTCGGTGTTGGCTTGGCGTGCTATGTGATGGCGGGTGCGGTGGTCGATCTGGTGGAACGCACCGGCCTGATGCGGCTGCCGATGGCGACCGTACGCAGCCGCGCCGCCGGCCTGCCGCGCTCGACCTGGGGCACAGCGGTGGCGCATTTCGGCATCGCGGTATCGATGCTCGGCATCATCAGCGCCGGCAGCTGGGGCACCGAGCGCATCGTCGCGCTCAAGCAAACACAGACCGTTTCGCTGTCCGGCTACGATCTGAGCTTCGACGGCTTGGTGGAGCGGCCGGGCCCGAATTACAACGCGGTGGTGGCCAAGTTCACGGTACGCGAGGGCGGTGTGCCGATCGGCGTGATGGAACCGTCGAAGCGCAGTTTTGCCACGCGTGAGACATCGACCAACGAGGCGGCGCTAATGGCGCGTGGAGCGGGCCAGCTTTATTTGTCGCTGGGCGATACCGATAAGGACGGCTCGATCACGATCAGGCTGTATTACAAGCCGATGGTGATGTTGATCTGGCTCGGTGCCTTGGTGATGATGTTCGGCGGCGCGTTGTCGTTGTCCGACCGGCGGCTGCGCGTCGGCGCGCCCAAGCCGGCGGCCAAGATAGCGCTGCAGCCGGCGGAGTAGGGCCCATGCGCCGGCTTGCATTGATCGCATTGCTTATCGCGCTCGCCGCGCCTACCGCGGCGCTCGCGGTGGAACCCGACGAAATATTGAGGGATCCGGCGCTGGAAGCGCGCGCGCGCAATCTGTCGAGCGAACTGCGCTGCCTGGTCTGTCAGAATCAGTCGATCGACGATTCCGCTGCGCCGCTCGCCCGCGACTTGCGGGTGTTGGTTCGGGAGCGATTGACCGCGGGCGATAGCGACAACCAGGTGCTCAACTTCCTGGTGGCGCGCTATGGCGAGTTCGTGCTGCTCAAGCCGCGCTTTGAGCTGCACACTCTGCTGCTGTGGGGCCTGCCGCCGGTCGTGCTGGTGGCCGGCATGATCGCTTTGTTCGTGACGGCGCGCCGCCGTCAGAGCGCAAATTTGCAGGCGCCGGCGCTCAGCGCGGCTGAACAGCAGCGGATTTCGACTTTGGTCGAGAAATAAGCCGACTGAGTTTTGTTTAATCTATTGATTTTCAACAATAATTGCCTTTTGCAATGTTACAAAAGTTTAATCCCTCCGACAGGACGCCGTAAGGCTCATCCCCCCATCTTCAGATTCGAAACGGCGCACTACCCGCGCCCACGTATTGAGATGGAGTTTTCCTGATGAACCTGAGCGTCATTCCCGCTCCAAATCCCGCCAAGAATTCCCCCAAGAAATCGCGCGTGCTTTCGGCCCGCCGCGTCATTCTTCTTGCCACCACCATCGTCAGCCTATGCGCCGCCGCGCTCGTGGTCGGCCCTGGTCTCAATCTGGGCGGCTATCCGGCCGCGCTGGCGCAGAACCTGACCGAGCAGGCGCACAAGCTGCAAGCGCCAGTCGGCTTTGCCGACATCGTCGAGAAGGTCAAACCAGCGGTGATCTCGGTGCGCGTCAAGGTCGACGGCGGAGCGCAAACCAACGAACTCGCCAACAGCGACGTTCCGCCGGGCCTGCGCGAATTCTTCCGCCGCTTTGGCATGCCGGATATTCCGGATGGTCCGCACGGTATGCCACCAGGCCACGGCCGTAATGTCATCACCGGACAAGGTTCGGGCTTCTTTATTTCCGGCGACGGTTATGCCGTGACCAACAACCATGTGGTCGACAAGGCCGAAAGCGTGCAAGTCACCGCCGACGACGGCAAGACCCACACCGCCAAGGTGATCGGCACCGATCCGCGCACTGACTTGGCGCTGATCAAGGTCGAGGGCGGCCCGTTCCCCTACGTGAAGCTGTCCGACAAGTCCCCGCGCATCGGCGACTGGGTGCTCGCGGTCGGCAATCCGTTCGGCCTCGGCGGCACCGTCACCGCCGGCATCGTCTCGGCGCGCGGCCGCGACATCGGCGCCAGCGCCTATGACGACTTCATCCAGATCGACGCGCCGGTGAACAAGGGCAACTCCGGCGGACCGACCTTCGACACCGAAGGCAACGTGATCGGCGTTAACACCGCGATCTTCTCGCCCTCGGGCGGCTCGGTCGGCATCGCCTTCGCGATCCCCTCCGATACCGTCAACAGCGTGATCAGCCAGCTCAAGGAGCACGGCTCGGTAACGCGCGGCTGGATCGGCGTGCAGATCCAACCGGTGACACAGGACATCGCCGACAGTCTCGGCCTGAAGAAGGCGGAAGGCGCGCTGGTCGCCGAACCGCAAAAGGATAGCCCGGCGGCGAAAGCCGGCATCGAAGCCGGCGACGTCATCACCGCGGTGGACGGCAAGCCGATCAAGGACGCCCGTGATCTCGCCAAGCGGATCGGCGCCATGCCGCCAAAGGCCTCGATCAAGCTCGCGATCCTGCACAAGGGTTCGGAGAAGACCGTCACTTTGACGCTCGGTGAAATGCCGGCCGTCAAGGAGACGCGCGCCGATGCCAATACGCCGGCCGATAACGGCAGCGGCGATATCGCCAAGCTCGGCCTCACGCTTGCTCCGGCCGCCCGCGTCGCGGGCGCCGGCAGCGAAGGCGTGGTGGTCACCGGCATCGATTCGTCCGGTGTCGCCGCCGAACGCGGCTTTTCGACCGGCGATGTGATCCTGGAAGTCGCCGGCAAGTCCGTTTCGACGCCCGCCGACGTGCGCGAGGTGGTTGCCAGCGCGCGTACGGAAGGCAAGCGCAGCGTGCTGATACGGGTGAAGAAGGGTGACAACACCCGCTTCGTCGCCCTGCCGGTCGGCAACGGCTGAGCATGAGTTAGGGGCGTGCAGCCGGCATCCGTCGCCCCCGCCGGCGGTACACCTCAACGGGACGGGCCTTGTGCCCGTCCCGACCTATTCATCGAAAGTGCGCGGGCCCAAATAGCCCGGGCGCTCCGATCCGAACTCCAACCCTGGCAACCGTCGCCCCCGCTGGGGTGGGGTCGTTGAGGGGGTGGCGGGCCAAATCCGCCACCCCCTCGCGTACTAAACGGGCGTTAAAGCGCTGAGCGGCCTTCGATTTGGCCGGCAATTGGGAGGGGCGGCGAGTAGCGGGAATTGACGCAAGCCCGAATTGATTGGAATTGGTGTGACCGATGCCCACTTATGTGGATATTCAAGGTGCTCGCGCCCTCGGCCGGATGGCCGATGCGCAACCGGATCGGGTCACCATGCGCCTTCTGGTCATCGAGGACGACCGCGACGCCGCCGACTATCTGGTCAAGGCGTTCCGTGAGGTCGGCCATGTCGCCGACGCCGCCACCGACGGCGAGGACGGTCTGGCGATGGCGCTCGACGGCCAATATGACGTGCTCATCGTCGACCGCATGCTGCCCAAGCGCGACGGGCTCTCTTTGATCGGCACCCTGCGCGACAAGGGGATCGAGACACCGGCGCTCATTTTATCGGCGTTGGGCCAGGTCGACGACCGGGTCAAGGGCCTGCGCGCCGGCGGCGACGATTACCTGCCCAAGCCCTATTCGTTCTCCGAGCTGCTGGCGCGCATCGAAGTGCTGGCGCGCCGGCGCGGGGCTCGCCACGAGGAAACCGTTCTCCGCGTCGGCGATCTCGAGCTCGACCGGCTGTCGCATCAGGTCCGCCGCGGCGCGGAGGAGATCACGCTGCAACCGCGTGAATTCCGCCTGCTGGAATACCTGATGAAGCACGCGGGGCAGGTGGTCACCCGTACCATGCTGCTGGAGAACGTGTGGGACTACCATTTCGACCCGCAAACCAATGTGATCGACGTGCACATCTCGCGCTTGCGCTCGAAAATCGATAAAGGTTTCTCGCGGCCGCTTCTACACACGGTTCGCGGCGCGGGATACATGATACGTGACGGCACTCGGTAAACTATTTCGCACCACCACATTCAAGCTGACGCTGGTCTATTTGACCGTGTTCGCGCTGTTCGCAGCGTTTTTGCTCGGCTATTTCGCGTTCAATACCCGCCGCCTGATCACCGAGCAGATTACCGACACGGTCAATGCCGAGATCACCGGGCTGTCCGAGCAATACCGGCTCGGCGGCATCCGCCGCCTGGTGATTGTGGTCGATACACGCGCGCGGCGACCGGGATCGAGCCTTTATCTGGTCACCACCTTCGCCGGCGAGGCGCTCGCCGGCAACGTCACCGCGCTGGCGCCGGGCATCCTCGACAATCCGGGCTGGACCGAGACCGTCTACCGCCGGCTCGACGAAACAGAGACTGCCGAGCATCCCGACCACAACGCGTTGGTGCAGGTGTTTCAGTTGCCCGGCGGCTTCCGCCTGCTGGTCGGCCGCGATCTCGACGAGCGTGAGCGGCTCTATCACATCGTGCTGTCGGCCGGACGCTGGTCGGTCGCCCTCGTGATCGTGCTCGGCCTCGTTGGCGGGCTGTTCGTCACCCGCCGCGTGCTGCGCCGCGTCGACGCCATGACCGAGACCACCCGCACCATCATGGCCGGCGATCTCGGCGGGCGACTGCCGGTCGCCGGCACCGGCGACGAGCTCGATCGGCTGGCCGAGAACCTCAACGTCATGCTCGAACGCATCGAGGCGCTGATGTACGGCTTGAAGGAGGTCTCCGACAATATCGCGCACGATCTCAAGACGCCGCTCACCCGCCTGCGCAATCGCACCGAAGAGGCGCTGCGCACTGCCAAGAGCGAGGGCGAATACCGCGCCGCGCTGGAAGGAATAATCGAGGACTCCGAGGGGCTGATCCGCACCTTCAACGCACTGCTGATGATCGCGCGCGCCGAATCCGGTCAGGCGCGCGACGACATGAGCGAGTTCGACGCCGCCGAGATCGCCCACGACGTCGGCGAGTTGTATGAGCCGCTGGCCGAGCAGAAGGGCATTGCGCTTAAAGTTGAGGCCGATGCGTCGGCCAAGGTCAAAGGCAACCGCGAACTGGTCAGCCAGGCACTCGCCAATCTGGTCGACAATGCCATCAAATATACCGAGCCGCACGAGCGCGCCGTGAACGGTGTGACGCCGGAAATCGTGGTGCGCGCGCTCAACGAGGGCGACCGCATCCTGCTCACGGTCGCCGACAGCGGACCGGGCATTCCGGAAGCCGACCGCGCGCGCGTGGTCGAGCGCTTCGTCCGCCTCGAGCAGAGCCGTTCGCAACCGGGTTCGGGGCTCGGCCTGAGCCTCGCCTCGGCGGTGGCGCGGCTGCATGGCGGTGATTTGACGCTTGAGGACAACCAGCCGGGGCTCAAGAGCGTCATTGCCTTACCGCGCGGAGGGCCCGTACAAAGTGCGGGATGAGGCCACCCGCCAAGAAGAGAACCGTTCGCAACAAGCTAGCGCGCAAGCCACCCGCCGGCGCTAAGCGCGTGCCGCCGAGCGGTGTAACGCTGGCCGAACGTATTTCCACAGCGCCGCATCTGGTCGAGGCCAAGGCCGCGCGGGCGCGCTTGGTCGAATGGCTGGCCGGCTTGCGGGGGACGCAAGCCAAATCGCTCAAGGCGCTGTTTGCCGCTCACAACACCGTCGGCACGCTGTTGCAAAGTCTTGCCGAAAGTTCGCCCTATCTGTGGGAGTTGGCGAGCAGCGATCCTCAACGCCTGCTGCGACTGCTGGGCTGTGATCCCGACCGGCATTTAGCGATGTTGCTGGCCGAGAACGGTCGCGCCGTGGCTGCGACCGCTGACGAAGCAGAAGCGATGCGGTTACTTCGCCACATGAAAGCGGAGGCGGCGCTGCTGATCGCGCTCGCCGATATCGGCGGCGTCTGGCCGGTGATGCGGGCGACCCGCGCGTTGACCGACTTGGCCGATACCGCGGTCGATGCTGCCAACCGCTTCGTGCTGGCCGAGGCCGCGCGCGCCGGGCGGCTGACGCCGAAAGATAAAGCCCGGCCGCAGGACGGCAGTGGCTACATCGTGCTGGCCATGGGCAAGATGGGGGCATACGAACTCAACTACTCAAGCGACATCGATCTCATCGTGTTCTATGACTCCGCGACGCCGGCCGTGCCGGAGGATGCCGCGCCGGCCGCGCTGTTCGTGCGCCTGACCCAGCGGCTGGTGAAGCTGCTGCAGGAGCGCACCGCCGATGGTTACGTGTTCCGCATTGACTTGCGGCTGCGGCCCGATCCAGCCTCGACCGCAATTGCGATCTCGACCGCGGCGGCCATCTCCTATTACGAAAGTATCGGGCAGAACTGGGAGCGCGCCGCGCTGATCAAGGCCCGCGCCTGCGCCGGCGACATCGCGGCGGGCGAGGCGATCCTCAACGAATTGTCGCCCTTCGTGTGGCGCAAATATCTCGATTTCGCCGCCGTCGCCGACGTGTACACCATGAAGCGGCAGATCAACGCCTATCGCGGGCATGGCGAGATCGCGATCGAGGGCCACAACATCAAGCTCGGCTGCGGCGGCATTCGCGAGATCGAGTTTTTTGCTCAGACCCAGCAATTGATCGCGGGCGGCCGTAATCCGGCGTTACGCGACCGCGACACCCTCGCCACCCTCGACAAGCTCAGCGACGACCGCTGGATCGACACGGCCGCGCGCGATGACATGAAAGCCGCGTATTGTTTCCTGCGCACGGTCGAGCACCGGCTGCAGATGGTCAACGACGAGCAGACGCAAACGCTGCCGGCCGAACGCACGGAGCTTGAGCGTTTCGCGCGCTTTCTTGGGTACGCCGGCCGCGACGCCTTCGCCAAGGTGCTGCTCGAGCATCTCGACAATGTGCAGCGCCACTATTCGCGCCTGTTCGAAAAGGCACCCGGCGCCGACAAGCCGGAACTGGCGTTCCCGCCCGGCGCCGACGACCACAAGACGCTGGACCGTCTGGCCGAGCTCGGTTTCCGCGCGCCGCTGGAAGCCTCAACGATCATCCGGCATTGGCTTGCGGGCGGCCACCGCTCGCTCAAAGGCGACGTGGCGCGCAGCCATCTTGAGGCGCTGTTGCCGGTTCTGCTCGAGCAGTTGGCGCGCACCGACAACGCCAACGCAACGCTGGTGTTGTTCGATCATTTTCTCGCCAATTTGCACGGCGCGGCGCGGCTGTTGTCGCTGCTGCGGCAAAATCCCGATCTCATTGCCCTGATCGCGTTCGTGCTCGGTATTGCGCCGCGGCTCGCCGACACGCTCGCGCGCAATCCGCAGGTGATGGATGCGCTGGTTGATCCGAGTTTCTTCGGCGCATTGCCGGACGACGCGGAATTAGGCAGGCGGCTCGACGCCGAACTCGCGCAATCGCGTTACGACGAAGACCTGCTCGAACGCATCCGCATGTTCGGGCTGGAATACATGTTCCTGATCGGCGTGCGTATCCTGTCCGGCACGGTGACGGCGCGAGCCGCGGGCGAGGCCTTCGCGCGGCTGGCCGACGCAGTGATCCGCGCCGTGCACCGCGCGGTCGCCGGCAATTTCGCTGCGACCTACGGCCATATGCGCGCCGAGCAGACGGCAGTGCTGGCCATGGGCAAGCTCGGCGGGCGCGAGATGACCGCGAGTTCCGATCTCGACCTGATCCTGATCTACGATTTCGACGACAAGCACCCCGAATCGGATGGCAAGCGTCCGCTCTACGGCGCGCAATATTTCGCCCGCTTAACCCAGCGGCTGATCAATTCATTGACCGCGCAGACTAATTACGGCGCGCTTTACGACGTCGATATGCGGCTGCGCCCGTCCGGACGTGCCGGGCCGCTCGCCACCCAGATTGGCGGCTTCACGAGTTACCAGGAGACCGAGGCTTGGACCTGGGAGCACATGGCGCTCACGCGTGCGCGCGTGGTCACGGCCTCACCGGGGTTTGGCGCGCGGGTGGAGAAGGTCATCCGCGAAATTTTGCAGCGGCCGCGCCAGCCTGAGCAGATCGCTGGCGACGTGGTGGAAATGCGCGGCGCCATCGCCAAGGAAAAAGGCGACCGCGAGCGCTGGGACCTCAAATACGCCGCCGGCGGACTGGTCGATATCGAGTTCATCGCGCAGTATCTACAACTCGTGCATGCGCACAACGTGCCCGACATTCTCGACACCTCAACCGCGCGCGTACTCGACAAGGCCTGGGCCTTGCACGTGCTGCCGGTCGAGGAGGCCGAGGTGTTGCGCCCGGCGGTGCAGCTCTATCAGGACCTTACGCAGATCCTGCGGTTGTGCCTGGGCGGCCCATTCGACGCCAAGACCGCGGGCGCCGGGCTGTTGCGCCTGCTCGCGCGCGCCGCCGACGTGCCGGATTTCGCCACGCTCGATGCCACGCTGATCGAGACGCAGGCGAAAGTGCGCGCCAGCTTCGTGCGGATTTTGGGCAAGGCGCCTTGACGGCCGCTTAAGCCGCCTCTTCCTTCGGCAGATGGCATTGCGGGTACATGGGCAAACGCAGCACCACCAGCGTGCCTTTGCCGAGCGTGGAGCGGATGCGCATGCGGCCCCCGTGCAGTTCGACCAGTGACTTAGCGATGGCTAGCCCCAGCCCCGAGCCCTGATGGCTCTTGGTGAGCTGGCTTTCGACCTGTTCGAACGGCCGGCCCAAGCGCGCGAGCGCGTCCTTGGCGATGCCGATGCCGGTATCGGCGATCGCCAGCACGATGCAGCCGTCGGCGGCGCGCCCGCGTACGGTAATGCGGCCGCCGGCGGGTGTGAACTTCACCGCGTTGGAGAGCAGATTGAGCACGATCTGCTTGAACGCGCGGCGATCGGCGCGCAAGCTGAGATGCGGAGAGATTTTTGTGACCAGCTCGAGTTGTTTGTCCTGCGCACGCGCCGAAACGACGCGCATGGCCTCGGCCAGCAGCGTATCAAGGTCAAGCTCCTCGAAATCGAGCCGGATGCGGCCGGCCTCAATCTTGGCCATGTCGAGAATGTCGTTGATGACGTCGAGCAGGTACTGCCCGCTGCTGAAGATGTCGCTGCAATATTCGCGATACTTGTCAGTGCCGAGCGGGCCGAACATGCCCGACTCCATGATCTCGGAAAACCCGATGATGGCGTTGAGCGGCGTGCGCAGCTCGTGGCTCATGTTGGCGAGGAATTTCGACTTGGCCTGGTTGGCCTCTTCGGCACGGGTCTTTTCAGCGGCATATTGCTCGGCCAGTTCCGCGAGCCGCTGCTGCGAAGCGCGCACGTCGGCGACCGTCGCCATCAGGCGTTTCTCGCTGTCGACAAGCTTTTCCTCGTGCGTCTTGAGCGCGGTGATGTCGGTGCCTACCGAAACATAGCCGCCGTCCTTGGTGCGCCGCTCGCTGATGTGCAGCCAACGGCCGTCCTCGAGCTGCGCCTCGAAGGTGCGCGCGCCGGGAATATTCGGGCCGCCGGTGATGGCTTTGCTACGCACCACCGGCTTGCGGCCGGCCTCGACCACAGATTCATACGACGCGCCGACCGTGATCGCCTCGTCCGGCAGGTTGTGCAGCTCCTGAAAATTCGAATTGCACAGCACCAGGCGATTGTCGGCATCCCAAACCACGAAGGCTTCCGGGATGGTCTCGACGGCATCGCGCAGGCGCATGTCCGCGGCCATCGTCTTTTCGACCAGATTCTTCTGCTCGGTGATGTCGACCGCGATGCCGATCAGACGTGGGCCCGGCTCGCCCGGCTGGCGCACCAACTCGCAGCGCGCGCGCAGCCACACCCAATGGCCGTTGGCGTGGCGCATGCGGAAGGCATGATCGATGGTGGTCGCCGTGGCTTCGGCGATCTCCGCCGCTAAGTCATAAAGCCGCAAGTCGTCCGGATGGGTGAGCGCGCTGACGTCGCCGAACGACAGCAGATCATCCTTGGCTTGCAAGCCAAGAATCTCGAACATCGACTGCGACCAGAAGATGCGCCCGCGTGGCAGGTCCCAATCCCACAAGCCGCAGCGGCCGCGGTTGAGCGCGGTATCGATGCGGCTGCGGACCGTTTCGTAGATCAAGTCCGCTTCCCGCGCCCGTGTCGCCTGCCAGTGGAAGGCAAAACCGAGGATCAGCACCACGAAGCCGGTGGTAGCCGAAAGTGTTATCGTGAGCGCAGTGAGCGAGCGCCAGGACACCAGCGCCGCGTCGCGCGATTGCAGGACGGCGATCTGCCCGAAGGGCGCCTTCAACGTGTGCACGGTCGCCAGCGCGCGGCTGTCATCGGGCAAAGTGATTTCCATGACGCCGGCGTCGGCGCCGAAGGTAGTGAGCAGTTGCGTCTGCCCGAGTAGGTCGATCAAGTGGCGGCCGATGGTGGCGTCGGCGGCCGGCGTGGCGGCCGCCACCACGCCCTCCGTATTGGTCAGAAGGAAGCGCCGCCCGGCTGCGGTGGCCCAAAGCGGCAGCACATGTGCGAGCACCTCCTGCGGACGGATCTGCGCGTCGGCGGGCTGTGGGAGCGGCTGTTGCAGACGCTCGGCGGCGATTTCGGCGGCCGCATCGAGCGCGACCATCATGTCGTTAAGGGCTTGCCGGCGGTGGTCGAGCACCTGCACGGCGGCGCCGACGCAAATGGTGGCGAGAAACGCGATGATGAGCACCGGAACGGCGCGGCGCAGCAAGGGCTCAGCGGTCAACAGACGCCGATACGCCGGCTTAGCGATCGATTGCGCGAGACCTTGAATGGAATCTGAACGTGCGGACGCACTCGCCGCATCGGCGCGCGCCATTGATGGCCTCCGTTCGGAGTTTCTTCTACCAGCCTGACCGGAAGGATGTGCCGCATCGCTTTCCGAATCAGTCTTGATTGGAATCGATGGGCGGCGATTTGTCGAGAGTCCGAAGAGTCAAATATTTAAAAAACGTTACCCACGGGTATTTGGTGCCGGCCAAAGGGTAAGCGGCGGCTCTGGCGCCCGGCAAGGCACCGAAAATACGCTGGTATCACGGTATTTTAGTGTTGCGCGAGCGCGCGTTCGACGATGTCGGCGAGATCTCGCGACAGATTAGGCGCGGCTTTGATGCGCTGCAGCGCGGCTTGCGCCTTGTCGCGGCGGCCTTGCTCCAGCGTGCGCCAGCTGCGAAATGAGGTGGCGAGCCGCGCCGCCAGTTGCGGATTTTTCGGATCGAGCGCGAGCACGTTGTCGGCGGCGAAATCGTAGCCGGCGCCGTCGGCCCGGTTGAATTGGGTGGCGTTTCCTTGCGCGAAGGCGCCGATCAGCGCGCGTACGCGGTTGGGATTGACGAACGAGAAGGCGGGGTGCGCGGTCAGCGCGCGAACTTTGTCCAGCGTGTCCGGCTGCGGGATCATGGCTTGCAGGCCAAACCATTTGTCGATCACCAGCGTATCGGCGGCGTAGTGCGTGTAGAAATCGGCGAGCACGCGCTCGCGCTCCGGACCAGCGTGCAGCGTAAGCGTGGCCAGTGCCGCCATGCGGTCGGTCATGTTGTCGGCGGCGTCGTATTGCCGGGCGGCGCGGGCGATCGCTTCAGGCGTGCCGGCTGCCGCCAGCAGATCAAGCGCGACATTGCGTAATGAGCGGCGGCCGGCGCTGGTCGCGTCGGGCGAGTAGGCGCCGGGGACGGCCATGCGCTCGTAAGTCTTGACCAAAGCGCCGCCGAGATTGTCGCCGATGCTGACGCGCAGCGCGCGACGCGCGTTGAAAACTGCATCGGGATCGATGTCACGGCCGATCTCGCGCGCGATGTCGCCTTCGCCCGGCGGCACCAGCGCGAGCGCGACGAAAGCCGGCTGCAACGCCGCGTCGTCGAGGATGGCGGCCAGCGCCGCGAGCAGTTTGTCGTCGCTACGCGGCAATGTGCCGGCGTGCATGGCGGCGACATTGACGATTAACAGCCGCATCGAAATCGTTTGCAGCGCCTGCCAGCGGTTGAACGGATCGCTGTCGTGCGCGGCAAGGAAGGCAAGATCGTTGCCGTCGAGATCGCTGGTGAGCTTGATCGGCGCCGAGAAGCCGCGATTAATCGACAGCACCGGGTACTCAGCCATGCCCGTGAATTCGAAAGTATGCACCGGTTCGCTCAGCACCAATACACCGCGTTCGATTTTGCCGCCATTCGACAGCACAAGCGGCAGGTCGCGGCCATGCTTGCCGACCAGACCAAACTCAAGCGGAATGACCATTGGCTCTTTCGTCGGCTGACCGGGCGTGGGCGGGACGCTTTGCTTTATTTCGAGCGTGTAGGTCTTGCGCGCCGGATCGTAGCGGCCGGCGACCGTCACCTCCGGCGTGCCGGCCTGGTTGTACCAGCGCATGAACTGCGTCATGTCGCGCCCCGACGCATCGGCAAAGCAAGCGATGAATTGCTCGACGGTCGCGGCGTGGCCGTCGTGGCGCGCGAAATAGAGATCCATGCCGGCGCGGAATTTTTCGTGGCCCAACAGCGTGCGCACCATGCGCACCACTTCCGAGCCCTTTTCGTATACGGTGCTGGTGTAAAAGTTGTTGATTTCCTTATAGGTTTCCGGCCGGACCGGATGCGACAGGGGGCCGGAGTCCTCGATGAATTGCGCCGCGCGCAACCCGCGTACGTCGGAAATGCGCTTCACGGGGCGCGAGCGCATGTCGGAGGAAAATTCCTGGTCGCGGAAAACCGTGAGGCCTTCCTTCAGGCAGAGCTGGAACCAGTCGCGGCAGGTGATGCGGTTGCCGGTCCAGTTGTGGAAATATTCGTGTGCGATTACCGCCTCGATCTGCGCGAAATCGGCATCGGTCGCGGTGGCGCCGCTGGCCAGTACGTATCTGTCGTTGAAGACGTTGAGGCCCTTGTTTTCCATGGCGCCCATGTTGAAGTCGGACACCGCGACGATCATGAAAAGATCGAGGTCGTATTCGCGGCCGAATTTTTCCTCGTCCCAGCGCATCGAGCGTTTGAGCGAGTCCATTGCGTAGCCGCAGCGGTCCTCCTTGCCGGGCTCCACATAGATACGCAGCGTGACGTTGCGTCCCGATAGGGTGATAAAGCGATCCTCGACAGCGCTCAGATTTCCGCCGACCAACGCGAACAGATAAGACGGCTTGGGATGAGGATCGTGCCAGACCGCGAAATGCCGGCCGCCCGGTAACTCGCCGCGCTCAATCAGATTGCCGTTCGACAGCAGCACCGGCGCTTGCGCTTTGTCGGCTTCGATGCGCGTGGTGTAGACCGCCATCACGTCGGGTCGGTCGGGAAAATAAGTGATGCGGCGGAAGCCTTCGGCTTCGCATTGCGTGCAGTAGGTGCCACTCGACCGGTACAGTCCTGAGAGCTGGGTATTCGCGGTGGGATCGACTAGCGTCTCGATCTCCAGCGTGAACGGGGCGTTCGGCACCTGCGGAATGGTCAGGCTGTCGGGCGTCGCGATATAGCTTTCCGGCTGCAGCACGGTTCCGTCGATTTTGAGCGACGTAAGCGACAGCCCATCTCCATTGAGCACCAGCGGCGCGGCCGCCGATTGCGGGTTGGGCTTGAGCGCGAGTGTGGCGCGTACCTTGCTCTGAGTCGGATGAAGCGAGACATCGAGCGCGACAGTCTCCACCAGCCAGTCGGGCGGGCGGTAATCCTTCAGGCGGACGGGCTGGGCGGTATCGGTACGCATGGGCTTTGATCTAGAATATCTGCCGCAGAATTGGAAGGAAGAATGATGGCGTGCATGCATGCCATGGTGCTGGACGCGCCGCGCAAGCCGCTCGTCATGCGCGAGCGGCCGGTGCCTGTGCCGGCGCCAGGCGAAATCCTGGTTAAGGTCGCGGCCTGCGGGGTCTGCCGCACGGATTTACATGTGGTCGACGGCGAGCTGGAACACCCCAAGCTGCCGATCGTGCCGGGGCACGAGATCGTCGGCCGCGTTGCCACTATGGGTGCAGGCGTTAGCGGATTTGCCATTGGCGAGCGCGTCGGCGTGCCGTGGCTGGGCGCGACCTGCGGGACCTGCCCCTATTGCCGCAGCGGCGCGGAAAATCTTTGCGATACACCGTTGTTCACTGGCTACACCCGTGACGGCGGCTATGCGACCCATGCGCTCGCCGATGCGCGATTTTGCTTTCCGCTTCGAGATGGTGGCGACGACGCCGAGATCGCACCTTGGTTATGCGCCGGCCTTATCGGCTGGCGTAGCTACCGTATGGCCGGCGAAGGCAAGACGCTCGGCCTCTACGGCTTCGGCGCCGCCGCCCATGTCCTGGCGCAGGTCGCGATCTGGCAGGGGCGGCGCATGTTCGCCTTCACGCGCAAGGGCGATACCGCGGCACAGGATTTTGCGCGTGCGCTCGGTGCGGTGTGGGCGGGCGGCTCGGAACAGGCGCCGCCAGAACCGCTCGATGCGGCCATCATTTTCGCGCCGGTTGGCGCGCTGGTGCCGGCCGCGCTGAAAGCGGTGCGCAAGGGCGGACGCGTGGTCTGCGGCGGCATTCATATGTCGGATATTCCGAGTTTTCCTTATTCATTGCTGTGGGAGGAGCGGCATGTGATGTCGGTGGCGAACCTCACACGCACCGACGCGCATGAATTCTTGGAGTTGGCGCCGAAAGCGGGCGTGCACTGCGAGGTTACGCGCTATCCGTTGGCGCGTGCCAACGACGCATTGTCGGACCTGCGCGCGGGCCGCCTGCAAGGCGCGGCAGTGTTGATTCCTTAGACGAAAGTCACCGCATCGGCTCAGCGTGGCCGATCACGCGATTGATTGTCGGCGAGCGCTCGCGCAAGGCGCGTTCCAGCGCATCGACCTTCTCGTGCACGGTCTGCACGCCCAACTGCGGATCGACGCGGCAGTGAAAATTGACGATCTCGCCCTCGTCGGTCTCGCGCACGCGCACATCGTGAACGTCGCGCAGGGTGTGGCCTTTGGCGGCAAGCTCGGCCAGCGCGATCTCGACCGCCTTCACGCGCTCGACCGGCGCCTCGCGGCCGGAGGCTCGGTGCGGCTGCAACGGCTCGATGTGGGTATCTATTTCCACGCCGGCGCCGAGCTCAGCGGCGATCGCGCTTTCCAGCCCGTCCGCCAGGGCGTGGGCGTCGTGCAGCGAGAGCTTGCCGTCCACTTCTAGGTCGAGCGAGATCGCCAACCGGTCCTTCAGGTCGTGCACGGTCACGTGATGTACGGCGAGCGCACGATTGCGCGCGATCACCATAACGCGGTCGAGTACGGTTTCGTTGTCGAGCGCCACCGGATCGGTGGTGACGGTCGGCTCGGCGCCCGGCATCTGCTGGCTGATGGCGGCGGCGAGCGCGCCCTTTAGCGCGCTCACGCGGTCGAGCGGCATGGTGCGGCTCACCGCGACGGCGAGATCGATGAAGGTTTTTTCGCCGACGGCGCGCACGCGCACCTGCTCGACGCGGACCACGCCTGGCACTTTCACGGCGAGCGCCGTGATCTGGGCGGCGGCGCCGACCGGCGCCGTGTCGGTGAGGGTGTCGATGGTGCGGCGGCCGAGCCGCCAGCCAGCGATGCAGATCAGGATCGCGACCGCCAGCGCGGCGGCCGAATCCGCCCACCACAGGCCGAACCGCACCCCGCCCAAGCCGATCAGCACGGCTAGCGAGGCCCACAGATCGGACGAAAAATGCAGCGCGTCGGCTTCCAGCGCCTGACTCTGGGTCTGCCTGGCAGTGCGCGACAACGCGCGCGAGCGGAAAAAATCGACCGCGATCGACACCGCGATCACCCCGAACGCCCAGGCATTCGCGATCACCATGTGCTCTTCGTGCTCGGTCAGACGCTTGACCGCTTCCCAGATCACCACCCCTGAGAGCAGGAACAGCAGCGCGGTTTCCGCCAGCGCCGAAACGCTTTCGATCTTGCCGTGGCCGTAATGGTGTTCCTTGTCGGCCGGCCTGCCCGAGACGCGCACGGCGGCATAGGTCATCACTGTGGCGCCGAGATCGATCAGCGAGTGGCCGGCTTCCGACAGAATCGCCAGAGAGCCGGTGGCGATGCCGACCAGGCCCTTGGCGATCGTCAGCGCGGCGGACGCGGCGATGGAGGTGAGTGCGACCTGTTCTTTTTCGTGCTGCATGCGCCGCCTTTGGCCTGATACTACAGCATGATCGGCTTGCCGTCCGCCGCCGCCGAGCGGACCACCGCGTCGAGTATTCGGATATTGCCGAGCAATTGCTCGGTGGAGAAGCGGTAGGGCGCACGGCCCTCGATCGCGTCGGCCCAGTCTTCGAAATTCAGCCGCACGGTATTGACGGGTTCATAGCTGCGCGTCTGCCGGTTGCCGTCCGGTCCGCAATGCACGAAGCTCGACGGAATGCCTTTGTCAACATTGCCGCCTTCCTGCACTTCGACCCAGCCCTGGTCGCCAACCAACGTGAAGCGCCCGTAAAACGGCGGCGTCGAAAGACAGGTGATGCGCCCGCGCGCGCCGTTGGCGAAATCGATTTCCGCGCTGACGAAATCCTCCGACGGGGCCGGGAAAACTTGCGAGGCCGTGCGCGCGGCGACGCGGGTCGGCGGACCGGCGAGCGACACGAACATGTCGCCGAGATGGATGCCGAGCGCGGTCCAGGCGCCGGCCGGCGCATGTTTGGGATCGCGCCGCCAGTTCGCCGGATCCATTTTGCGGAAATTGCTGTGGCTGACATTGGCGTCCATATGCAGCAGGCGGCCGAGCGCGCCGCTTTCGAACAGGCGCCGCATTTCTTCCATCGCCGGTTCATAGCGGCGTTCATGCCCGATGCCGAGCACGCCTTTGGCTTTGGCACAGGCCGCCAGGATTCGCTCTGCGCTGGCGGTGATGAGCGCCAGGGGTTTTTCGCAGAACACCTGTTTGCCGGCGGCGAAGGCCGCGATGGCCATCTCCTCGTGCAGCGCATGCGGCGTTACCACCGCAATAGCATCGACGTCAGGCCGCGTGAGCAGCGCCTTGTGGTCGCTGGTGAGGTTGAATTTATGGGCCGCCGCGAACGGCGCCGCCATTTTCGTGTCGATGTCGCAGCCGGCCACCACCTTGAAGCGCGGGCTGTCGGCCAGGCACATGACGATCTGCTTGCCCCACCAGCCGAGTCCGATAATGCCGATCCGGATCATTCCGCGTTATTCCCTTACTTTGTCGGCCCCGACAATGCGGGGCCATCCGCGATTGCGCAATGGTCTAGCCCTTTCGGCTGGTGACGACCAATTTTGACGATTCCGCGCTTGGGCGAACGGACCTTGACGATGGTCAAGGTCATTTCGGGTAGCCCCGAATATTCAATTTAAGGAAATTGGGTGATGGGCGCCGTCACGCCGCCTGAGGAAGCCAGCCGGCAAATGCTACAAGGATGCACAGCTTGGCCCGAGGAAGCTGCCCGCCGCTACCGGCGGCAGGGTTATTGGGCTGACATAACGCTCTACGGCATGTTGCTCCGCTCGGTCGCCGCGATGCCCGATCGTGTCGCATTGGTGCAAGGCACGCGGCGCCTGACCTATGCGCAACTCGCTCGTGCGATCGACCGGCTGGCCGGCCGTCTGATCGATCTTAGATTTCGGCCGCTTGATCGCGTGGTGTTCCAAGTGCCCAACTCGATCGAGTTTGTCATCGCGTTGTTCGCGCTGCTGCGCATTGGTGTGATCCCGGTGCTGGCACTGCCGGCACATCGACGCGATGAAATCTCGCACATTTTTGCCCACGCCAATGCGGTAGGCTACGTGGTGCCCGACTGCTGGCGTGGCTACGACTATCGACTGCTCGCCGCCGAAATGTCCGGCCTGGCGCCTTCGCTGCGCAGGGTGCTGGTGCTCGGGGACCCTGGTCCCAATCAGATATCGTTGCGCGACCTACTTGCGCATGACGGCGGCCGCAGTGACAACGCCAGCGTCCTCGCCGACTTCGCCCCGGCGCCCGATGAAGTCGCGTTGATGCTGCTGTCGGGCGGAACCACGGGCCTACCAAAGCTCATCCCGCGCACACACAACGATTACGTCTATAATTGCCGGCAATGCGGCGTGGTAGCCGGCTTCAATGCCGGCACCGTGTTTCTGGTTTTGCTGCCGATGGCGCACAACTACACGCTCGGTTGTCCGGGCGTGCTGGGTGCGCTGGCCCACGGCGGCACGGCCGTGATCGCGGCGGACGCCAGCATCGAAACCGTCGAGCAATTGATCGAAGCTGAGCGCGTCACGGTCATCTCCGCCGCCGTTCCGCTGATCGTCAACTGGCTGAACGCCGATCCCCCTCGGCATCGCGATTTTTCCAGCCTGCGCGTGGTGATGAACGGCGGCGCCAAGCTTGCATCGGAACTGCGCCGCCGGGTCGAGTGGCAGTTTGGCTGTACGTTTCAGGAGAGCTTCGGGACCGGCGAGGGGCTGCTGAACATGACCCGGCTCGACGATCCGGCCGAAATTCGTTTCACCAGCTCTGGGCGGCCGATGTCGCGGGCGGATGAAATCCGCATTGTCGACGAGCGCGGCAAAGACGTCCCTGATGGCGCGGTCGGCGAGCTGATCTGCCGCGGCCCCTATACCGTGCGCGGCTACTATAACGCTCCGGAAAAAGACCGCGCTGCGTTCACCGACGACGGCTACTACCGCATGGGCGACATGGTGCGGCGGATCGACGGCAATCTGTTTGTCGAGGGCCGTCTGAAGGACATCATCAATCGCGGCGGCGAAAAGATCAGTTGCGAGGAAATCGAAAATTACATTTTGGGCCATCCCAAGATCAAGAACGTCTGCGTGGTCGCGATGCCCGATGCGACGTTCGGCGAAAGGGCCTGCGCCTTCGTGATACCCGTGGATGGCGAGACGGTCGATTTGGACGAGATCAAGAGCTTCTTATTGGGCCGCAACATCGCAAAATTCAAATTGCCCGAGCGGCTCACGGTCGTGAATGAGTTCCCAATCAGTCCGGCCGGTAAAGTTCTTCGCCGCGAACTGCGTCAAGCCGCTGCCGGCAACGTAGCAAGTGTGCATGCTTGAGGGATCCGCACTATGAAATTGTTCGAGCCCTTGAATGTCGGTGGGATGATCGTTCCCAATCGCGTGATGGTGCCGGCAATGGTGACGCGATTGTCCGGCGAAGACGGCCTGGTCAATAAGGAAATCAGCGATCGTTACGTCCGTTATGCGAAGGGCGGCGCGGGTCTCATCGTCATCGAGGCCATGGCCGTCCATCATGCCAAATCCGGCCCGCTGCTGCGCATCAGCGACGATCAGTTCGTGCCGGGCCTCAGCGATCTGGTTCGGCGCATCCATGACGCATCGGACTCTAAGGTGGTCCCGCAGATCATCCACTTCATGAAAGTGGCCAAGTCTGGCTGGCGGCAGACGATCGATATGCTGTCGCTGGCCGAGATCGACCGCATCGTCGAGGAATTCGGCGACGCGGTGGCGCGGGCGCGCTCTGCCGGATTCGACGGCGCAGAGCTGCATTCGGCGCACGCCTACACGCTGGCATCGTTTCTGTCGCGCGCAAACCCGCGTCTGGACGACTACGGTGGCGACACGCTGGAAGGCCGCCTGCATTTGATCGAAAGGATTTTCGGAAATATTCGTCAAAAAATCGGCAATGACTTTCCGATCGGAGTCCGCTTCCTGGCCGACGAATTCATCAAGGACGGTTACACGGTCAAAGACGCAAAACTCATCGGTTTGCGGCTAGCTCAGCTCGGCGCGGCGTATTTGTCATTATCCGTCGGGGGCAAGTTCGAGGACGCTATCCACGCTCCCGGGCAGGTGCCTTATCCCTACACCGGCTATTCGGGCGATCGCTGCATGCCGGGAGACTGGTATCCGGCAGTGCCGCACGCCCATTTTTCGGCGGAGATCAAAACCTTTATCCGGGCGCATAGTTTCAATACGCCAGTCGCGACCGCCGGAAAAATTTCCAATCCCGACGACGCCGAGCGGCTGGTGGCGACCGGCGCGGTCGATATCGTCGGCATCGCACGCGGTCTCCTGGCCGACCCCGATTGGCCGAACAAGGTTCGCCGCGGTGAAGTCGATCGCATCGTGAAGTGCGACTATTGCAACGTCTGCAAACATCTCGACGGCACGCACACCCGCGTCATATGCGCGCTTTGGCCGCAAGGCTCGCTGCAGGCGCCGCCGGACGATCGCTCGAGCGAAGTGCCGCGCTGGGGCGCGCAAGGCGCGAACCTGACCGCGACAATGGGCGCGGGAAAGGCCACGCTGAAATGGAACAAGGCGGCCGACGCCGCGCGTTACGATGTTTGCCGGACCGACCCGCTCGGCAAGGTCGAGATCGCAGACGCCGTCAAGGTGACGCGCTGGGAGGATCACGGCCTGCTGGCGGGCATGCCCTATCGTTATCACGTGTGCGCCTACGGTGCCGCCGGGCAGGGCGGCGCCAGCTCGAACACGGTTACGGTGTCATTGCCGATGCCCGATCTCGTAGCCCGCGCGTAATGGCTTTCGCGCGCCCGCGTTCCACGCAGTTATTGGGCCTTGATGCCGACTGCCTTCACCAGCACCGCGTTTTGCTTAATCTCCTTGCGGACATAGGCATCGAACTGAGCTGGCGTCATGGGCATCGGCTGAACGCCGAGATTCGACAACTTTTCCTGCACGTCCGGATCGTGCAGGGCCTTGGTAATCTCCTCATAAAGCCGCTGGATGATGGCGGGTGGAGTCTTGGCGGGCGCGAACACACCGAACCAGAAATTATACTCGGAGTTCGGGAACCCGGCTTGGGTGGTGGTTGGCACGTCGGGCAATTTAGGTGAGCGATCCAAGCTGCTTACCGCCAGCGCCGTGAGCTTGCCGTCGCGAATGAGCGAAAGCGCAGGCAACAACGGACAGAAATAAAAGTCGACCCGGCCGGTCATGACGTCGGTCAGCCCGGCCGGCGACCCTTTATAGGGTATCGGCTGTGCTTCGAAGCCCGCGGCAAGAAGAAACCGCATGGAATTGAGATGTGCCGCGCTTCCTTCTCCGATGGTGACATAATTTATCGAACCATGCCGCGCACGAGCCGCTGTGACGAATTCGCCGAGGGTCTTGGCTGCTTTATCCGGAGAGACAACCAGCACATTGGCCATATTGGCCAACGGGGTTACCGCCGCGAGGTCGCGCAACGGATCGTAGGGCATGTTCGCAACCGTCGATGGCACGATGGTGTAGGCCGAAGAGGCGACCAGTATCGTGTAGCCGTCGGGCTCGGCCTTAGCCACCGCTGCTGTGCCAAGCGTGCTCGATGCCCCGGGACGATTTTCGACAATAATCGGCTGGCCCAGTTGTTCTTGGACCTTGGCAAAAATCGTGCGCGGAATAATGTCGGTCGCGCTGCCGGGGCTGTAGGGGACGATCGCCCTGATTGGCTTGGTCGGCCATCTCTGCGCCCATGCTTGGGTGCCGAAGCTCATCAACAACAGTGCAATCGCGCAAAGCCACCATTTTGACATTCTAGCCTCCCTTTAGGGCCGAGCGTCAGGTTTTATTGTTATTCAAATTACCGCAGATTCAGCGTTCGCCCAACAGCTTCGATCCAAAGAACATCGGGGACAGGGCGCGAACCAGCGGGAGAGAGCTTTCAGCGGCGAAATCTTCGAGCCGGAGTTGCGGATTGTGCGGGCGGATACGCTCGAACATGGCGCGGGCTTCCGGGTCGCAAGGCGGCGGGATTGTTGCGTCGATCAGCATCTTCGAGCCGAACCGCTGCCAAAGAGCCGTCCCTGGCGCGCCGAGTTCCTCTAAACTCGCATCCATGGCGTGATTATGCGTGCCTGAAATAATCGTCACATCCTTCTGCGGATCGACCCGCGTCGACAGCGCCCACATCAGCTCCGACGGATTGAAGATGTCGACGTCCGCGTCAACGGCGATGGCGATTTTCGGATGCTGGTATTCAGAGGATAGCGCCGCCAACAGGAGATTCTTGGCTTCGCCATAAGCCCGCGGCGTCATCTGCACAACCACCCCGAAGACGCCGGGCATCACATTTACATTGTGCAGATTGGGACCGCCGCCGACATCCTTGAGCCGCCGGAAGATGGCCGCACTCATCGGGATCTTATGGAAGACGCAGCCCTCCATCTCCGAGCCGTTCTGGAGATTCTTGAATATGGCGTCGTGCCGGTGCGTCATGCACTGGTACTCGACGATCGGATTCTTGCCGGTCCCGGTCACGTAGTAGTCCTGGAATTCGGAAAACGGTCCCTCTTCCTCGCGATAATGCGGTGGGATGTGGCCTTCGAGGACAATCTCCGCATCGGCTGGAACCTCGAGATCTACCGTTTCGCATTTGACCAGGCGCACCGGCTCACCGAGATAACCACCGGCGATCTCGAATTCATCGAGCCCGTAGGCGCCCGTCGTTGCCGCGGCGGCGTAATAGAGCGGATAGTGACCGATGAAGATCGCCACCGGCATGGGTTCATTGCGCGCCTGGTATTTGAGGTAGTTTTTCCAGGTGTGACGCGGGTAGAGCAATATGCCGGATTTATTCGGTCCCTTGATTTGCAGGCGATGGAAGCTCACGTTCCGCCGCCCGGTATCCGGGTCCTTGGTCACCACCAGGCCGGAGCCGCAGACCGGGCCACCGTCGCGCTGGCCGGCGACGTGAACCGGAAGATGCGTGAGATCGAACTCGCCTTTTTTGAACTTGACCTCCTTGACCGGCCCATCCTCGACCATCACCGGAGGAATGCATTTGCCCATGCGCTCGGCGATCAATGGCACCATCGTTTCCTGCGTGGCGCCGAAGGCGAGCGCGGCATGGCGAATATTCGCCGGCGCCTGGCCGAGTGAGCGCCAGCCGTGCGGCAGATTTTCGAAGAAAAGCGCCTTCTCCCGCGATTGATAGAGCAGCGAGCCCATCTGCGTGAGCGGGTTGACCGGTTTAGTGATGCGGATAAGCTCGCCGGCTTCCTCCAATTCTTCGATCCAGGTCCGCATGTCTTTCGGACGCGTATTGGAAGCCATGGTCGAGGTTCTCCACATGAATAAGATGGTGAGCGACAGCATGCCGGGAGCCTTTTAATATTGAAAGCACCGCTGCAATTCTCCATTGACTTTGATCAAGAGCAGAAGACTACCGGCGATATTTTATCGTCTGTCAAAAAGTCACAGTCTTGCTCTTTGACGGCGATCTGGCGATGAGCAAAGCGCGGGCGTCGGATGTGTTCAGTCTTCAAAATATCAAATCAATTTCCAGGCCGGGCCGTTTTGAACGGATCACTTTTTTGTCGCATGACTTCTGGTTTCATTGCCGCCGGAGGCAGTCTTGGTTGAGGTAACGATATGCCCATCCCAGCGTTTGGCAAAAGGCGCGGAGATGCCGAACTGGTCAAGGACGCGCGCCACAATATGGTCGACGATATCGTTGATGGATTTGGGATGGTTGTAAAAGGCTGGCATCGGCGGAATTATTGTCACCCCCATGCGCGCCAGCTTCAGCATGTTTTCCAGGTGCAGTTCGGATAACGGCGACTCGCGCGCGACGAGTACCAGTCGTCGTCGCTCTTTGAGAACGACATCAGCTGCACGATGGACCAGATGTTCGCCATAACCATTTGCAATGCACCCC
>DATISB010000046.1:0-2967 GCA_035469145.1 Pseudolabrys sp.
CCCGCAAGCCCTTGGACCCTTGTGAAGCGCGAACCTGCCTTCAACATTCCTCCCATCATTGTCGCGGTGCTGGCCGTGCTGGCGCTCATTCATGCCGTGCGCACTTATGTGCTCACCGACGAGCAGGACATGGAGTTCCTGCTCACCTTCGCATTCATCCCGTCGCGCTACGACACGTCAATCGTGCTCGGCGGCGCGCTGCCGGGTGGCTTCGGCGCGCAACTGTGGACCTTCATGACCTATTCGCTGATCCACGCCGACTGGTTGCATTACGGGGTCAATGCGGTGTGGCTGTTGCCGTTCGGCAGCGCGGTGGCGCGGCGGTTCGGCGCGCCGCGGTTCCTGGCGTTTTTCGCGGTGACGGCGGCGGCCGGCGCGGCAATGCATCTTGTCACCCATGCCGGCGAACAGGTCCTGGTGATCGGGGCATCGGCGGCGATCTCCGGCACCATGGCGGCGGCGATGCGATTTGCGTTCCAGCACGGCGGTCCGCTCAGCTTCCATCGTAGTGGCCACGCCACCGACTATCGCGTGCCGGCGATCCCGCTCAGCGGCGTGCTGCGCGATCCGCGCGTGCTCGCTTTCCTGGCGGTGTGGTTCGGGGTCAATATTCTGTTCGGGCTGGGGTCGTTTTCGATAACCGGCATCGGATCGGACCAGGTGGTCGCCTGGCAGGCGCATATCGGCGGTTTTCTCGCCGGCCTGATTTTGTTCTCCTGGTTCGATCCCTCGCCCGATTTGCAACAATTCGACGATCTTGGTGCAACGCGGCATTAGTCACATTGTCGCGATTGCGCTTGACGGAAACGGCAGGCCGGCAGGATCGTTAGCAATTACTCGGAGTCGCGGGTCTCCCCGCAGCCGGGCCTAGGGAGGCTGCCATGAACGTCAAAGCAATCCTGGCCGCCAAGGGCGGCGACATTGTCTCCATCGAGCCGACCGCCGATCTAGCGGCGGCGGTTGAACTATTGAGTACGCACCGCATCGGCGCGGTTGTGATCCGTGGCGCGGGAGGGCGCCTGTCCGGAATATTGTCGGAGCGCGACATCGTGTGCGCCATCTCCGAACACGGCGCCGCCGCGCTCACGCTTCCAGTCAGCCAGGTGATGACGCGCAACGTCGCTACCTGCGGCGAGGACGACAGCATCGCCAGCATCATGGAGCGGATGACGGAAGGAAAATTCCGTCACATGCCGGTGCTGGTCAAGGGCGAGCTGATCGGCCTGGTGTCGATTGGCGACGTGGTCAAGCAACGCGTCGGGGAAATCGAGCAGGAGTCCGAGGCGATGCGAGATTATATCCGCACCGCGTAAATCGGATTACTTGAAGCGAATTACTTGACGACCCCATTGCTGCCATAGGGCTGCGACAGCGCGGTGACCGCCTCGGTCACCGCGTCCATAGCCTTTTCGGTTGCCTCGGCGCCGATGGTGATTGCTTCGGCGGCGCGATGGAAATCGAAATAGCCGACGGCGCCCAGCCGCGGGCTGATCAGCACGTCGGGCGGATCGCCGGCCAGCCGCGCGCGGGTGATGCGGTCCTGCATCACATTAAACGCTTCGACCATCACGGTCGGTATGCCCGGACGGCCGCGCCGCCCGAGGAATTGCCGGCGCAACGAGCGTTCGCCGCCGAACATGCCGCGTAGCCCCTGCGGCTTTGAATGGGCATGGGCCGCGTCATCGCTCTCGTCGGAACCGTGATTGGCGATGATAGTGCCGCGGCCGAACAGATCGGAATTGACGTTGACCGCGATCACCAGCCGCGCGCCGAGCGCACGTGCCGCCGACACCGGCACCGGATTAACCAGCGCGCCGTCCACCAGCCAGCGCTCGCCGATCAGCACCGGCGGGAAAATTCCCGGCAGCGCATAAGAAGCGCGCAGGGCCTCGGCCAGCCGGCCGCGGGTGAGCCAGATTTCATGGCCGGTATTGAATTCGGTGGCGATGGCGGCGAAGCGGATCGGCAGCTCGTCGATGCGGCTGTCAGTGAGAGTAGCTTCCAGTTTAGCGGCGAGGTGGCCGCCGCGAATGAGCCCGGATCCGGACAGGCTGATGTCGAGATAGCTCAAGATGCCGCGCACTGTCAGCACGCGCGCCCATTCTTCCAGGCTATCGAGCTGGCGGGCGGCATAACAGCCGCCTACCACGGCGCCGATCGAGGTGCCGACAATGACGTCAGGCACGATGCCGTGCGCGGCTAGCGTGCGCATCACGCCGATATGGGCGAAGCCGCGCGCGGCGCCGCCGCCGAGCGCGAGCCCGATGCTCGGGCGCGTGGCGGCCGGTCGCAACGGCGCAGCGGTGGCTTCGGCCGAGCGGTCGCCGTTGCGAACGCGCGCGAATAGGCCCTCAAACACCAAATTTTTCTCCCCGTCTCCCGATTTTCAGATCGGGCCAGCCACCGGACAAGCGCTTCACCCCGATATGGTGAAAACTGCTGGCGGAGTCATGTGACCGAAACGTGACAGGGAGCGTGCGCTCGCGTGATTACATTATGGTTAAATGCAGCAGCGGGCGTTTAATTACGCAGGATCTTATCCGGCCGCCCGTCGAAGCGGGCTTCGCGAAAGCGCGTGACGTCGTTCATACAGGACCACGGCCAGGTCACTTATGGTCTCGGTCAATAGTCAGGTTTTAGTCGCAATCACCGAGCGTCAAAGCGCGGTCGTTCGAACTGCCGCCTGCAAAAGAAAGGGAGAGTGTGATGTCGCGATCTCACATTTTTGATCCGCCCGAGCCTATTGATCGTCCGCTATGTTCCAGTGGCGGATGGACCATGTGGATGGCTCGCGCCGAGCCGGATAAGCCAGACTTTGATAAGCGCAGCGTCGAGCGCCAAAACAGCGAGCATCGGGAAACTAAAATCCTCAAACGTGCATAGCCCGCCTCAGTTGGCGGCCCCTTCGAATGATGAGTCCACGGCCTAATTCCCCGGCCGGCGCATGGAAAACAGGCTTTCGACCAC
>DATISB010000047.1:0-10076 GCA_035469145.1 Pseudolabrys sp.
ATCTCCCCGGGTAAGAACATCGGCCTTCGCTGCACGACCGCCGGATCTACGTTGCCTCGCCTTGGTCACGAAAGCTTCGCGGTCTGTTGCCCGCTTGCCCTGCTTGGCTCCGCCTTCTATCCGATTCCTGTTCGTCGGCCCGCAGCTTCGCTTCCCGCTTCCTTCACGCCGGCCTCACGGAACGACGCTCTGCGGTTCGCTTCGCTCGCTATGACCCGCTCGCGAGAGGACTTCCACCTCCAAGTCGATGCCCATGCCGGGCGCACAACAGAAAAACCGCCTCGCGGCGGTCTCTCCGAAATCCGATCAGGCGTTTTGGTCAGGCGGCTGCGATTATCGCGCCCGGCTACAGAAGGAACAACGTCTCACCATTTCTGCCAAAACTCGGATGCTAACCAGGCCGCTTCTCGATTGCGTCAATCAATGAGTGAGGCGAAAACGGCTTGTGCAGATATGCGTTGCAGCCTGCTTCAATCGCTTTTTTCTCATTCTGTTGAATATCAACCCCAGTCATCAAAATAACATTGAGAGAACATCCTGAGCCCCTAAGGCGCTTGCATAGCTCTATCCCTGACAGACCGCTGCCCAAGTGAATATCAATAAGCACGCAATTTGCCTTACTGCTTGTAAAACCATCCAAGAACTCCTCCGCCGAGGCGCAAGTTTCACAAGCATATCCTTTTGCGCGCAAAAGACGCGCAAGCGAGGTCCGCATGCTGGGATCGTCATCAATTACTGCCACGACTCGTTTAGACATCAGGTCGCAACATCGTATCGTCGCATCGTGGAGCTGGTGGCATACGAACCGTAACCTATTCCGGGCAGAGGGTTTCTATCATCCAACCAAAGAACTAGAAGACTGCCCCTAAGGACAATAGGCAAACTCGCCAATATCTGAATGGCGATAGCACCTCAGGGTGGGATTCGTCCTGCGCCACGGTCGGACGCTTTCCCTCGCGACGCATTTCCCTCGATGTCTGCTTGATGGCGTCACGAACGTCATGGACGTGCATTCCGGTCTCCTCGGCCAGTTGCGCCGGCGCATTGAGGTCGCGGCGATGGCGCTCGACGGCGCCAATAGGTGGCACAGGCGCAGCATCGGTGCCGCGCCGGTCGCTGACAGGCCGGCCACGCTGACGCAGTCGGAGCCGACGATCTCGGCGCGGATCGCCGTGGCTTTGCTTTGCTGGCGGAGCGGGCTATAAAGGGATGTTGATTGACATACCCCTCTGCTTTTCCCCGTACCGGTTGCAGCTGGTGCGGGGTTCTGTTTTTTCATGGCGGCGCCCCCGCGAACGCTGCGCGAACCCCGGGATTTTCGCCGGGTTTCCCGGGATTTTGCCGTTATTTGAGCAGTTTTTGTTCGCGTCGCGCCATTGAGCGGCAGCGAAGAAATCCTTTAATTGCGGGGGATCTAATGGTCGGAGTGGCAGGATTTGAACCTGCGACCCCCTCGTCCCGAACGAGGTGCGCTACCAGACTGCGCTACACTCCGACTGATGGCGGCCTTATAACCCCGCCTCCATAAAAGGCGCAAGCTTGAGAGCAAAATGACCATTGAGCCGGGAACGCGGGTGATGAAAGCGGATGCGCAAGCGATCGAGGTGGCGGCAGCCTGCCTCGCCGCCGGCGGGCTGGTCGCGTTTCCGACCGAGACCGTCTATGGGCTCGGCGCCGACGCTCGCCACGGCGAGGCCATCGCGCGGCTCTATGCAGCCAAGGGCCGGCCGAGCTTCAATCCGCTGATCGCACATGTCGCGGACGCCGAAGCGGCGCATGGCCTCACCCGCTTCGATGCCGCGGCTGAGCGGCTGGCGGCCGCGTTCTGGCCCGGGCCGCTGACGCTGGTGCTGCCGAAGCGGCCGGACTGCGGCGTGGCCGATCTGGCGCTCGCCGGCCTCGACAGCGTGGCGGTGCGCGTGCCCGCGCATCCGATCGCGCATGCCTTGCTCGCCGCTTTCAACGGGCCGGTGGTGGCACCCTCGGCCAACCGCTCGGGCCACGTGTCGCCGACCAGCGCGGCGCATGTGTTGGCCGATTTGCGTGGGCGTATCGATATGGTGATCGATGCCGGCCCGTGCACGGTCGGTGTAGAATCCACCATTGTCGCCTGCCTAGGTGAGCCGACCTTGCTGCGCCCCGGCGGCCTGCCGCGCGAACAGATCGAGCGCGTGCTCGGACGCGCGCTGGCGATTGCCCCCATTGCAGGTGACGCGCCACTCGCGCCCGGCATGCTGTCTTCGCATTATGCGCCCAAAGCGCGGCTGCGCCTCGACGCCGACGCGGCCGGCCCGGACGAAGCTTTACTCGCATTCGGCCGGGCGCCTGCGGCGGGCGTGATGCTCAATCTATCGCCGCGCGGTGATTTGATCGAGGCGGCGGCCAATTTGTTTTCGCATTTGCGCGCGCTCGATGCATTGGGCGCCCAGCGAATCGCGGTGATGAAAGTGCCGCACGAAGGCCTGGGCGAGGCGATCAACGACCGGCTGACGCGCGCCGCCGCGCCGAAAGCGAGGACATCACTATGAATCTTCAGGCCAAGCAGCAGACCAAGCGCGCGCTAGCGCCTGAGCTGCTGGCACGCTTCATCGGCATCGTCGGACAAAAATACGCAGTGACCGACCGCCAGGCGCAGGAACCCTATCTCGTCGAGATGCGCGATCTTTATCACGGCCAGACACCGGTGGTGCTGCGGCCGGGCTCGGTCAATGAGGTGGTGGCGATCCTCAAGCTCGCCAACGAAACTAAGACCGCGATCGTGCCGCAAGGCGGCAATACCGGGCTGGTCGGTGGGCAAATTCCGTTTAGCGGCGAGATCGTCCTGTCGCTAACGCGGCTTGACAAAATCCGTGAGGTCGATCCGGTTTCCAACACTATGACCTGCGAGGCCGGCGTGACCTTGCAGCGCGCACGCGAAGCGGCGGCTGCGGCCAACCGGCTTTATCCGCAACTGCTGCCATCGGAAGGCACCTGCACCATCGGCGGCAATCTCTCGACCAATGCCGGCGGCGTCGCGGCGATCGCCCATGGCATCGCCCGCTCGCATGCGCTCGGCCTCGAAGTGGTGCTGGCCGACGGACGCGTGCTGCACAATCTCAACAAGCTCAAGAAAGACAACACCGGCTACGATCTGAAGAATCTGTTTATCGGCTCGGAAGGCACGCTCGGCATCATCACCACGGCGGTGCTGCGCTTGGTGCCGCGCCCGCGCTCGGTCGAGACCGCCTTCGTCGGTGTGCCCTCCCCGCAGGCCTCGGTCGATCTGCTCGGGATTGCCACCGAGCGCACTTCGGGCGGCGTCACCTCCTTCGAACTGATGGCACGCTCCGGCGTCGATGCGGTGGTCAAGCATGACGCAGCGAGCCGCAACCCGCTGGACGGTCCGCACCCCTGGTACGTGCTGATCGAATTGTCGTCGCAGGCGCGCACCGGTTTGCGCGAGGTGCTGGAGGAGATTCTCGGCGAGGGCCAGTTGAAGGGCCTCGTGCTCGACGCCACCATCGCCGACAGCCTCGGACAGGGCAAAGCGTTCTGGCGCATCCGCGAAATGTTCGGCGAGGTGCAGCGCCATATCGGCGCCTCCATCAAGCATGACGTATCGGTGCCGGTGGCGGCGATCCCGGCTTTCATCGAGGAAGTCAACGCGGCGGTGACCAAGTTCATTCCGGGATGCCGGCCGCTGCCCTTCGGCCATGTTGGCGACGGCAATATCCATTACAACGTGACGCAGCCCGAGGGCGCCGACAAAGAAAAGTTCCTGGCGCGCTGGGACGAGGTCAACGCGGTGGTGTTCGCGGTGGTGAAGAAATACGGCGGCTCGATCTCGGCCGAGCACGGCGTCGGCGTGATGAAGCGCGACATCCTGCCGCGTTACAAGGACCCGGTAGCGCTCGAGCTGATGCGCGACTTGAAACACATGCTCGACCCGAATGGCATTCTTAATCCGGGCAAAGTGCTGTGAGCGAGGCGGCTGACGAGGCCTCGCAAATTCCCGTCGCAATCGTCGGCGGCGGGCCGGTCGGAATGATGCTTGCCCTTTTTCTCGATCAGCTTGGTGTGCGTTGCGTGCTCTTCAATACGGACGCAAGCACGCGCTGGCATCCAAAAGGCAGCACGGAAGGCTCCCGCACCATGGAGCACTTCCGGCGGCTAGGCATCGCCGGCGAAATCCGCAAGCTCGGGCTGCCGGGCGACCATCCGACCGACGTTGCCTATTTCACCCGGTTTGGCGGCTACGAACTCGCCCGCGTGCACATGCCGTCGAGCGACGAGGTGGCGCAGAAGACAGCCGCCGCGCCGGCAACCGATCAGGTGCCCGAGCCGATCCACCGCGCCAACCAGATGCACGTCGAACGTTTTATGTTCGGGCACGCCGCGCGGCGGTCGAACATCGTCATGCGCTTCGGCTGGCATGTCGACGGTTTCCAGGAGGCACCGTCCGGCGTCACCGTGAGCGCAACGCCCAAACAAGGCGGCGCACCCGAGCGCTGGCAGGCGCAATACCTCGTCGGCTGCGACGGCGGCCGCAGCTTCGTGCGCCACACCCTCGGCATCAAGTTTCAAGGAGAGGCCGGGCTTGAGCAGCGCTATTTCGGCGGCCGCATGTTTTCGACCTTTGTGCGGGCGCCAAATCTTTATCGCGATTTCCTCGACCGCCGCCGCGCCTGGCAATATTGGGCGGTCAACCCGGAAATCCGCTCATCCATGATCGCGGTGAACGGCAGCGACGAATTTCTGTTTCGCATGCAGGCGCGCATTCCCGACCAGTCGCCCGATGACGCATCCGTCGCCGATGCTATGCGCCGTTGCGTGGGCGTCGAGATAAAGCTGGACATCATTGCCCACGAGCCGTGGACGGCGGGCATGGCGCTGGTCGCCGAAGGCTTCGGCGCCGGCCGCGTGCTGCTTGCCGGCGATGCAGTGCATCTGTTCACGCCGACAGGCGGTTTCGGGATGAATACCGGCATCGACGACGCGTCGAACCTCGCCTGGAAACTCGCCGCCATGGTGCAGGGCTGGGGCGGTCCACGGCTGCTCGAATCCTATGAAATCGAACGCAAGCCGATAGCCGTCCGCAACACCAACGCGGCGCGGCAACTTACCGTCAATATCGGCGAAACGAACGTCGATCCCGATATCGAAAAGGACTCGCCGGCCGGGAACGCGGCGCGGCGCGCGGCGGGAGAAATGCTTGCGGGGTTCGGCGAACAATTCGCCTCGATCGGCGTGCAGCTCGGCGCCCGATATGACGGCTCGCCCCTGATCGAGGCCGACAACGACCCGCCCGCTGACAGTTTCGTTACCTACACGCCGTCGAGCGTCCCTGGCGGCCGCACACCTCATTTTTGGCTCAACCACGGGCGCAGCCGAGGCAGTTCGCTGTTCGACCAGCTCGACCCGGGCTTCACGTTGCTGCGGCTCGGCCCACGGGCGCCCGATGCCTCCGCAATGATTGCGGCGGCGGCGCGCCGAAACATCCCGCTCAAGCTGCTCGATATTCCCGACGCGGACGCGCGCGATCTTTACGCTTGCGACCTCGCGCTGGTGCGCCCGGATCAGTATGTCGCCTGGCGCGGGAACAAAGTCGCCGCCAATTCCGATCGACTGTTCGCACGGCTTACCGGCGCTGACAGCTAACCGGCTCTATAATGGCGAAGTCTGGCCATCATCCTTTTTAACGCGGCGTTTCACAGCAGGCTTCGGCTCGGCAGGCTCTGGTAAAGGTGCGGGCTGGCTCGGACCAACCGGCTCGAGCATTTTCGGATTGTCATTGGCGGTGCGGTTGACCGCGGTGGAAATCTCATAGGCCTCCAGCAGATTGTCGGGCGCAGGCGCGATCAACGACGCGGCGGTGGTGGCATCCACGGTGGCGCCGTCGAGCCAGAGATCGAACGCCTCCGGCGGGACGATCACCGGCATGCGCTCGTGGATGGGGCCCAGCGTCCGGTTGGCGCGCGTGGTGACGATGGCTCCGGTTTCCAGCTCCTCGCCGTTCGGCCCGGTCCAGCTCTCCCACAGGCCGGCGAATGCGAGCGGCGCGCCCGACTTCGCGCGCACGTAAAATGGCCGTTTGCGGTCGCCCGCTGCCTGCCATTCGTAGAAGCCGTCGGCCGGGATCAGGCAGCGCCGCCGTTTCATGGCGGCGCGGAACGCCGGCTTCTCGGCCGCCGATTCGCCGCGCGCGTTGATCAGCAGCGTGAAGGTCTTGGGGTCCTTGACCCAGGACGGTAGCAGCCCCCAGCGCACCAGCGCGAAATGGCGCTTGCCATCCACCAAGCGCACTATCGCGATTGGCTGCGTAGGGGCGACATTGTAGCGTGGCGGGAAATTGGGCTGCTCCGCGTAACGGAACAGCGCCCGCAGCGCTTCCGGCGCCGAGGTGAGCGTATAGCGGCCGCACATATTTAAGGCCCTTCTTTCGCGCGTTTAATCGCGCCTTAACCGGGTCGAATGACACTGGCGCCCGGCCAATTGGGGCGGCTGGGTCGCGATGAAATATCAGGATTGCGCCGAGGCGTTGCAAGCCGACGATGGCCCCGATGACGGGGCCGGTGGCGCCAGCCGGCTAGCCGATGCCAACATCAATCCGGCGACCGGCCTTGCCACCGACTACCTCAATCACTTCAATGAAGTGATCATGCTGCTCGAAATGCTGTCGAGTTGCTCGGAATGCCGCGACGACTTCCTCGGCTGGCGGACGTTGAGCTACCGCGCGCATTTCGCGGCCTCGCGCTTCAAGGGCCGCGCCATGGCGATCGCCGCCGATCCGAGCCGACGCGGCTGTCTCGACACCTTGGCCGGCACCATGACCGCCGTGCTCGAAGCGACACGCGCGGCGATGAGCTCGGATATTGCGCCGGAGTCCGCGGTCGCGCTCGCTGAACGTGCCGCCGTCCTGCTCCGGCCGCTGGTCGCACGCGCGGGCGCAGTGATCAATGGCGAGGACACCGCCGATGCCGGCGAGCCGGTGACGCCGCAAGCGGTGGTCGACCGGCTGATGAAACTTTAAATGCCCGACGAGCGAGCCTATCCGCAGCGCCCTTATCTCGCGGTCAGCGCGGCCATCATCCGCGACGGCAAGGTGCTGGTGGTGCGGCGCGCGCGCAAACCGGCGCTCAGTCTTTACACGTTGCCGGGCGGCGCGGTCGAAACCGGCGAGACACTCATGGCGGCGGTGACCCGCGAAGTGAGCGAGGAGACCTCGCTGGAAATCGAGCCGGTGGCGCTCGCCGGCCACCGCGAAGCCATCGTGCGCGACGCGCAAGGCCGCGTCGAGCGGCATTTCGTCATCCTGTGCTTTGCCGCGCGCTGGCTTTCCGGCGAACCGGTGCTCAACGAAGAGCTCGACGATGCGCGCTGGCTTGCTCCCACCGAACTCTCGGGCCTGCGCACCACAGAGGGCCTGGCCGAGATCGTCGCCGCGGCGATCGAACGGCTGGCCCTGCCGGCCTGACCGCGTGCCTTGCGGTTGCCTCAGAGCGAGGGCATATCAGCCCCCACAAGGCTGGACCTCAACACGTGAAGAAGCTGCTCACCATCGCTTCGATCCTGCTCTGCCTTGCGCTGCCTGCGCGTGCGCAGACGGCGCCGGCGCCGTTCGACGGCGACTTGGCGCGGCTCGCCGAAATCATGGGTGCGTTGCATTACCTGCGCGCGCTCTGCGGGGCCAACGAAGGGCAGAAATGGCGTAACGAGATGCAAGCGCTGATCGACGCCGAGGCGCTCGATGGGGAGCGGCGGCGCAAAATCGTGGCCGGTTTCAATCGTGGTTACCGGGGTTTTCAACAGACTTATCGCACCTGCACACCGGCCGCCGACCTCGCAATTCGCCGCTATCTCGACGAAGGCGCCAAGATTGCCCGCGAAATCACCGCGCGATACGCAAATTAGGCCCGCCTTTATTAACTATTCCGTTATCTGCCGGGTTTGCCGGCGCCGCCCCCGTGCTAGCGTCCCGGCCGGGATCTGGGACTGGCGTCCGATTGGGCGTCCGGGGACGAAGGTCAAAATGACGACAACGGAGCGATCCACTCACGCGCGCGAGCCGGTGCCTGACCACGAACAGAAACGCGTGGCCTTGGGCTACCTGCAGGAAGCCTGGGCCGAAGCGAGCCTTGACGGCATCGATGGCGATTGCCTGGCGCAGACCTGCCTGTTCGCCGCCTTCGCCGAATTCGTTACCACCTACGGCGAGGAAGCCGCCGCCACTCTCGCCGAAGGGCTCGGCACGCGCATTCGCAACGGCGAATTCTCGCTCGATCGGCAGCGGCAATAGCGCCAGTCGCTATCGAACTTCCCATTCGAAACATCGCGACGTGTCATTTCGAGCCGTGCAGGCCGAAATAGCGCTCGAGGACGGCATCGACATCGGCCAGATAGAACGGCTTTTTGAGAATCCCGAGCGCGCCCGATAAATGAGGGCGGCCAGCAGCGCGCCTCTATTGAGCGCCGAGCTCATCATGATGATGGCCACATTCGGGCTCTCGCGCTTGATCCCCAACAGGATGTCAGCGCCATTGAGGCGCGGCATGTTATAGTTGAGAAACACCATGCCGAAGCTGCCGTTGCGCAATTGATCGAGCGCCGAAGTGTAGTCCGCGGCCTCGTGGATCTCCAACTCGAAGCGGCTGGCCACCAGGATCTTGCGCACGATGCCGCGCATGATGTCGGAATCATCCACGATCAGAACCTGGGTCGGCAATTTCGCGCGGATGCAGATCTCAACCGCGTTGCGGGCATCGCCGGAGTTGGCGGGGACCGGCAGCACGCCGTCGGTATTGTCGGGGCGTGCGCTGCCACGCGGAGCGGACACAAAAATCAGCGGCGCCGGTTGCTTCGCACGCGCGGCCTTGATCACGGATGCCTTGTCGGCGTCGGCCAATTCGGCATTCAGCACGCAAATATCCACGCCACCGCCGCGCAGCGCGGCTTTGGCCGCAGCGACATCGTGCGCCTCGAAATCGATCGGAACCGAGGCCTGCGCCTCGCCCTCACGCCACAGGTCCTGGTGCGGCGGTACGGCCGCGACCAACAACAGGCAGAGCGAAACGAGGTCGCCGTTCATGCAACCCCTTCTCGCCGCGCCGGGGGGTCATGCCCGGACGAGGCTGCTGTGTTACCGTTGATAAACACTCATGGGAGGTTTGCAATTCCACACAGAAATAGTCTGAGTAAAAAGCCTGGAGAAAACTTTCGCCTTATGAAAGCGCCACAGACTGGGACTTCGCGGCAGACGCTGCGATAACGCCTTAGCTCGCCAAGGTTTCCAGGAAGCGGACGCGCTCGCCCTGCGCCGGCGCGGTCAGGCTGCCCTCCCACATCGCCTTGTGGCCACGGATCACGGTGCCAACCGGCCAGCCGGTGACCGTTACCCCATTGTAGGGCGTCCAGCCGACGCGCGAGGCAATCCAGCGCTCGGTGATTGTCTCCCGCCGTTTGAGATCGACCACCGTGAGGTCGGCATCATAGCCCACCGCAATGCGGCCCTTGGCGGCGATGCCGAACAGCCGCGCCGGCCCTGTGCTGGTGAGATCGACCAACCGCAGGAGAGAAAGTCGGCCGGCTTTGACGTGGTCGAGCATGATCGGAACCAGCGTCTGTACGCCGGTCATTCCTGAATGGGTCTTCGGATAGTGATGCGCCTTTTCCTCGCGCGTATGCGGGGAGTGGTCGGAGCCGATGCTGTCGATGACGCCTTGCGCGATTCCGTGCCAGAGGCCGTCGCGATGAGCGGCGTCGCGGATCGGCGGATTGAGCTGGGCGAGCGTGCCGAGCCGCTCGTAGCATTCGGGCGCAGCGAGCGTGAGATGCGCGGGTGTGGCCTCCGCGGTGGCGACATCCTTGTGCCCGGCGAGGAAGGCGGCCTCTTCCTTGGTGGTGACGTGCAGCACGTGCACGCGTTTGCCGGTCTCACGCGCCAGCGCCACCAGGCGCTGCGTGCACATGAGCGCGGCAGTGGCATCGCGCCAGACCGGATGCGAGCGCGGATCGCCATCGACGCGCAGGTTCATGCGCTCGCGCAGGCGGTACTCGTCCTCGGAATGAAAGGCGGCGCGGCGGCGGATCGCCTTGAGAAC
>DATISB010000048.1:0-3799 GCA_035469145.1 Pseudolabrys sp.
GCTCAAAAAGACCGCGCCCTGGAGCTCATGGCCGGCGCTGTTCGGGGGCAGATATCCCGCATTCTGGCCGCCAATGCCGAGGATATCACCGAGGCGCACGTCTCCGGCATGACCGGCGCCTTCCTCGACCGGCTTTCGCTCAACGCGGCGCGGGTGGAAGCCATCGCCGCCGCCATCGACGCGGTGCGCGCGCTCAAGGATCCCGTTGGAGTCGTTACCGAATCCTGGACGCGGCCGAACGGCATGACCATCGAGCGGGTGCGGGTGCCGCTCGGCGTCATCGGCATCATCTACGAGAGCCGTCCGAACGTCACCGCTGATGCCGGCGCGCTGTGCCTGAAATCCGGGAATGCCGCGATCCTGCGTGGTGGCTCCGACAGCTTGCGAACGAGCCGGGCCATCGTCGCCGCGCTCGGCCAAGGCTTGCGCGAGGCCGGTCTGCCCGAGACCGCGATCCAACTGGTGCCGACGCGCGACCGCGCCGCGGTCGGGCTGATGCTCAGCGGTCTCGACGGCAATATCGACGTCATCGTCCCGCGCGGCGGCAAGAACCTGGTCGCCCGCGTGCAGGCGGAAGCGCGCGTGCCGGTATTCGCGCACCTGGAAGGCGTCTGCCACGTCTATGTGGACAAGGCGGCCTCACTCGATATGGCCAAGAAGATTGTGCTCAACGCCAAAATGCGGCGCACCGGCGTCTGCGGCGCCGCCGAGACCCTGCTGGTCAACCGCGCCGCGGCTGCAAAGCTCCTTAAGCCGCTGGTCGAAATGCTGATCGATGCCGGCTGCGAAATCCGCGGGGATAAGGCCACACAAGCCGTGGATAAGCGGGTCAAGCCGGCGACCGAGGAAGACTGGTCAACCGAATATCTCGACGCCATCATTGCCGTTAAGGTGGTGGATAGCGTTGCCGCCGCCATCGAGCATATCGAGCGCTACGGCTCCCACCACACGGACGCCATCGTGACCGACGATGCGGCGGCGGCTTCGAGGTTCCTGCGCGAGGTAGACTCGGCGATCGTGTTGCACAACGCCTCAACCCAGTTCGCCGACGGCGGCGAATTCGGCTTCGGCGCCGAGATCGGCATCGCCACCGGCCGGCTGCACGCGCGCGGCCCGATTGGCGTCGATCAGCTCACCACCTTCAAATACCGCATCCGCGGAAGCGGTCAGATCCGGCCGTGACAGCGCAAAGACCCGCACGCACCGAGCGCGTTCTTCCACCCCTCGCGCCCGGCATGAGGATCGGCCTGTTTGGAGGAACTTTCGATCCGCCGCACCAGGCCCATCTCGCCGCCAGCCTGCTCGCGCTCAAACGGCTCAAGCTCGACCGCGTCTGGTGGCTGGTCACTCCGGGCAATCCGCTCAAGAACACCAGCGGGCTCGCCCCGTTGAAGCAGCGAATCGCCGCAGCCCGCGGTCTCACGCGTCATCCGCGCATCGACGTGACCGGTCTCGAAGCTGTCATTAAGACGCGATACACGTATAATACGATAAAATGGCTTATCGCACGATGCCCACGCGTCAGATTCGTCTGGATCATGGGCGCGGACAATTTGCGGAGCTTTCACCGCTGGCAGAAATGGCGCGGAATAGCGAAGCTGGTGCCGTTCGTGGTGGTTGATCGCCTCGGGCCAAGCCTTTACGCCGCCGCCAGTCCGGCAGGCCAAGCGTTCGCCCGCGCGCGCATTGCGGAACCCGAAGCCGCCTCGCTGCCCTACCGCAAACCGCCGGCCTGGACCTTCCTGCACGGCCTCAAATCGCCATTGTCCTCCACTGCGCTGCGCGCCATGCGCCAGCACGGGGGAACTTCCGACCGCGCCGGCAGAAAGAAGACGACCAAGAGTGGAAAGAATCGAGCAAAATAGCTATCTTGATCATGTCCCGGCGCGAGCCGGGGCGGGTGCAACGAACGTAAAGGGAAACAACCTCTGATCAAACCTGCCCTCTCACGGGCGTCGCGTCGCGCGCCCGAACGCGTCTCTCGGCGCCCCAGTGCCAAGGAGACACTCCGCATCGTCCTCGCGCGTCTCGAAGACATGAAAGCCGAGGACAGCGTCACCATCGACCTCACCGGTAAATCCTCGATAGGCGATTACATGGTCGTGACCTCCGGCCGGTCGCAGCGCCATGTCGGCGCGGTCACCGATCATGTGGTCAAGGATCTCAAGGCAGCCGGCGTGTCCGGCATACGCGTCGAGGGCATGCGGCAAGGCGACTGGGTGCTGATCGACGCCGGCGATGTGATCGTCCACGTGTTCCGGCCGGAAGTGCGCACTTTTTATAGCCTGGAAAAAATGTGGTCGGCCGGCCGACCGGACGGACGGCGAGCAAGCTGATAATCTCAGCGGCAAGATGCGTATCGTCGTTGCCGCCGTCGGACGCCTGAAACAGGGCCCGGAAACCGAACTTTCCGAGCGCTTCCGCAAGCGCGCGGAGCAAACCGGCCGCAATCTCGGTCTGCGCGACGTTGAAGTCATCGAAATCAGAGAAAGCCGCGCGGACGACGCTGGCAAGCGCATGCTCGAGGAATCGATCGCGCTCGCCAACATCATTCCGCAAGGCGCGGCGGTCGTGCTGCTCGACGCCCACGGCGAGAACCTCGACAGCGCCAGCCTCGCCGCCCAGCTGGCGAAATGGCGCGGAGATGACCGTCCCGCGGCGGTCTTTCTGATCGGCGGCGCCGACGGCCTGGCCCCGACCTTGCGCGCGAAGTCCGAGCTGCGGCTGGCGTTCGGCGCGGCCACCTGGCCGCACCAACTGGTGCGCATCATGCTGCTGGAGCAGCTTTACCGCGCCACCACTATCTTGACCGGGCATCCCTATCATCGGGCGTAAGCTCCCTCTCCCCGCGTGCGAGGAAGGGATAGAAAGAAGCGCCGCCTCACGCAGGTCCCAGATTGGTCTTAATCAACCTGCAAAAGTACCCTCACAATGTTCTTGCCGTCCCAAACTCCGGGCGAAACTTGGCGCCGATGATTTGCCGAATCAGCGGGTTTTATCCGCGCGCCGTGCTTTTCTTGGGGCTCGTGCTCGCATTGCCGACGACGCTTGCTGCGCAGGACAAGCTTGACGCGCTCAAGCAGCGCGACCAGGACCTCAAGGCCGCGCGCGATGCGCAGAGCAAGTCGCTCGAGGCCGAGGCCGCGCTCAAACGCGAGATCGAACAGATCGGCGCCGACCGCCGCAAGCTCAACCAGGACCTGATCGACACGGCCGGCCGCATCCGCGGCGTCGAAGCGCAGGTTACAGCGATCGAAGCGCGGCTCAAGCCGCTCGACGACAACGAGCGCCGCATTCGCAAGTCGCTCGACGGCCGCCGCGCCGGGATCGGCGAAGTGCTGGCCGCGCTTCAGCGCATCGGCCATCGCCCGCCGCCGGCGCTGATCGCCAGCCCGGAAGACGCGCTGCAATCGGTACGCACCGCCATGCTGCTGGGCGCAGTGCTGCCTGAGATGCGGCACGAGGTCGAGGCGCTCGCCAACGACCTCACCGCGCTGCTTAACGTCCGCAAGCAAATCGCCGCCGAACGCGACCGGCTGAAAAACGAGGTCGCTTCGCTCGGAAGCGAGCGCACGCGCATGACTGCGCTGGTCGGCGAGCGTCAAAAGCAGCAAGCCGAGCGCGAGAAAGCGCTTGATGCCGAGCGGGTGCGCGCCGCCGAATTGGCGAACCAGGTCGACAATCTCAAAGATTTGATCGCCAAGCTGGAGCAGGGGCTCGATCCAGCGACGCGGGCCGCCCGCGAGGCCGGCCACGGCGATATGCGCCCGGCCATGTCGGCGCAGCGCGACCCGGGCCG
>DATISB010000049.1:0-8987 GCA_035469145.1 Pseudolabrys sp.
TGGCGGCATGACCATCTGTCCGCGCCGCAGTCTGCTCTACATGCCGGGCTCCAATGTCCGCGCCTTGGAAAAGGCGAAAACGCTGCCGGCCGACGGCATCATCCTCGACCTCGAGGATTCGGTGGCGCCCGACGCCAAGGAAGCCGCGCGGGCGCAGGTCGCCGACGCGGTCAAGGCCGGCGGCTTCGGCACGCGCGAGGTGTTCATCCGGGTCAACGGCGTCGACACGCCCTGGCATGCCGACGACCTGGCCGCCGCCGCCCATGCCGCGCCCGACGCCATCCTGGTGCCGAAAATATCGAATCCGGATATGCTCGAGATGATCGGCCGCCGCCTGCTCGACATGGGCACCGATCACAAGACGCGGGTGTGGGCGATGATCGAGACGCCACTCGCCATCTTCAATATTCTGGCGATCGCCGCCGAGGCGAAGGATTCCGAATCGCGCCTGTCCGGCTTCGTCATGGGCACCAACGATCTCGCCAAGGACACCCGCGCGCGCCTGGTTCCCGGCCGCGCGCCGATGCTGAGCTGGCTTTCCACCTGCGTGGCGGCCGCGCGCATCTACGGCATCGATATTCTCGATGGCGTCTATAACGACATCGGCAATGCCGATGGTTTCGCGATGGAATGCCGACAGGGCGTCGAGCTCGGCTTCGACGGCAAGACGCTGATCCATCCCAACCAGATCGCGCCCTGCAACACGGCGTTCTCGCCGTCGCCGGAGGAGGTCGCGCTGGCGCGTAAAGTTATCGCCGCCTTCGATTTGCCGGAGAACAAGTCCAAAGGTGTGGTCTCGATCGACGGCCGCATGGTCGAGCGCCTGCATGCCGACATGGCGCGCCGCACCGTGGCGATCGCAGAGGCAATCGCGGCACGCTAGCGCATGATCCCGAAAAGTGTGAACCGGTTTTCGGAAAAGATCATGCGCAAGTAAAATGTTCTCAAAGGAGGGAGTCATGCGACGGCGCGATTTTATGACGCTGCTCGGCGGCGCGGCCGTAACCTGGCCGCTGGCGGTACGCGCGCAGACCGACTATCCCAACCACCCGATCACGCTCATCGTTCCCTATGCGCCCGGGGGCGGCAACGACGTGTTGGCGCGCGGGGTTGCTGAACCCATGAGCAAGGCACTCGGCCAACCGATCGTGATCGAAAACCACGGCGGCGCCGGCGGCTCGATCGGCACACGCCAGGTCGCCAAATCCGCGCCCGACGGCTACACGCTCGGGTTCGGCGGCACCGGAACGCTCGCCATCGATCCCACGCTTTATCCGAATGTCGGCTACGACCCGCGCAAGGACTTCGCGCCGGTCGGGCTGATCGCCACCGGCCCGCTCATCATCCTGGTGAACCCGTCGCTGCCCGCGCACAATGTGCAGGAGCTGATCGCGCTCGCCAAGGCGCAGCCGGGCAAACTCAATTACGCGTCCGCCGGCAAAGGCAGCGGCATTCACCTCGGCACGGTGCTGTTCGCCGACACCGCCGGCATCGACATCACGCATATTCCCTACAAGGGGTCCGGTCCGGCGCTCACCGATTTGCTCGGCGGCCATGTCTCGATCTATTTCTCGTCGCTGCCGCCGGCCATCGGCCTGGTCAAGGAGGGCAAGCTGCGCGCGCTCGGCGTCACCGGATTGAAGCGCTCTGCGACATTTCCCGATGTGCCCACGGTGGCGGAACAGGGGTTGCCCGGCTACGAGGCGGTGCTGCATTACGGCATTGTGGCGCCGGCCGGCACGCCGCGGCCGATCGTCGACAAGCTCAACGTGGCGCTGCGCGCGGCGCTCAATTCCGACGAGGTGCACCGCCGTATCGCCACCGAAGGCGTCGAACCGCTGCCGACCACGCCGGACGAATACGGCGCCGACATCGACCGCGAGGAAACCAAGTGGTCGGCGCTGGTGAAAAAGGCCGGCGCGAAGACGGATTAAGCGCCTAGGTCAACATTTTGCAGCGGGATTTAGCCGACGACAAAAGCGGAATGCTCGCTTTGGCCTTCGGTGAGGCCGCGCGCCTTCATCCAATCGTAAGTCCGGCCGAACAGCGTCGAGTCGTAATAGTCGACGTGCTTGTAACGAACGAAGGCCTGGAGCAATTCGTTCGGCTTCAAGGCGCCTTTGGTGTGCGCCGCGACGTGGTGCGCGTATTTGTAGAAATCGGCGTTGATCAGATCGACCGCCTCGTTCTCCGCGTCGTAATAGGCCTTGCGTTGCTCGGCGCTGAGGTCGGCGGCAATCACTTCGCCGCCGCGGTAGAACGACGCAGCGATGATATGCGCGCCATCTTTGAGGCCGAGGCTGATGAACGGCTCCATCACCGTGACGACGCGATAGGTTCCGTTCTTCAATCCCTCGTAGCGCTTCTGCGGCAAGCCGCCGCGCGCGATATTGACGTGTTTGGCGCCCAGCGCGCTTTCAAGCATCTGCAGCGTGGTGTAATGCGACCCGGTCAACTCCTGCACCACGACCGGGATGTCGGCGAGATCGCGCGGCACTTGCAGCGTCTCATCGAAGGTGATGATCGCCTGCGCCGCCACCGAAGCGCGCAGCGCTGCGATATTGCCGCCGCGCTTGCCTTTCTCCAGCCGGTCGATGCTAGCCCATTCGCAGACATTATAGCTGTCGGCCGAGCCGCGATCGAACATCTGCTCCTTCATGCGAGCCATGACGGGAAATTCGATGCTATCCTTTTCGCGGTCCGCATAGGTTGCGGTAAAGCGAACATCGAGCCCGGCTTTATCGAACAATTTTTCCTCGATGCCGACGATGACGGGGAGATCGAATACCGGGTTGTTCGGCGCGATCCTGACGAGGGGCTTGTTCTGGGCCATCGGAATGGTGTCCTTCATGTCGCTAAGGTCACGGCAGCGAAACGCAATGATATCAATTCGCCGGCCGACCCGGAAGTCCTAAGGTTGCAGCATCAGTACGCCGAGATTCCCGCGGCTTTGGCTAGTTCCGCATTGATCGTGAGTTCCTCTTTCACGAACCTGTCGAATTGCCCGGCATTCATCGCCATTGGCTGCACGCCGAATTTGGCGAGCCTTTCGCGGACCGCGGGTGCCTGCAGCGCCTTTTGAATCTCGGCGTTCAACTTGTTGACGATGTCGGGCGGCGTCTTGGCGGGCGCAAACACGCCGATCCAGAACCTGTAAGCGGAATTTGGGTAGCCGGATTCAAGCGTGGTGGGGACGTCGGGAAGCGCGGGCGCGCGCGTCGGGCTGCTAACCGCCAGCGGCAAAACCTTGCCGTCCTTGATGAGCGGCAAGGCCGCCAGAACCGGTGCATAATACACATCGACACGGCCGGTCATCACCTCAACCATGGCTTCCGGGGCGCCCTTGAATGTGATCGCTTGCACCTTGAATCCGGCGCTCAGACGAAAACGCTCCATCGTCAGGTGGATCGGACTGCCGACCCCAATCGATCCGAATGTGATGGGCCGGGTTTTTCCAAGGACGACAAGCTCTTGCACGGTTTTGATGTTTTTCGACGGCGAAATGACGAGCACACTGGGCAAATTTGCGAGCGGCGCGACCGCGGCAAAATCCTTGATCGGATCGTACGGCAGGTTCGCGACCGTAGAGGGGGCGATAATGTGAGCCGAGGAATGAGCCAGCAGCGTGTAGCCGTCGGGATCCGCAACGGCGACGGCGCGCGCGGCGATCGTGCCACTTGCGCCCGGCTTGTTTTCGACAATGATCGGCTGTCCGAGCTGAGCCGATAATTGTTCAAAAACGATTCTAGGAACGACATCGGCCGCGCTTCCCGGGCTCAACGGTATGATCGCGCGGATCGGTCTGCTCGGCCACTCGTCGGCGCGGCTGCCAGTCACGGAGACGAGGGCAGCAAGTGCGATTGCAAAGACCGGAGTCGCTATGTTGCGCATGTCGGACCCCTGAAAATAGGCTGCTGCTCGAATACAATTCATCTTACGCTAGGATCCAAGGCTGATCTACATTCCCCAATGGGTTGCTGCGAGAGGCGTTAGGTATGAGCAGAGACAGCGACCCAGTTCTCATCGCTGGCGGCGGCCCGGTCGGATTGCTGTGTGCCTGGCTGCTTGGTCGGCGCGGTTTGCGCGTGCGTCTGTTTGACGACAATGCCGGGCCGCAGGCCGATCCGCGCGCCGCCACCACCCATCCGGCAACTCTTGAACTCCTCGCCGTGGATGGGCTTGCGGAGGACATGGCGCGCCTCGGACTGGTGGCGCCGATCTTCCAGTTCTGGGACCGGCCGGGCAACGAACTCGTGGCGCAATTCGATCACGCGCTGCTCAAGGACGACACGCGTTATCCGTATGTCGTTCAATGCGAGCAGTTCAAGACCGCGAAGCTGATCCTCGATCGGCTCTGCACGCTCCCGAATGTCGAGGTGCTGTTCAGCCACGCGGTCGTTGACGTGACGCAGGCCGAAGGTTCGGTCACGGTCGAGGTGCGAGGACCCGAGGGCGTTAAGACCCATGCCGGCAGCTATCTCATTGGCGCCGACGGCGGCCGCAGCATTGTGCGCAAGCAATGCGACATTCCATTCGAGGGCTTCACATGGCCGGAGCGTTTCGTCGTATTGACGACGCCGTACGATTTCGAGGCCGAACGCGGGCTTTGCTATCGCAGCTATTTCGCCGACCCCGGCGCCTGGTGCAATTGCTTCAAGGTGTCGGCCGACGGTCCGCCCGGCCTGTGGCGCACGGTCTTTCCGGTCAGCCCGGAGCAACCCGAAGACGACATTATGAGCGATGCCGGTGTGCAGGCGCGCATTCAATCGTTTTTCCCGTCGCCGCGCGCTTACGACATCGTGTATCGCAATCTTTACGTGACGCACCAGCGCGTCGCCGGGACTTTCCGCAAGGGCCGCGTGCTGCTGGCCGGCGATGCCGCCCACGTCAACAATCCGATCGGCGGCATGGGCCTCAATGGCGGCATTCAGGATGCGGCCAATCTGGTGGAAAAACTGGCGCAGGTCATTCTCGAAGACGCGCCGGACGAATTGCTCGATCTTTACAGCCGCCAGCGCCGCACTGTCGCTGTCGAATTCGTGCAGGAGCAATCGATCGCCAACAAGAAGCGCCTGGAGGCGCGCGATCCGGAAGCGCGCCGGCGCAATCTCGGCGAATTGCGCGAGATCGCGGCCAATCCGACGCGCGCCCGCCAATTCCTGCTGCGCACGTCGATGCTGGCGAGCCAGCGGCGCGTCGCGGCGATGACGCTTGAGAGCGCGTGATGAAAATCACCGTGCCCGACATGATCTCGAATTCTTATTTTCCGGCCGAGGCCGCGGTCGAACTCGGGTTCTTTCGCGAAGAGGGGCTCGACGTCACGCTGGAGATGATTTTTCCGGTCGATAAGGCCTACACGGCCTTGCGTGACGGGGCGGTTGATTTCGTCGGCGGGTCGGCCCATTCGGCGCTCGCCGCCTTTCCGCAATGGGATGGCGTCAAGCTGATCTGCGCCCAGGCGCAGGGCATGTACTGGTTTCTGGTCATGCATAAGGATTTTGCCGTCAAGCGCGGCGATGTCGGCGTGGTCAAAGGCAAGTGCATCGGCGCCGCGCCCTGGGTGGAGATGGGATTGCGCCGGCTTTTGATTGCGGCCGGCATCGACCTTGAGCGCGATGGCGTGAAGATCGCGCCGGTGCCGGGCGCGGTCGGTGCCGGCGTGAATTTCGGTCTCACCGCGGCGAAGGCGCTGGCGGAACGAAAGATCGACGGCTTTTGGGCCAACGGCATGGGCGCCGAAGTGGCGGTTCGCCGCGGCGTCGGCACCGTCGTGCTTGACGTGCGGCGCGGTGACGGGCCGCAAGGCTGTTTCGACTACACCATGGCTTCGGTCGCGACCACGCAGCGCCTGATCGGCAAATCGCCCGAGGTCGCGGCCGCGGCGGTGCGCGCCATCGTCAAGACGCAGAACGCGCTGAAGAAAAATGTGGCGCGGGCCGTCGAGGTCGGCCACAAGCTGTTTCCGCCGGCTGAGGCGGAGCTGATCGTCGAGCTGATCAGCCGCGATCTGCCGTATTACGACGCCGCGATCTCGGAAAGTTTTGTGGCCGGCATGAACCGGTTCGCCCGCGACGTCGGCATCCTCAGCGGTGATGTGCCATACGAGAAAGTTGTAGCGACGGAGTTTCGTTCACTCTGGAACGCCTGATATCGGCGTCACCGACCGCCGCGCTCGAGCTCGCCGAAAATCTCTTCGTTGTGCTGGCCGAGTGTGGGCGGCGGCGTATCAATTTGCGGTCCACCGTGCGCAAACGTGAAGGCCGCCAGCGGCACGCCGAAGCCGCCTTCGATCCCGGCGCCGCTGGCGTGGCGGTGGATGATTCCGCGGGTCGCGAGCTGCGGATCGGCGAGCGCCTCGCCCATGGTGCGCACGCGCGCGGCCGGCACGTGGCGCGCTTGCAGGAATGCCTCCCATTCGTCGGCGGTGCGCGTGCGCATGATCTCGGTCAGCACCGTGATCTCGCGCTCGTGGTCCTTCTCGCGCTCGTCATTCGACTTCTTGATCATGTCGGGGCGCTCCAGCAGCGTCCATAACCGGCGCTGCTGGCGCAAATTGCTGGCGCCCAGCATCACCAGTCCGTCCTTGGTGGCGAAGGCGCCGTTGGTGGCGTAGGGATGGCGGTTGCCATGCGGCTTCGGGTGCACGCCGTTGCGCAAGTATCCGGTGATGTGCGAGCTCATCAGGATCATCGCCACGTCGAGCATCGCCATGTCGATGCGCTGGCCCTTGCTGGTGCGCTCGCGCTGGAACAGCGCGGAAGCGAGCGCAAATGCGCCGGTCATGCCGGTGGCGTAGTCGACCGCCGGCGAGCCGAACTTGATCGGGTTGACCTCCTTGGTCCCGGTCATCGCCATGATGCCGGAGGTGGCCTGGATCACGTGGTCGTAGGCGGTCTGTGGTCCGCGCGGTCCATTCTGGCCGAACGCCGAAAATGAGGCATAGATCAGCCGCGGATTAATCGCGGCCAACGCCTCGTAGCCCAGCCCCAAGGCCTCGAACGCGCCGGGGCGGTAGTTCTCCACGAACACGTCGGCGGTGGCCACCAGCATTTTTAATTTATTGCGATCTTTTTCCTGTTTCAGGTCAAGCGTGATCGAGCGCTTGTTGGACGCTTGTGTGAGGAACGCCGTGCCCATGTTGCGGTGGTTGAGCTTCTTGTCGGTGCCGGCGCCGCGGCTCTGGTCGGGGTCGTCGGGATGCTCGATCTTGATCACGTCGGCGCCCAGGACCGCCAACTGATAGGCGGCGAACGGGCCCGCCAGCACATGGGTGACGTCGATCACCCGGATCCCCTCGAACGGTCGCGTCATCGCGCTCTCCTGCGGCAGCTATCGGTCCAGCATACACCAGTCAGTGAAGGATCGGCTCAAGCCCCGCGGCTTTGAACAGCGCAATGGCCTCCGGCGTCGTCAACGTGGCGATGTAGGCCTTGGCGGCTTCGCGATGCTTGCTCGCGGTCGCCACGCCGGCGGCAAACTCGGAGTAGAGCTGCAGTTCCGGCGGAAATGGGCCGGCATATTGCGCGCCCGTCACCGGCAGGAGTTCGGCAATCTGCTGCACGGCCATGTCCGCTTCGCCGCGGGCGACCAGCTCGGCGACGCGGCCGCTCGGCCCCAGCACAATCTTGCTTGCCATAGTCTCGGTAATGCCCAAGCGGTCGAGCAGCTTCTCGAAATATATGCCGCTGGTGCCTTCGGTGGACCGCACCACCGACTTGGCGGTGAGCAGCGCGCGCTTGAACGCTTCGGTCGTCGCGATATCGGGCTTGGGCGCGCCCTTGCGCACCGCCAGACCGAGCCCCGAGCGGCCGATATCGGCGCGCGTCTCGGGCAGAATCTTGCCTTGGGCGGCCAGGTCGTCGAACACCGGCCGCGTCACGATGGCAACGTCGAAGGTGACGCCATTTTCGATCTGGCGCTTGACCGCTTTGGCGGGGTCGTAGCCGATCGACAGCCGGTTGCCGGTCGCGCGCTCGAATTTTGGCCCGAGTTCGATCAGCACGCCCATTGCGGCGTGGGTGCTCAGCACTCTGATTTCGACGGGGTACACAGGGATTGCCTAAGTGATTAGACGCATTATGATTATTTAGTCGCCAGCGGCACTTGGTTCGTCGTTGCGGCGACCATCGTTTTGGTTTTGGTTATGGCGTTTTCGCCAACCTCATCGTCCAACGCAAGGTATTTCAGCGGGCCGGCCTCGCCTATCTAGGGCTGCTCGCCAGCCTGCTCGTTGGCTATGTCTATGCGCGCATCCACGAAATGATCGCTTTTAGTTCGCCCTTGGCTAGCCTGATGGTGAGTTGTGTGCTGCTGACGATCCCGTTGTTTTTTTCGGGCATTGTTTTTCGACTCTGATCGGCCGGGACAACGTCAACATCTCCACCGCGCTCGCTTACAATCTGATGGGGGCGCTGTTTGGTGGCTTGATGGAATACAACTCGATGTATTTCGGATTTGCATTCCTGTACTTGCTTGCGATCGGATTTTGTTTCCTCGCATGGACGTTTTCCTGGGACCCGGCTGTGGCAAGGACACGGCGGCGACGCAGCATCCTAAATCCGAGTTCAATGCTTGAGTAAAAGCAATGACATCGCAAATTCGAAATGTCATCGCAATGTGAGATTGCCGTAGGATTTACCGGCGGCGGGACGGATGCAGACGTAGCAATCTTCGCGCCGCCCAGCACGGTTTGCGTGCAGGAGGCGCTTCCATGCTTGGTCGGAAAGGCGAGCTGAGTATCGGGCCCGCTAGTACTGGGAATGAAAGACGATGCCTTGGGAGCGCGTCTCCACGACGCTGACGCTCCCGCTGAACTGATAAAGGCCGGTCGCGATGAGCGCGATAACGGCGATCGCCATGCCAAACCGCCCCAACTGATCCGTCATATCCGCCCCCCGGTCCTTGTTCATAGTTTTAAGTGTGGCGCTTAATCGCAGGTAAATGTGCCCACCGCGGCCTGCGAACGAGGTAAAGCGATCGTTAAATTG
>DATISB010000050.1:0-55198 GCA_035469145.1 Pseudolabrys sp.
CGTCGATCTCTCTGATGAAGCGCAACAATTGCGGCAAGGCGCTCGAGGTGGCGCGGCTGGCGCGCGACATGCACGGCGGCAACGGCATCTCGGAGGAATATCACGTGATGCGCGTGCTGGCGAACCTGGAGACGGTGAATACCTACGAGGGCACCCACGACATCCACGCGCTCATCCTCGGCCGCGCGCAAACGGGAATACAAGCATTTTTCTAAGGAAACTTAGATCGCGCTTACCATTTCCGCCATTTGCGCCACCCGTCGTGTCATCGCGCTGTCCGGCTCGCTGAGCGCATCGACCACGGTGAAGTGATTCATCCCGGCGATTTCCTCGTAACGCGTTGCGACGCCGCGCGTACCCCAGCCCTCGGCGATAATTTTGCTCTGGCGCAGGAATTCGCTCGATTCAAGCGAGCCCACCACCGCATCGAGCATGCGCCCGGCGGGGACTTTCCAGTGCAGCGGCGACACCCGCCGCGCTTTCGCTTCGTCGAGGCGCAAATCGGAATTCTGCGACACGTGCACGAGCGGCGAAAGATCGTACACACCGGAAATCGCGTAAGCCGCGGGAACCAGATCGGCCGGCGCATTGGACGCGAAGGCCTTCCAATTCTGCGCCAGCAGGCAGGCGGCCAGATGTCCGCCGGCAGAATGGCCGTACACGAAAATGCGTTTGCCGTGCTTGCGCCACAACCACAGGCATGCCGCTCGCATCTCTTCGATGATGGTGGCGATCGATACCTGCGGGCAGAAATCATAGCTGGCGACCGCCACCGTCAACCCGCGTGCATTCGGCCCGGCCGCCACCTGGCTGAACATCGCTGGTTCCAGCGAGCGCCACCAGCCGCCATGGATGAACAAAGCGAGCGGCGTCATCTCGTCGTCGTCCTTGGCCGGGAACAGATCGAGGGTCTGGCGCGGCGAGGGGCCGTAGGCGAGGGCGAATTCGGCGTCGCGCGTCGCTGCGCGGTAGGCCGCCGCCTCGCGCGCCCAGCGCGCGAAAATCTCCGGATGTTCCGGCACCCGGCCGCGGTTGTCGTATTCGTTTTCGTAGTCGATGGGCGGCATGGCGCTGTTCTCGGTTGGCCGGGCGAAAGCTACCTGGCTTTGCGCCGGGCCGAAACATCGTTATCTGTTAGGCCAATGAAAATCGAGGGCAAAGAGATGCGCACGATCTGGGTGGAGAGCGACGGCGCCGGTATTGGCGCCATCGACCAGACCCTGCTGCCGCACCGGTTTGCCACCGTGCGGCTGACGACCCTGGTCGATGCCGTGCGCGCCATCAAGACCATGCAGGTGCGTGGCGCGCCGCTGATCGGGGCGACCGCGGCTTACGGCGTGTGGCTGGCGCTGCGGGCGGATGCCTCCGACGAAAATCTGGAGCGCGCCTATGGGGCGCTGCTGGCGGCGCGGCCTACCGCGATCAATCTGCAATGGGCGCTCGATCAGATGCTTGCCGCGGTGCGCAACCGCCCACGGGCTGAGCGCGTCGCCGCCGCCTTGCGCCGTGCCAGCGAAATCGCCGACGAGGATGTCGCCATCAACCAGGCGATCGGCCGCCACGGCCTCAAGCTCATCGAGGAGATCGCGGCACGGAAAGATTGCGCGCGCGTCAATGTGCTCACCCATTGCAATGCCGGTTGGCTGGCGACGGTGGATTGGGGCACAGCGACAGCGCCGATTTATCTCGCACACGACAAAGGCGTTCCCGTCCATGTGTTCGCCGACGAGACGCGGCCGCGCAACCAGGGCGCTTCGTTGACCGCCTGGGAGCTCGGCCACCACGGCGTGCCGCACACGGTCATTGCCGACAACACCGGCGGCCATCTGATGCAGCACGGCTTGGTCGACCTGGTGATCGTCGGAACCGACCGCGTTACCGCGCAGGGCGACGTCTGCAACAAGATCGGCACGTATCTGAAGGCGCTGGCGGCAGCCGACAACAAGGTGCCGTTCTATGTGGCGTTGCCGTCGCCGACCATCGATTTTTCCGTCAGCGATGGGCTGACCGAAATCCCGATCGAGCAGCGCAGTCCAGACGAGGTCGCTTGCATGACCGGCAAGACCAAGGACGGGCGCATCGAGACCGTGCAGGTGGTGCCGGACGGCTCGCCGGTGGCCAATTACGGCTTCGATGTCACGCCGGCCCGCCTCGTCACGGGGCTAATCACCGAGCGCGGCGTGATCGGCGCCAACCTCGCGGCGCTGACCGAAGCCTTCCCTGAGCGTGCCGGGAATCGTGATAAGATTGCGTCATGACGCTCGCCGCAAAACAGCCGTTGGAACTTCCGGTCGACGGCCGGTAGTCGGAAACCGCGCTGGCGGTCGGGCGCGGAACCGCTCGGCTCTTGCACGCGCATGGTTTTTCCGTGGTGAGTGAATTGCCGCTGTCGTCCGGCCGTCGAGCGGATCTGGTGGCGCTCGATAGCGACGGCGAAATCTGGATCGTCGAGATCAAATCCTCGGTCGCCGACTTTCGCGCCGATCAGAAATGGCAGGACTACCGCGCCCACTGCGACCGGCTGTTCTTCGCCACCTGCATGGAAGTGCCGTACGAGATTTTCCCGCCGGATACCGGGCTGATCGTGGCCGATGCTTTCGGCGCGCAGCTGATATGCGAGGCGCCCGAACACCGGCTGCCGGCGGCGACCCGCAAATCAATGATGCTGCTAATCGCCCGCGCCGCCGCGCTGCGGCTACAAGCGCTGGCCGATCCGACCGGGCCTTACGGGGATGTGACCTGACATTTTTATTCGGCGCATGATCTTTTCCGAAAAATGGTTCCCACTTTTCGAGATCAGCGCTAACGCGGCGCACGCTTGGCCAAAATCCGCTGCAGCGTGCGGCGATGCATGTTGAGCCGGCGCGCGGTCTCCGAGACATTGCGGCCGCATAATTCGTAGATGCGCTGGATGTGCTCCCAGCGCACGCGGTCGGCTGACATCGGATTTTCCGGCGGCTCGATCTTTTTATTGTTGTGTGCGAGCAGGGCGGTCACCACGTCGTCGGCGTCTACCGGCTTGGCGAGATAATCGACGGCGCCGAGCTTCACTGCGTTCACAGCGGTGGCGATATTGCCGTAGCCGGTCAGGATGATGCCGCGCGCCTCGGGCCGGCGGCGCTTGAGCGCGGAGATCACGTCGAGCCCGTTGCCGTCGCCAAGCCGCATGTCAATCACCGCGAAGGCGGGGGCGACTCGTTCCACTTGCAGCAGTCCATCTGTCACCGATTCCGCGGTGGCGACTACAAAGCCGCGCTGCTCGAGCGCCTTCGCCAGCCGCTGCAAAAACGAACGGTCGTCCTCGACGATCAGCACGGATCGTTCGGCGGGGAGTTTTTCTTTCGTCGCCGCTGCGGCGACGTCGTTCCTGGCAATATCATCCACGTTTCACCCGCGTCTGATTGGACCCGCTCGTACCTTAGTGTGTGCCATCGCATAAACACAGCATAAAATAGGTTTTGCGTGCAGCAATCTCAAGATGCCGCGAATGTTAACGGCCGTTCGAAATCGCGCCGGCTCCAGCGTACCGTGACGATGGCGCCGTGTTCGGGAAATGAACGGTTCTCGAAGCTGAGCGTGGCACCCGAGCGTTCGAGCAAGGTCTTGGCGATGAAAACGCCCAAGCCCAGTCCGGCTGGCGGCTCGTCGGATTCGTTCGCATTGCGCTTGCGGCTGGTGACATAGGGCTCGCCGATGCGGTCCATGATTCTCAGCGCGAAGCCAGGACCGTCATCGCTGATGGTCACCTCGATTGTCTCCTCGTTCCACTGCGCGCCGACCACCACGCGTTCGCGCGCGAAATCGACGGCATTTTCCAACAAATTGCCAAGGCCGTAGAGGATCGCCGGATTGCGCGCGCCCGCCGGCTCGACGCCGCGCGTGGGCGGCGCTGCCACGTCGATGGCGATGCCGAAATTGCGATGCGGCGCCACGACTTCCTCGATCAGCGCGGCGAGCGATGTGCGGTCGAACGGCGCGCCGCTCGACGATAATTCGGTGATCTTGGCCAGGATATCGCGGCAGCGCATCGCCTGTTCACGCAACAGCCGCACGTCGTCGCCATGCGGCGCGTCGGCGGCAATCGCGTTTTCCAATTCCTTGGCGATCACCGAGATGGTGGAGAGCGGCGTTCCGAGCTCGTGTGCAGCGGCGGCGGCGAGCCCGTCGAGCTGCGAGAGATGCTGCTCGCGCGCCAGCACCAGTTCGGTGGCGGCCAGCGCGGAGGTGAGTTGGCGCGACTCCTCGGTGATCTGCCAAGCATAGACGCTGATGAATCCGATGGCGAGCAGGATCGAGAGCCAGTCGCCGATCATGTAAATTGGCGGCAGTTGCAGCGGGTCCTCATTGTCCCACGGCAGCGGATAGTGCGCGAACATCAGCACAGTCGCGCAAGCCACCGCGAAGGCGCCGAGCATCAGCGTGAAGCGCGGCGGCAGCGCGGTCGCCGACAACAGCACCGGAGCTAGGAACAGGTAGGCGAAGGGATTCTGCAATCCGCCGGTCAGGTACAACAGCACGGCCAGTTCAGCAATGTCGAAGGCGAGCAGCCAGGCGGCGCGGTCGGGCTCCAGCCGCTGCCTCATGTGAAAGCGCAGGCGCAGCGCCACGTTGAGACAGGCCGACAGGCCGATCACGCCGAGGCAGGCCCAGATCGGCAGCTGAAAATTGAGCCCGAAATAGACCATCAGCACGGCGGTGGTCTGGCCGATGATGGCGAGCCAGCGTAGCCGTACGAGGGTGTCGAGGCGCACATTGCGGCGCGGATGATTCTGGGCAAGTCCAAGCGCGGGCATGGCGGGCAGTGTACCCTCGCGTTGCCGGTGCTCAAAATTGCCAGCAAAGGCCAGCAGGGCTTGCGCTTTCACCCCCGTGGCGGCACATCTGCGGGAGCAATTGGGCCTCGTTAATGGACGCGCAGAATACCTCAACCCTTACCGTCGACCGCCTGGTCAAGCTCTACAAGGGCGTGGCGGCGGTCGATGGCATTTCATTTCGCTTGGCCCCCGGCTCGATCACCGGACTGCTCGGCGGCAACGGCGCCGGCAAAACTACGACGATTGCGATGATCATGGGTCTGGTCACGCCGACCTCCGGCACGGTCACGGTGCTGGGCCTGCAGATGCCGAAGGACCGCTATCGCGTGCTGCACCGGATGAATTTCGAAAGCCCCTATGTGGCGCTACCAATGCGGCTCACCGTACGGCAAAATCTATCGGTGTTCGCGCAGCTTTATGCGGTCACCGATATCGATGAGCGCATCGCCGGTCTCGCCGCCGATCTCGCGCTCACCGAATTCCTCGACCGGCCGACCGGCAAGCTTTCCGCCGGCCAGAAGACCCGCGTCTCGCTCGCCAAGGCGCTGCTCAACTGCCCGGAAGTCTTGCTGCTGGACGAGCCGACCGCTTCCCTTGACCCTGACACCGCCGACTGGGTACGCGGCCGGCTCGACCATTATTGCCGCGAGCAAGGGGCGACCGTGCTGCTCGCCTCGCACAACATGACCGAGGTCGAGCGACTGTGCGAGCGCGTCATCATCATGAAAATGGGCCACATCGAGGATGACGACACGCCGCAGCGTCTGCTCGATCGCTATGGACGCGAGACTCTGGAGGAAGTGTTCCTCGACGTGGCGCGTGGACACAAGGACCATCGCGAGGCCGCGCAATGATCGGCAGCGACAGCAGTCTCGACCTTTCCATTAATCGCGTGCGCGCCATGGTGCGCCGCTATTGGTATCTGTTGCGTTCATCCTGGCCGCGCGTACTCGACCTGATCTATTGGCCGACGGTGCAGATGCTGATGTGGGGCTTTCTGCAACTCTACGTGTCGCAGAACGGCGGGCCGTTCGCGCGCGCCAGCGGCGTCTTCATCGGAGCGGTGCTGTTGTGGGATATTCTATTCCGCGGTCAGCTCGGATTCTCGATTTCGTTCCTGGAGGAGATGTACGCCCATAACCTCGCCAATCTCATGATGTCGCCGCTGCGGCCGGTGGAGTTCATCGCCGCCTTGATGATCATGAGCGTCGTGCGATTGCTGATCGGCATGATCCCGGTGACGCTGCTCGCGATTCTCTTCTTCGGCTTCAATCTGTGGTCGCTCGGCTTCGCGCTCGCCGCATTCTTCGTCAACCTGATCCTGACCAGCTGGGCGATCGGCATTTTCGTCGCTGGACTGTTGCTGCGCAACGGCTTGGGCGCCGAGAGCATGGCCTGGACCATCATGTTCCTGTTTCTGCCGCTCACCTGTGTGTACTATCCAGTTACCGTGCTGCCCGACTTCCTGCAGCACGTTGCGTGGGCGCTGCCGCCGACCTATGTATTCGAGGGCATGCGCGCGCTGCTGATCGATCACGTGTTCCGCGCCGACCTAATGCTGGAAGCGTTGGCATTCAATATTGTACTGTTCGCGGCTGCGTCATTCGCCTTCCTGAAGCTATTGCAGGGCGCGAGGGTTCAGGGCTCGCTGCTGCAGACCGGTGAATAAGTCGAAAAACCATGCGTTAGACCGGTGAATAAGTCGAAAAACCATGCGTTTTAGGGATTTTAGGCGAGTTTCCGGGTGTAAACCGGACGCGAAGGAATCATCGCTATGTTGACGATTTGACGGAAAAACGACACGCTGCTGCAGCGCAGCAAGGGCCGGGGATGAAGCAAGCGCCGGGGATTGAGTCCATGCCGATCGGCGAGTTCGACGGGGCAGCCACGCTGCCCGGTGATAACGGCATATTGCTATCGACGCCGATGTACTGGCTCTACGAGATGGGCCAGGCCGCGCTCAATCCCTCGCGCGCGGTGGCCGACGCCACGCGGCTGTTCTTCAAGAACCCGGCCAATCCGTTCGCGCATACCACCTACGGCAAGTCGGTCGCCGCCGCGGCGGAATTGTTCGAGCGTTCCACCCGCCGCTATCACCGGCCGGAATGGGGTATCGATCGGGTGACGGTCGGCGCGGAACACATTCCGGTGCACATCACCAACGTGTGGGAGCGGCCGTTCTGCCGGTTGTTGCATTTCGAGCGCGCCTTCGCGCGCGCGCCGCGCCGCCCGCAACCGAAACTGCTGATCGTGGCGCCGATGTCGGGCCACTATCCGACGCTGCTGCGCGGCACGGTGGATACGTTCCTGCACAATCACGAGGTCTACATCACCGAATGGGCCGATGCGCGTATGGTGCCGGTGGCGGAAGGCCGCTTCGATCTCGACGACTACATCGACTACATCATCTCCATGCTGCACGTGCTCGGCGGCGACGTGCATGTGATCGCGGTGTGCCAGCCCTCGGTGCCGGTGATGGCGGCAATTTCCATGATGGAGGCCGACAAGGATCCTTACGTGCCGCATTCCATGGTGCTGATGGGCGGGCCGATAGACACCCGCATCAATTCCAACGCGGTCAACAAGCTGGCGGAAAATCGCGGGATCGACTGGTTCCGCAACCACGTCATCACCAGGGTGCCGTTCCCGCATCCCGGCTTCTTGCGCGACGTCTATCCGGGCTTCCTGCAATTGCACGGCTTCATGAGCATGAATCTCGATCGCCATCTCGAGGCACACCGCGACCTGTTCCGGCACCTGGTCAAGGGCGACGGCGATTCAGCGCAGAAGCACCGCGAATTCTACGACGAATATCTGGCGGTCATGGATCTCGCCGCCGAGTTCTATCTGCAGACCGTCGATACCGTGTTCATTCGCCACGCGCTGCCGAAGGGCAAGATGACCCATCGCGGCCGCCGCATCGATCCCTCGCAGATCAAACGCGTCGCGCTGCTGACGGTGGAAGGCGAGCACGACGATATTTCCGCGGTCGGTCAGACCGAGGCCGCGCATGTCCTGTGCACGAATATTCCAGCCGAGGACAAGGCGCATTATCTGCAGCCTGGGGTCGGCCACTATGGCGTGTTCAACGGCTCGCGCTTTCGCTCCGAGATCGCCCCGCGCATCGCCGATTTCGTGTTGTCGCATAATGGCGGCCGCGGGCGCGCCAGCGGCGCCCATCCCATTCCGGTCAAGGCGGCTTCGGCCAGCCGCTGAGCGGCCCTTCGCCGCCGCAGCATGCCGGCGGCCGTTGGTGAAAATGTAACCCCTTGCGTGGCTGCGGCATTTCCAGCCGCGCAAAACCGGGTGGCGAACGGCAGCGAATATGGCAGTATTTCCGCGATATTCTGCGATTGGGCGGACTTTACGAATGCCTCTGCGCGCGCTTCTTTACCGGCGGCCGAGCGAACCGCCGGCGATCAGCATTACCTTCGATCGGGAAATCTATTTGGTGCGCGTGCGCCGCCACCGGCAGGCGCGGCGCTATACGCTGCGCATCCATTCGGTCACGCGCGAAGTGGTGCTCACCATGCCGCCGCGCGGCAGCCTGAAGCAGGCGCGTGAATTCGCGGAGAAACACGGCGGCTGGATCGCGGCGCGGCTCGGCCGACTGCCCGAACCGGCACCCTTCGCGCACGGCGCCGTGATCCCGCTGCGCGGCGTCGAACACCGCATCGCGCATCGGCGGGAGCAACGAGGTACGGTATGGATCGAGAGCGGCGCTGGCGATGAGCGCCTGCTCTGCGTCGCCGGTGAGGCACCGCATATCGCGCGCCGGGTTTCCGATTTTCTCAAGCGCGAAGTCAAAAGCGATCTGGAAGCCGCCAGTCGGCGCGCGGGCGATGCACTCGGCGTCGCGATCAAGCGGGTATCGATTCGCGATCCGTCGAGCCGCTGGGGCTCGTGCTCGACCACCGGCGCGCTGTCTTATTCGTGGCGGCTGATCTTCGCGCCGCCCTTCGTGCTCGACTATCTCGCGGCGCACGAGGTCGCTCATCTCATCGAAATGAACCACTCGCGGGAGTTCTGGCGCGTGGTGGAGCGCATCTGCCCGCACGTCGCGCGCGCTAAATCTTGGCTCGACGCCCACGGCCCCGATCTGCATCGCTATGGGGTGCCAAGCGACCCGCGCTAGCATCGCGGCGGTTCTTGCTGTAGTCACCATCCATGTTGCGTCCCGGCACTTTCGCGCTCACGGTATTGCTGGCAGCGTTTAGCGCGATCGGGCCGCTCACCACCGACATGTACCTGCCGTCGCTGCCGGACATCGCGCGGCTGTTGAGTGCCTCGACCGCGCAGGTGCAGCTCACAATTTCCGCCTATCTGGTCGGCTTCGCCATCGGGCAGATTTTATACGGTCCGCTGGCCGACCGGCACGGCCGCAAGCCGGTGCTGTTGGCCGCGATGGGGCTATATTGCGCGGCGAGCCTGGCTTGCGCGCTGTCGACCTCGATCGAGATGCTAATCGCGGCGCGCACACTGCAGGCGCTCGGCGGCGCCGGCGGCATCGTGCTGTCGCGCGCCATCGTGCGCGATCTTTATTCCGGCGCGCGCGCCGGGCGCGAATTGTCGCTGATCGGCGCGGTGATGGCGCTGGCGCCAGTGCTGGCGCCGCTGCTCGGCGGCGTCCTGCAGACCGGCTTCGGCTGGCGCTCGGTCTTTTTTACCCTGGTCGGCAGCGGTCTGGTCGGTGCCGCAATCGTCTGGCCGCTGATGCCGGAAACTCTGGCCCGGCGGGCGGCCGAACCGCTATCGCCGGCCACGATGCTCAAGTCCTATCGCGTGGTGGCGCGCAATCCGGCCTATCTCGCTTATCTTGGCCTCGCCTCGACCAGCTTCGGCGGACTGTTCGCCTGGATTTCCGGCTCTTCTTTCGTCCTGCAAAATCTTTATGAACTGTCGCCATTCCGATTCGGCGTCGCCTTCACGGTCGGCTCGGTCGGCTACATGGGCGGCACGACGCTGGCGGCGCGGCTGGTGATGCGGCTCGGGCTCGACCGCACACTCGGAGTCGGCGCCGCGGCGATGGCGGCCGGCGGGCTCGCCATGGTGATGGCGGTCGCGCTCGGGCTAAGCTCCGCTGCGTCGCTGGTGTTGCCGATGGCACTTTATCTCGCCGGCCTCGGCATGGTGCTGCCGCAGGCGACCGCCGGCGCCATGACGCCGTTTCCGGAGCGGGCGGGTGCGGCTTCCGCGCTGCTCGGCTTCGTGCAGCAGAGCGCGGCAGCGCTGTGCGGGGTAGTGGTCGGAGCGCTGCTTGGGTCAAGCGCATGGCCGCTCGCCACCGCGGTAGCGGTGATGGGCTGCGCGACGCTGTTGCTGTGGATTTTAACGCGCGCGCTACGGGCGCGGGCGGCCATACAGCACTAATTTCTGCTGCGCCCGAACAGATTATCGAGCAGCCAGCCGTCGAGGCTGGCGCCGCGCGTGCTTGGCGTATTGCCGGCGGCTTGGATGGGCGACGGCGGCACCGGCTCCCTGCCGTCCGTTACTAGCGCCGGCACATTGCCGCTGAACAATCCCGACAGCATGCCGCCGGCCGGCGGGCCGGGCAGGGCGGCGACCGGAATGCCCTGATGGGCACCGCGCATGAAGCGGCTCCAGATGTCCACCGGCAGTCCGCCGCCGGTGACCTTTTTGGTCGGCGTGCCGTCGTCATTGCCGAGCCAGACGCCGGTGACGAGATGGCCGGTGTAGCCGATGAACCAGGCGTCGCGGAAATCTTGGCTGGTGCCGGTCTTGCCAGCTGCCGGCCAGCCTGGCAGCGCCGCTTTATGCGCGGTGCCGATAATCAATGTCTGCGCCATCATCTCGTTCATCATCGCCACATAACGCGCCTCGATGATGCGGCCGAGCGGCTGCTCGTTGCGCACATAAAGCACCTTGCCACTGCTGGCGGCGATGCGCTCGATCACATGCGGCACCACCGCGAACCCGCCATTGGCGAACGGCGCATAGGCGCTGACCAGTTCGAGCGGTGAGACTTCCGAGGTGCCGAGCGCGATCGAGGCGTTGGGTTCGAGTTTCGATGCGATGCCGAGCCGGTAAGCGGTGCGGATCACCGCCGCGGGCGAAAACTCCATGGTCAGGCGCACCGACACCGTGTTGAGCGACAGCGCCAGCGCCTTGGTCAATGTGACCGGTCCAAAATATTCGTGTTTGTAGTTTTCCGGCTGCCAGCCTTTGAGATTGATTGGCTTGTCCTCGCGCACGCTGTCGGGGGTGAGCCCGTGTTCAAGTGCTGTGAGATAGACGAAGGCCTTGAAGGCCGAACCGGGTTGCCGCTTGGCGGCGACCGCGCGGTTGAACTGGCTCTCGCCGTAATTGCGTCCGCCGATCATGGCGCGCACCGCACCGTCCGGCGTCATCGCCACCAGCGCGCCCTGGCTGACGCCGCTCTTGTCGCCCTTCTGCGCCAGTTCCTCGGTAAGCGCCTTCTCCGCGCCCGCCTGCAGCCCGCTGTCGATCGAGGTCCGCACCACGATGTCATCGTCCACGTGGCCGAGCACGTCGTTGATCGCGTCCATGACCCAATCGGCGGCATAGTTGATCGGGCCGCCGCTGGCCTGCGCCACCACGTGCGGCGGATGCGCAAGCGCGACTTTCTCGCTGGTGAGCGTGATGAAGCCGAGTTCGACCATGGCGGCGAGCACGGTTTGCGCGCGCCGCTCGGCGCCGTCGAAATTGCGGGTCGGCGCCAGCCGCGACGGTGATTTCACTAGGCCGGCGAGCAAAGCCGCGTCAGGCAATGACATCTGGCGTGCGGATTTTCCGAAATAGCGCTGCGAAGCCTGCTCGATGCCGTAGGCACCGGAGCCGAAATAGACGCGGTTCAAATAAAGTTCGAGAATCTGCGTCTTGGAAAATTTCCGCTCCAGCCAGAGCGCAAGCAGCATCTCCTGTAACTTGCGATGGATGGTACGCTCTTGAGTCAAAAAGAGATTTTTCGCCAATTGCTGCGTGATGGTGGAGCCGCCCTGGCTGACGCCGCGGTGCAAAATATTGGCGATCAGCGCACGCGCGATGCCCCAAGGATCGACGCCGTAATGCTCGTAGAAGCGCCGATCCTCGATGGCGATGAAGGCTTGCGGCACGTAGCTCGGCAGTTCCTTCAGCGGCAGCACGGCGCCGCCACCGTCGCCGCGGGTGGCGAGCAGGCGGCCGTCGAGGTCGACGATCTGGATCGAGGGCGGCCGCTTGGGGATCTCCAGCGACTGGACCGGCGCGCATTTGCCGCCGATGACCAGCCACAGCGCCAGCACTAGGCTCCAATAGATCGAACGGCCGATCAGCGAACGCTTGCGGACATGGCTGCGGGATTTGCGTGGCCGGCGATTCGAACGTTTGGATGACGATATGCTGGAACGGCTTGCGCCTGGGCGGTCGCTCGCCGCAACGCGCAGTTCGGGACCGCTATCGAACACTGGCTCCCGGCGCGCGCCCGATTGTCCCTTGCCCTGCGCCATCGCGCGACCCGACTTGTCCATGCCGGCGGCAGTCCGCCGCTCCCCTCGGGCCACGCTAAGGCGGGCGGTTTAAGGGGCCGTTAAGGGGGAATTGGCGCCCGAATGGCGGGGATTGCGGGGCCGTCATGATCTTGATCAATGCCGCGACGGCGACAATTTACTATGTAATTTCACAGCCTTGCCGCTAGGACCTCGAACGATGAAGGCGACCGATAATTCGCGTCCGCAGCTCAAGATCCGGCGCGTCAATCTGGATACCGGCCGCGAGAACGTGGTGGTGATTTCGCGCCGGTCCACGGCGCTGCGGCCTGAGGTGTTTAGCGGCTTCAGCCGCGTCGAACTGCGCTGCAATTCGAAAGTACTTTTGGCAACGTTGATTCTCACCGACGACGGATTGGTCAATCCCAACGAAATCGGCCTCGCCGATCCCGCCTTCCGCCGCTTCGCCGAGCCGGCCGGAAGTTTCATCACCATCACGCCGGCTCCACCGCCCGACAGTCTCGACGCGGTGCGCGCCAAGATTCAGGGCCGCGCGTTGAACGCTTCCGAGATCAGCGCGATCATCGATGACGTCACGCACTACCGCTATTCCGACATGGAGATCGCGGCGTTCCTCGTCGGCTCCGCCAGCTTCATGACTAGCGACGAAATGCTCGCGCTGGCGCATGCGATGGCGCAGGCCGGAACGCAGCTGACCTGGGACACGCCGGTCGTCGTCGACAAGCATTGTATCGGCGGCATCCCCGGCAATCGCACCTCGATGATCGTGGTGCCGATTGTCGCCGCGCACGGGTTGACGATTCCAAAAACTTCGTCGCGCGCCATCACCTCGCCCGCCGGCACCGCCGACACCATGGAAGTGTTGGCGCGCGTCGATCTCACGGTCGATGAGATGAAAGAAGTCGTCAAAACCTGCCACGGCTGTCTGGTCTGGGGCGGACACGTCAATCTGTCGCCCGCAGACGATATTCTCATTTCGGTGGAGCGGCCGCTCAGCCTCGATACGCGCGAGCAAATGGTCGCCTCGATCATGTCGAAAAAGATCGCGGCCGGCGCGACCCATCTGTTGATTGATCTGCCGGTCGGACCCGCCGCCAAGCTCAGAACCGCGCTGGACGCGATGCGGCTGCGCAAGCTGTTCGAGTTCGTCGGCGATCACTTCGGCATCACCGTCGAAGTCATCACCACCGACGGGCGGCAGCCGATCGGCAATGGCATCGGACCGGTGCTGGAAGCCCAGGACGTCATGGCCGTGCTGGCGAACGATCCGGCGGCGCCCGCCGATCTGCGCGAGAAATCGCTGCGGCTCGCCGCTCACATGCTCGAATACGATCCGGACCTGCGCGGCGGGACGGGCTATCGACGCGCGCGCGAACTGCTCGACAGCGGCGCCGCGCTCAAGCAGATGCACAAGATCATCGAAGCGCAAGGACCGTCCGGCTGCCGGACCGATCTCGGGACTTTGACGGCCGACATCACGGCAACAAGTGACGGCACGGTCGAGGCGATCGACTGCCTGCGTTTCAACCGGCTGGCGCGCACTGCCGGCGCGCCCATCGACAGGGGCGCGGGTATCAAGATCTTCAAGAAGATCGGCGACCGTGTCGAGAAAGGCGAGCCGCTCTATCGCGTCCACGCCTTCGAGCAGTCGCAATTCGATCTTGCGCTCGCCGCCGCTAAATTGGATACCGGCTATATCATCGGGTCGCGTTCGCCGCGCGGCGAGATGAAGTCGTGAGCGGCGCCGTCCTGCAAAGCCTGACGACCTCCGCGACGGAAGCGGCGCGGCTGGCCGCGCGGCTCGGCGTGCCAGCACACGAGATCGCACTGCATCGGTTTCCCGACGGCGAGCTATCCGTCACCGTGGGACCAGCGGCGGCAACGACTATTCTTTACGTCCCGCTCGATCGGCCCAATGATAAGCTGCTGGCGATCCTGTTCGCCGCCGAAGCCTTGCGTCGCGCGGGCGCCCGGCGTCTGGTACTGGTGGCGCCCTATCTATGTTACATGCGGCAGGACGCGGCGTTTCATGTAGGCGAGGCGATCAGCCAGAAAGCCGTCGGCCGATTGATCGCGGAAATCGTGGATCGTGTGATCACGGTCGACGCCCATCTGCATCGCACAAAGAATATTACAGAGGTCTTTCCTAGCATCGAGGCCGATGATCTTTCGGCAATACCGGCGATCGCGGATTATCTGCGCGCTGTGGGATTCGACCCCGCAACGGTGGTGGCCGGTCCCGATGCTGAATCGGAACCCTGGGTCGACGACCTCGCGCGCCGTCTCGGCCTGGCGCATGCGGTGGCGCGCAAGACGCGCCGCAGCGATCGCTCGGTCGAGATCGCATTCGCCGATCCAAAATTGTTCGCCGGCCGTCCGATGCTACTGGTCGATGATATCGTGTCCTCGGGCGGCACGCTGATGACCTGCGCCAAGGTGCTGCACGCTGCCGGTGCCACGACCGTCGATGCCGTCGTCACCCATGCACTGTTTGCACCCGAGCTGGTGCGCACATTGTTCGAAGCCGGAATTCGCTCTGTCAGGTCCACCAACAGCGTGCCGCATCCGACCAACGCGATTGCGCTCGATTCGATCCTTGCGGACGCCTTGCACCGAGAAATCGCGGGAGCCGCGCTATGAGTGTAACCGTCCGGTATTGCGGAGCGGCGCGCACGGTGACCGGCTCGTGCTACCTGTTCCAAACGGGAGCCGGGCGCCTTTTGGTCGATTGCGGCCTGTTCCAGGGGCCGAAAACGCTGAAGGAGCTGAACTACGGCAAGTTTCCGTTCATCCCCGCCGACATCGATGCCGTGTTGTTGACGCACGCGCATATCGACCACAGCGGACTCATACCCAAGCTCACAAGCAGCGGCTTTCGCGGCCCGGTCTGGGCCACCCGCGGCACCATCGATCTGTGCTCCTATATGCTGCCCGACGCCGGCAGTATCCAGGAATCCGAAGTGGCCGCGCTCAACCGACGCAATGCTGTGCGCGGGCGTCCGCTCGTGACGCCGATCTACACGCAACGCGATGCTGTCGCCTCGCTTGAGGCCTTCCGCCCGGTCGATTACGAGACTTGGGTTCAAGTCATGCCGGGTGTGCGCGCGCGCTATTGGAACGCCGGGCATCTGCTCGGCTCCGCCTCGATTGAAATCGAATTCGCCGGTGAAGGTGCGTCCGGCAAGCCGCTGCGTGTACTCGCCTCCGGCGATCTCGGTCCCGACGCCAAGCTGCTGCAACCCGGTGCGGAGGCGCCCACCGGTTTGGACTATGTAATTTGCGAATCGACCTATGGCGACGAAGACCGTCCGCCAGTCACTCGCGAGTCGCGGCGCCAGCATCTCGCCACAGAGGTTCGCGATGCCCACGCAGCTGGCGGCGCGCTGCTCATTCCGGCCTTCGCGGTCGAACGTACGCAGGAGTTGATCGTCGATCTGATCGACCTGATGGAGCGCGGCGACATCCCGGCGGCGCCGATCTTTCTCGATTCGCCGCTGGCCATTCGCGCCACGGAAGTGTTTCGGCAGCATGCCGACAGTCTGGAGGCCGATCTCGACGTCGAGCGATTGCTTAGCTCGCCGCATTTGCGCTCCACCGAGACGGTGGAAGAGAGCAAGGCGATCGCCAAGTTCACCGGCTTTCACATCATCGTCGCCGCCAGCGGCATGTGCGACGCCGGCCGTATCCGCCACCATCTCAAGCGCTGGCTGTGGCACGGCAAGGCCACGGTGCTGCTGGTCGGCTTCCAGGCACAAGGCACGCTCGGGCGTTTCATTGCCGACGGCGCCAAGGCCGTGCGCATCCAGGGCGAGGAGATCAAGGTGGCGGCGCGCATTCGCCGGCTCGACGAATATTCTGGCCATGCCGACGGTCCCGAGCTTGCGCGCTGGATCGCGGCGCGGCGTCCGATTTTGCGCGGCGTGTTCCTGGTGCACGGCGAAGAACCAGCGCTCGCCGGCTTATCGGACCGCATCGCCGAGCGCACGGTGCCGGCGGCAAAAGTCTTCATTCCGATTCTCGACGACATTTACGAGCTGACCACGGCGGCACCGACGCCGATCGACGTCTCATATCGCCGACGGCTGGCGCCCGAGGCGGTGGTGGCGCTCGATTGGCACAACGACATGTCGAAACTGATTCTCGACATCAACGATCGCGTTGACGCCGCTGCCGACGATCGCGCACGCGGCGTCGTCATCCGAAAATTGCGGCGTGCGCTGGAGGAGGGGGAGGGGTGAAATTACCCGACCGCCCGTCACTTGCCTGATTTACCGTTGCCTTCCGGCACTGCGAACAAGGCGATCAGTGCGCGCTTGATGGCGGCCTGGCGGGTCGGCGAGATGATCTGCGCGCCCAGCAAATCGGTCACATAGAACACGTCCACCACGCGCTCGCCGAAGGTGGCGACGTGGGCGGAGGCGATATTGAGGTTGAGCTTGGACAGCGTCGAGGTCATCTCGTAGAGCAGGCCGGTGCGGTCGAGGCCGGTGATTTCCACCATAGTGTAGCGGCGCGACCACTGGTTGTTGATGGTGACCGTGGGCACGAGCGCGAAGGCCTTGATGCGGCCCTTGGGGGGTGCGCGCTTTTCCACCGCGTCGGGCAGCCGCAATTCGCCGCGCAGCGCCTTCTCGATAGAATCGGCGACGCGTTTGGCGCGCCGCTCCTCGTCCTCGTCGCGCTCGAATTCGCGCGACAGCGAGATGGTGTCGAGCGCGCGTCCGTCGGTGGTGGTGTAGATCTGCGCATCAACAATATTGGCGCCGGCCATCGCGCAAGCGCCGGCGATAATCGAGAGCAGCCAGGGGTGATCGGGCGCCATCACGGTGAGCTCGGTCACGGCACCACCGTCGAAGCTGACGGTGGTGGCGAGCGATTTGCCGGCGTCCTCGACGGCGCGCACGAATTTCGCGTGCTCGATCTTGTGCGGCAGATCGACCTTGAGCCAATAGGCCGGATAGAGACGCGCGATATAGGTTTCCAGCCGTTCGCTTGGCCAGTCCTTGATCGCCTCACGGAATTCGGCCTGCGCCATGGCGACGCGCTGGGCGCGGTTGACCTCCGAGAAGCCGCCGGTGAGCACCGGCTCGGTCTCGTAATACAGCGTACGCAACAGTTGCGCCTTCCAGCCGTTCCACACGCCCGGGCCGACGGCGCGGATGTCGGCGGTGGTGAGGATGGCCAATAGCTTCAGCCGTTCGGCCGACTGCACCACTGCGGCGAAATTTTCTATTGTTTTACGGTCGGACAGATCGCGCGACTGCGCGACGCTGGACATCACCAGATGATTTTCGATCAGCCAGGCGACGGTTTCGGTGTCGGTTGAGGAAAAGCCTAAGCGCGGGCAGAGCCGGCGCGCCACCCGCGCACCGGCGATCGAGTGATCCTCGATGCGGCCCTTGGCGATGTCATGTAGGAACAGCGCGACATAGAGCACCGAGCGGTTGCCGGGCAACAGCTTGCCGATCAAATCACTGGCGAGCGGCGTCTCCGGGTTAGCTCCGCGCTCGATCTCCGCCAGCACGCCGATGCAGCGCAGCAGGTGTTCGTCCACCGTGTAGTGGTGATACATGTTGAACTGCATCATCGCCACGACCTTGCCGAATGCCGGCACGAAGTGGCCGAGCACGCCGGCCTCATTCATCCGCCGCAGCACGGTTTCCGGGTCGTTCTTGGAGGTGAGGATTTCCAAAAACAACTGGTTGGCTTCCTCATCGTCTCGTAAGCGCGCATCGATCAGCGTGAGCGAGCGGGTGATCGCGCGCATGGCGTCCGGGTGGAAAGCGAGATTGTGCTTTTGCGCCAGATGGAAGACGCGGATCAGATTGACCGGATCGCGCTTGAAAACATTGGCGTCGACGACGGTGATACGGTTTTTGTCGACGGTGAAATCGTCGCTTTCGGCGAGTTTTTTCCGCTTCACCGGGCGGAACTTCGCCATCACGCGGCTGAGCACCGGCACGCTCTTGGCGTGGCTGTCTTCCAGGTTCGCGCACAAAATGGCGGTAAGATCGCCGACCGCCTTGGCGATCAGGAAGTAGTGCTTCATGAAGCGCTCGACGTCCTGCTGGCCGGGGTGCTCAGTGTAGCCGAGCCGCACCGCGATCTCGCGCTGGATGTCGAACGATAGCCGCTCCTCGGCGCGGCCGGTGAGGAAATGCATGTGGCAGCGCACCGACCAGAGGAAATCCTCGCAGCGCCGGAACAAGAGATATTCCTGCCTGTCGAACACGCCGCGCTTGATCAGCTCATCCGACTCGCGCACGCGGTAGACGTATTTCGCAATCCAGAACAGCGTATGGAGATCGCGCAAGCCGCCCTTGCCGTCCTTTACGTTCGGCTCGACCAGGTAGCGCGATTGTCCCGAGCGACGCACGCGATCCTCGCGCTCGCCGAGCTTGGCGGCGACGAAATCCGCGGCGGTGTTGCGCACCACCTCATTGTCGAAGCGCTTCACCAGTTCGTCGAACAGCTTTTGGTCGCCGAGCAGGAAGCGCGCTTCCAGAATGGCGGTGCGGATGGTCATGTCTGCCTTGGCCTGGCGGATGCATTCGTCCACCGAGCGGGTGGCGTGGCCGACCTTCAGTCCGGTGTCCCACAGGCAATACAGGATCGCTTCTGCGATCGACTCGCCCCAGGCGGTCTGCTTGTAGGGCAGTAAAAACAGCAGATCGATGTCGGAGCCGGGCGCCTGCAAGCCACGGCCGTAACCGCCGGTGGCGATCACCGCCATGTGTTCGGCCTCGGACGGATTCTGCGATTGATAAAGATGCTTGCGCGCGAATTCGAACAGCAGGCGGATGATCTCGTCTTCCAGCCGGCACAGCCGCTCGGCGCAGCGCCGGCCGTGCCGGTCCTTGAGCAGAAGCTGCTCGGCCTTGGCGCGGCCGTCGTTGAGAGCGGTCTTCAGCCGCTGCGCCAGCGCGGAGCGCAATTCGCGCCCGCCGCCGCTATGGGTCTTGGCGAGGCTTTCCAGGTCGGCGGCGACGGCGCGGATATCGATCAACTCGCCCGAGTTCCGGGTCGGATGCTCGGGCGCCGTGCGCAGGCCGGTTTCGAGGGCGAGCGAAGCCATGGGGGCATCGGGATAGCGGAGGCGGGGCGCTAAGTCACCCGCTCCCGGCAAAGATATTCGTTAACCCCGCATTGGCAGCAGCGGGGACTAATTTTTCGGCATTTTGCAGCTGCGAAAGGGGGTTCGCCGTGACGAGCCATGGCGTTTATGGTTCCCTGTCCATGGTCGCGAGATATCCGGCGGCCGCAAGAAATAAGGCGGGAGAGAAACGAAAATGCGCAGTTTCCAGGTCTGCCGTTGCGGCGAGCCGATGCAGTTCGCCGAGCGGATCGACCCCAAGCCGGCCGGCAGCGAGGTGCTGCTGAAGGTGCTGGCGGCCGGCGTCTGCCACAGCGATCTGCATATTTGGGAAGGTTTCTACGATCTCGGCGGCGGAAAGATTCTCCGCCTGCAGGATCGCGGCGTGAAGCTGCCGCTCACCATGGGGCACGAGAATGTCGGCGAGGTGGTCGCAGTCGGCCCCAGGGCGCGCGGCGTCAAGGTCGGCGACAAGCGGCTGGTCTATCCCTGGATCGGTTGCGGCACCTGCATGGTGTGCAAGCGCGGCGACGAGCAGCTCTGCACCTCGCCGCGTTTCCTCGGCGTCTACCGCGACGGCGGCTATGCCACGCATCTGCTGGTGCCGCATCCGCGCTATCTGCTGAACTACGGTAGCAGGATGAAGCCAGAGCAGGCCGCGCCCTTGGCCTGCTCGGGCGTCACCGCCTATGGCGCGCTGAAAAAACTCGGGTCGCTGGTGAAGAGCGAGCCGGTGGTGGTGATCGGCGCCGGCGGCCTCGGCCTCATCTGCATTGCGATCATCAAGGCGATGAAAGGCAAGGGCGCGATCGTGGTCGATATCGATCCGGTCAAGCGCGAGGCCGCCAAGCGCGCGGGCGCATTCGCCTCGGTGGATCCCAATGCGCCGGACGCGGTCGCGCAATTGCAGGCCGCCGCCAAGGGACCAGTGTGGGCGGCGATCGACTTCGTCGGCAACTCGCAGACCGCGCAGCTCGCCGTCGACAGCCTGGTCAAGGGCGGCAAGCTGATCGTGGTCGGCCTGTTCGGCGGCGACATCACCGTCTCGCTGCCGCTGATTCCGATCCGCGCCATGACGATCCAGGGCTCGTACACCGGCAGCCTCGCGGAGCTCAACGAGTTGATCAAGCTGGTGCGCAACCGGCCACTGCTGCTGGTGCCGACCAAGACCACCGCGCTCGATACCGCGCAGCGGGTGATCGCCGACCTCAAGGCCGGCAAGGTGATCGGCCGCACAGTGCTCACGCCGGCCAATTGAATTTTTACCTCTTCCCGCAAGTGGGGAGAGGGAGAAGCAGAAAATGCCCCCCGACCTCACTTTCGCGCTTACGCTCATCATCAAAATGGCCATCACTGCCGGCTTCGTGCTGGCGGCGACAGTGACCGCCGAGCGCGCCGGCCCGCTGGTCGGCGGGCTGGTGGCGACGCTGCCGATCGGCGCTGGGCCGGTCTATGTGTTTCTGTCAATTGATCATGACGTGCAATTCATTGCGACAAGCGCGGTGGCGAGCCTCGCTATCAACGCGGCGAACGTGGTGTTCGCGACGGTCTATGTGTTGCTGTCGCAGAAACGCTCGCTTCTCTTCAGCCTGTCAGTCGGCCTGGCGGTATGGACCGCGCTGGCGCTGGTCATTCATTGGGTGCACTGGACGGTGTTCACGGCGCTGGCCATGAACGTCGTGGTGCTGGGCGTATGCCTGTGGCTAGTGCGCCCGCTGCGCCACGTGACCATGCCGCCGGTGCACCGGCGCTGGTTCGACCTGCCGATGCGCGCGGTGCTGGTCGCGCTGCTGGTCGGGATCACGGTCGGCCTAAGCTTCCGCATCGGGGCGGGCGGCAGCGGCATTCTCGCGGTGTTTCCGGTCGTGCTGATCAGCATCATGCTCATTCTGCACAACCGCGTCGGCGGCAAGGCCACGGCCGCCGTGCTCGCCAACGCGCCGCTCGGTCTCGTCGGTTTCGCCTTTGCTTGCGCGGTGCTGCATTTCGCCGCCGCGCCGCTCGGCGTGGCGATCGCGCTGGCCCTGGCGCTGGCGACGTCGATCGGCTGGAGCCTCGCCGTGCTCACCGCGCGTCGCCACGGCATACCTGTATGACAGCGTTGCTTCTGATCGCCCTGCTGCTGAAGATCGCGATGACGACGACCATCGTGGTGGCGGCCTCCGTGGTGGTCGAGCGCAGCAGGCCGTTCATCGGCTCGCTAATCGCCTCGCTGCCGACGGCGGGCGCCGCCGCCATGATCATCCTGGCATGGGAGCATCCACCGGCGTTCATCGCGCAGAGCGCGGTCGGCAGCATGGTGTCGAATGCCGTGTGCGGTGTTTGCTCTCACTTATACCGTGCTGGCGCAGCGGCGTTCGCTTGCCGCAAGCCTCACTGGCGCCTTCCTGGTGTGGTTTTGCTGCGCCGCGTTATCACGCCTGGTGGAGTGGAATGCGGCCAGCGCCGCGCTGTTGAATGCGGTGGTGTTTCCCTTGGCGATCCTGGCCGGCCGGCGCTTTCTTGCCGACGGCGCGATTAAACGCGTTGAATTCACCGCCGCCGATCTCGCTTGGCGCGCCGGTGTGGTGACGCTCTGCGTCATCGTCGTGACCGCCGCCTCGAATTCGATCGGCTCCTATGCCTCGGGACTGTTCGCATTTTTTCCGGTGGCGATGGGATCGTTCTTCGTGATCCTGCATCCCCGCATCGGGGGACCTGCCTCGGCCAGCGTAGCGGCGCATGTACTCACCCCGCTGATTGGGCTCGGCCTGAGCCTTTTGGTCGTGCATTGGCTCGCCGAGCCGATCGGGGTGTGGTGGTCCTACGCGGTCGGCTTGAGCGTCGGCATCGGCTGGAACGCGCTGCTGTCGGGCTTGCGGCAGTGGAGCCGGCTGCCGGCGTGAGGCATCACTTCTTTTCTGTTTCGGTGAGCTTCGCCTTCAGCATATAGAGCGCTTCCATCGCCTCGCGCGGCGACATCTCGTCCGGATTGAGCGCGGCGACGGCGGCGACCACCAGCGCGAGCGCGTCGTCCTGCATTTCCTGCGACGGCTTGTAGGGCGCCGCAAACAGCGGCAGGTCCTCGAAGCCCTTGGGCGCCGCACGGTCTTCCTGCTCGAGCTTGGCCAGCACTAGTTTGGCACGCTCGATCACGCTCGCCGGCAATCCGGCCAATTTCGCGACCTGAATGCCGTAGGAATGGTCGGCCGAGCCTGGAATGACCTCGTGCAGGAACACCACGTCGCCCCGCCATTCCTTCACACGCACCGTGGCGTTGTGCAGCCGGGTAAGCCGCGCCGAGAGCGCGGTCAGTTCATGGAAATGCGTGGCGAACAGCGCGCGGCATTTGTTGACGTCGTGCAGGTGCTCGACCGTGGCCCAGGCGATCGACAACCCGTCGAAGGTGGCGGTGCCGCGGCCGATCTCGTCCAGGATCACCAGCGAGCGCGCGCCCGCCTGATTGAGGATGGCCGCGGTCTCCACCATCTCGACCATGAAGGTCGAGCGCCCGCGCGCCAGATCGTCGGCGGCGCCGACGCGCGAGAACAGTCGGTCCACCACGCCGATATGGGCGCTCTTGGCCGGCACGAAGCTACCCATCTGCGCCAGGATCGCGATCAGCGCGTTCTGCCGCAGGAAGGTAGATTTGCCCGCCATGTTGGGGCCGGTGATCAGCCAGATGCGGCCGGCCTCGGCCTTGGGCGGTGGCGAGAGATCGCAATCGTTGGCGACGAACGGCGTGCCGTCGCGCGCCAGCGCCTGCTCCACCACCGGATGACGGCCGCCAGCGATGACAAAATCGTGGCTGTCGTCCACTTGCGGGCGCGCATAGTCGCGTTCGGCGGCGAGATGGGCGAGCGCGCTTGCAACGTCAAGGCTGCCGAGCGCTTCCGCGCATTCCTTGATTGGCACGCTCTCGGCGATCACGCTGGCGACCAGCCGCTCGAAGATTTCCAGCTCTAGCCCGAGCGCGCGGTCGGCGGCGCTGGCGATCTTGGCCTCCAGCGTGCCCAGCTCGGTGGTGGTGAAACGCACCTGGCCGGCCAGAGTCTGGCGGTGGATGAAGGTTGCATTGCGCGGCGCGGCCAGCAGCCGGTCGCCGTGCTGGGCGGTGACCTCGACGAAATAGCCGAGCACGTTGTTGTGGCGGATCTTGAGCGCGCGGACGCCAGTCTCTTCCGCGTAGCGCGCCTGCAAGGCGGCGACCACGCGGCGGGATTCATCGCGCAAGCCGCGCGTCTCGTCGAGGCTCGCGTCGTAGCCTTCGCGCACGAAGCCGCCGTCGCGCTTGAAGGCGGGAAGCTCGGCGGCAAGCGCGGCGGATAGCTCGGCGGCCAGCATGCCGTCGGGGCGACGGCAGGATTGCAGCGCATCGGCAATCTCAGCCGGCGTATCCTTCAGCGCCGCCAAGGTGCGGGCGAGATCGGCGGCCGCCAACACGCCGTCACGGATGGCGGCGAGATCGCGCGGGCCGCCGCGCCCGACGGCGAGGCGAGCCAGTGCGCGCGCGAGATCGGGCGCCGCTTGCAGCCGCGAGCGAGTATCGGCGCGCACTGCCACGTCATCGACGAAGCTCGCCACCGCGTCGAGCCGTCGCGCGATTTGCGCTGGATCGGTGAGCGGCGCCGACAGCCGTTGTGCGAGGAGCCGCGAGCCGGCCGAGGTGACCGTGTGGTCGATCGACTCCAGCAGCGAGCCGCGTCGCTCGACGGATAGCGTGCGCATCAGTTCGAGATTGCCGCGCGTGGCCAGGTCGATCGCCATTGTGGCGGAGGCCGCTTCGCGCAGGGGTGGCGACAGCGGCGGGCGCTTACCGATCTGCGTGCGCTCGATATAGGTCACGCAAGCCGCGGCGGCGGTGAGCTCCAGCCGCGTCAGCGCGCCGAAGGCTTCGCTGGTCGCCACTGCGAAGAACGAGGTCAGCCGCCGCTCGGCGCTGGCGCTGTCGAACACGTCGCGGGTAAGCGGCGTTACCGCCGGCAGCGTACGCCAATAGGCGGCGAGATCAGCATCGGCAAATAACGCGTCGGAAACGACAATCTCGCTCGGCTCCAGCCGTGCGATCTCGGCCGAGAGCGACAGGCGATCGCATTCGGTGATGCGGAATTCGCCGGTCGAGATGTCGATCCAGGCCAGCGCGAAGCGGGCGTCATCGCCGTCGGACGACGTGCGTGCGCGCGCAACGGCGAGCAGGTAATTGTTGCGCTTGGCGTCGAGCAAAGTGTCTTCGGTGAGCGTGCCAGGCGTGACCAGGCGAATGACGTCGCGCCGCACCACGCTTTTGTTACCGCGCTTGCGCGCTTCGGCTGGGTCCTCGAGCTGCTCGCACACCGCGACGCGGTGACCGAGCGCGATCAGGCGATGCAGATATTCGTCGGCGCGGATCACGGGAACGCCGCATAGCGGCACGTCGCGGCCGAGATATTTCCCACGCTTGGTGAGCACGATGCCGAGCGCGCGCGAGGCAGTCTCGGCGTCGTCGAAGAACATCTCGTAGAAATCGCCCATCCGGTAGAACAGCAGGCAATCCGGATTGGCGGCCTTGATCTCGATGTATTGCGCCATCGCCGGCGTGACGCGTTCGGCGTCGCCGGAAGGCGGCTTGGGTTCGTTGAGGCCGACGGGTTGCGTGAGCGCCATGGGCACGAGGTTAGCAGAAGTTCAACAGCCGCTATAGGCAAAGCGTTACGAACCCACACCCCCCACTCATTCCGGCGTAAGCGGGAATCCAGTAAGCGGTCTCCACAGGCAGAACTAGGTCCCCGCTTTCGCGGGGGCGAGCGGAATACGCGCAATCAGCTTGGAAACTTCACCCCGGTAACCGCCTCCAGATTGCCGTGCCAGATTTTCTCCTTATCGTCTTTCGGCATGTCGATGCCTTCGAGAATGCGCAGCGTCTCGCGGGTATACATGGTGCCCTGCTCCGGATCGAACGGACAGTCTGAGGCGAACACGATCTTGTCGAGATCGTAGAAGGCAAGGCCCGCGTGGGTCGCCGGCACGCCGCCGAACACCGCGGTGTCCGCGTAGAATGAGTGCTTGAAATAATCAAGCGGGCGTTTCTTCAGGCTCTTGAGAACCTTGCTCAAGTCCGCGTCCGAGGTGCGCGCACCGAGCTGGTCCCAGCCCGAGCCGATGCGGCCTTCCAGCATCGGTGCGATGCCGCCGAAATGATGGGTGATGATCTTCAGCTTCGGGAATTTGTCCATTATCCCGGAGAACACCATCCGCGCCATCGCCGCCGTGGTCTCGTAGGACCAGCCCAAGGTCCACCAGATTTCATATTTCGATTTTTTCTCGGAAAGATAATCCGGGAAATTGGCGGCGCGCGCCGGATGCATCCAGATCGGCTTGCCGAGCTTGTCCATGGCGGCGAAGAACGGATCGAACGCCGGATGATCGAGCGGCATTCCCGCGACATTGGTGTTGATCTGAACTCCAAGCGCGCCGTTCTTTATCGCGCGCGTCACTTCGCGCACGCCGGCATCGGGCGCGGTCATTGGCGCCTGCGCCACCCAGCCGGGAAAGTGGCTCGCGTGCTTGGCGCAAATCTCGGCGAATCCATCGTTCACCAGCTTGGCGTATTCCTCCACCTGCTCGCTCTTGGCCAGCAATTCGAGCGGCGGCATGGGATAGGACAGAATCTGTGCGTAGTCCTTGAACTGATCGACCACTTTCATGCGGACATCGAGGTCGTGGATGCTGGGGATTTCGCGCACGCGCTTGCCGATATCGGTATGGCCGCTTTCCACGATCTTGCTGAAAAACCTCTCTGGAATGAAATGAGTATAGGCATCGACGCGCATGAACGTTCCTCGGTTCAATAGGGCGTAATGACGTTGAGCAGCGCTTGCCGGCGCCCGCTGACGACCGCTTCTCGGGCGCGCGTCAGTGCGTCGGGCAGGTCGGCCGGCTTCTCCACGCGCTCGGCATAGGCACCTTGCGCTTGCGCCATCACCTCATAGGCCGGCGACGGGTCAAGATCGGCGAGGGTGCGGCCGTCGTTCTCGCCGGCGACACCGTCCTTGAACATCGATAGCGTGGCGCGGCGCACCGCGCCGTAGCGGCTGTTGTTGAACACAATTGTGAGGATCGGCAGCGCATGGGCGGCGGCGATCCAGTGTCCGACCATCGGGTTGGAGAACATGTAGGCGCCGTCGCCGAGCGTCGCGACCACGAACGCGTCGGGCGCTGCGAGCTTGATGCCGAGCGCCGCGCCGAAGCCCCAGCCGAGCCCGCCGGCCGGGCCGAGCGCGTAGAAGGTGCCCGGCTTCTCACGTGCGCAATGGTCCGGCCGCAGCGGATATTCGTTGACGATGATCGCGTTCGGCCCGATCGTTTCGCCGATCACGCGCGACAGATATTCCGGCGTGATGTGCGCGGCGGGCGCCGAATCCTTGACGAGCTGCGCGCGCCGTGTGCGCATACGCTCGGTCAGCCGCGCGCGGCGCGCGGCAATGCGCGCTTCCGCCATTTGTAGGCGCGCCTCCACTGCCCCGATCAACGCGTCCAGCGCGTTGATCGGGCCGGCCTGCACGGCGAGATCACTAGGGAATGAGCGCATTGGGTAGCGCACGTAGAATGGTTCCTCGCCCACATGGGCAACGCGGCAGCCGGCTGGCGGATTCTGCAGGCTTGGAAGCCACGGCACGTCGGATTCAAGCGAAATCACCAGATCTGCATCGGCGAGCAACGCGCCCGGCTCGAAGCCGAAATGCATCGTGTGACTTGAGGGCAGGCAGACCGTGCGCGAATTGTGGCTCACCACCGGAATCGCGCAGCGCTCCGCCAGATGGGCAAGCGCAGGCACCGCGGCTGCGGGCAGCGCGGAAGCGATGATCAAAGGCCGCTCGGCGGCGACGATCCACTCCGCCAGCGTCGCGATCGCCTTCGGATCAGGATACGCCGGCGCCGCCTGCGCGCGCGGCTTCATCGGGGCGATCGGCTCTGACAGCGGCGCAGACAGCGGTTCGCGCGGCAGCATGAGATAGACCGGCCCGCGCGGATGCGCCATGGCGACTTCCACGCCGCGCGCAACCATGTCGCCGACCTGGGCGGGTACGCGCAATTCGTAGTCCCACTTCACCAGTTCGCGCACCATGCCGGCCTGGTCGAACATTTCCTGACCCCACTGGATCGGGCGGCTGCGCGAGCCGAACGATCCCTTTTCGGTGATCGGCGTGCGTCCGGCCGAGAGGACCAGCGGTACGCGGTCGCGCGACAGGTTGATGAGGTTGTTGATGGTATTGGCTGTGCCGACCGTGGTGTGAACCATCACCGCCTGCGGGCGGCCGGTCATCAGATAGGCGCCGTGCGCCATGCCGACCGCCAGGTTCTCGTGTGGAATCAGGATCGGCTTCGGAACCTTGGCATTGGTCTTCTTGGCGCGGCCGAACGCTTCCACGATCGGCGGAAAATCGGTGCCGGTATTGCAGAAGAAATAATCGACACCGTGGTCGGCGAGCGCGCGCAGGAACGCCTCGGCGACGATTGCCGGTCGTTGCCCAGTCGGTGTAACGGCCATGCGTTTCGCCCCGTACGGCGTCCGCTTTAGTGCGGGCGCTACTGTTATTTTCAGGTTGTTTTACGCGACGGGGGAGGGGCTGACAACGGACGCGGGGCCTACTCCGCCGCGATGCGGAAACTCGTTTGGCCCTCGATCTCGGCCAGGCATTTGACCAGGCTTTCGCCCTCCGGGTCGACCAGGGCAGCGGTGCGCGCGCTGGCAACCGCATCGGCGGCGCGCCCGAGGGGGATTTGGCCTGCCAGAGCCGGGCGGATCACGCGCGCCTCGATGCTGCGGTAGTTGGCAAGCCCGCGCGCATAAGTGTCGCCATAGCCCTTGATCAGGCGGGCGCATTCGGCGACTTCGAGGGCGAGTTCTGCCGAGTGCCGCGCCGCTTCGGCGATTAAGGTAAGCCAGGATTCGATCTGCGCCTGTTCTTGTTTGAAGCGATGGCCGTGCGGGCGAAGCCAGCGCAGCTTGGCCAGCATCAGGAAGCGCAGATAGCCGCCGATCGATGTGGAATTGATCTCCATGCCGAAATAAACGCGGCCGAGCCAACCCTTGCGTTCCGAATAGCGCAGGATCGGGCGCGCCAGGAACGACGGCAGCAATTGGCTCAATTCCTCGATGCCGGGCTTGAGGAAATCGTGCACCGAGAAAGGCTCGTCTTTAACGCGCAGCTCCTCGCGCGCGATGCGCCGCATGCGCGAAGGCGCAATCTTGGCCTGCGCCACCCGCACCACGTCTTCATACGACATGCGCACGGCGAGCTGGCGCGCGACTTCCTTGAGCAGCCGGCCTGTAGTGCCGCCGGCGGCGTCGGCATCGATCAGGGCGCGCAGCCGGTCTAGATAGAGCCGCGCATAGGCGACGCCCTGGTAGGCGATGAGCCGCCGCACGCCCTCGATCGCGGTCGATTGCGCCAGCGCGGGCAGCGAGTAGGAGACCTCGTGCTCGAGCAATTCGGGGGTGGTCGGGGCGTTCCGCTTTTTCTCAGGTTGCTTCGTCGACTGTATTTTCGCGCGCGCGGCTTGCAAGCCAGCGCGGAAGCCGCGCAGGTTGCTGTCGACCGACTTGCCGTCGGCGCGGATCGCCGCTTCCAGTTGCTCGACCGTCACTGGCAGCCGCTGCGATCCGGCAATGGCGCCCAGCATCACCGCGTTGATGATCGAGCCGCTTTCTTTCGCCAGCGCGTCCATGTCGATGAGCAGGGTTTCGCGCGCATGGTCCGTGACGATCTTGATCAGTTTGTCTTGGTCGAAGCGGCCGTCGCCCATGGCGATCTTCTCGTCCATGGCATAGAAGCGGCTGAGCGAGCCGATGAGATGGGTGCGCTCGGGCGTGACGAAGCCGCTCGCCACCACGCGGCCGGCCTCGAGCAATTCGCTGGCCACCGCGATGTCGATATCGCCGACTCCGGGCGTGAGCGCCAGCACCGGCCACTTGCCGCCGAGTTCGCGTGCGGGGACCGGAAAAATCTCGATGTAATAGGTGGTGGCGCCAGTGCGCTGGGCGACGCCGGGGATCGAGGTGCTCTGCACCGGGTACCCGGCCTCGGCCGCCGTCGACACGATCCAATCGGTCAGCACGCCGCCACCTTCGCCGCCGAGCGCGGCGATCAACAGAGTGATGGGGCGCACGGAATTCATGCCACCGCCTCGCCACCATAGCCGCCGAGCCAGCCGATGACTTTTTGCCGCAAGGCAAACAGCGCGCGGTCGCGCCAATTGGCATTGCGCACGATCTCGGCGCGATAGAACGACGGGCACAGCACGGCGGCATGCGCCACCTCGCCGCATAGCCCGCAGCCGACACAACTCTCGATCACGGTGGCCACCGGATCGCTGCGCAGCGGATCGGTCGAGGGCTTCACCGTCAGCGACGGGCAGCCCGACAGGCGGATGCAGGAATGATCGCCAGTGCAGATTTCGTCGTCGACGCCGTAGCGGACCCGCGTGACGCGCTCGCCGCGCTCGAGCTTCACGGCATCCTCCGCGCGCACGCGGCGCTGGCGCGCGAGTTGGCATTCGCCGTCGGCGATGATCACCTTGAGGCCGCACTCGGCGGTGCGCATCGCCTCTTTCAGCGTCTTGGTCATCAGCGCGACGGAATAGCTGTGCACCGTGCGTAGCCACTTCACGCCCATGGCGCGCAGCGTCTGCTCGATATCGACACCGAGCGTCGGGCCTTCGCGGCTCGTCGTGCTTGATGGAATATATTGCTGGCCTGTGGCGGAGGCGTAGCCGTTCTGTAACACGATCAGCACGCCATCACCTTTGTTGAACACGTTGGAGGCGACGCCGGTGATCAGCCCGTTATGCCAGAAGCCGCCGTCGCCCATGATCGCGATCGGGCGTTTCTCCATGTTGGGCGTGACCGCCGCGGCACTGGCCAGCGACATGCCGTAGCCGAGGATGGAATTGCCGAGCGAGAACGGCGCGAATGTCGCAAACGAATGGCAGCCGATGTCGGTGCTGATGTGGGTCGGTCCCAATTCGCGCTGCATCAGTTTGATGGAGGCGAACACCGGGCGCTCCGGGCAGCCGGTGCAGAACGCCGGCGGGCGCGGCGGCAGCGGCCCGAGCGCGGCAGCGGCCTTTTGTTTGTGCGCGATCAGGCCACGCGTTTTTTCCGCCACGCTGTCGGCGTCAAGGCCGTGCGGCCTGGCGTCTTGCAGGAACGCCGCTAGGCCCTCCAGCAGCACATCGGAGGTATATTCGCCGGCCTGCGGCAGCGCCCCCTTGCCGAGCACGCGGGTCTGGATGTCGGCGCGGCGTAATTCGACGTTGATCGCCTGCTCGATGTAGTCTGGATTGCCTTCCTCGACCACCAGAACGGCGCGCTTGCTGGCGCAGAATTCGCGGATTTCCTCCGGCGCCAGCGGATAGACCACGTTGAGCACTAGCAGCGGAACGCGCGAGGCGCCGAACACGTCGGCCAGCCCCATGCGCTCGAGCGCGCGCAACACCGAATTGGTCAATCCGCCCATAATGATGATGCCGATGTCGTCGAGCTCGCCGGCGATAGTCTCGTTGAGCTTGTGTTTGCGGATGAAGGCGCGCGCCGCCGGCAGCCGCTCCTCGACCTTCAGCCGCTCCTGGCTGAAGGTCACCGGCGGGTGCGACAGCCGCGCATAGTTGAAGCGTGGCGGCCCGGAAATTTTGTTGAGGCCGGAGAATTCGGACTTGCGATTGTTCTTGGCGGCGAATTCGCCAGTGGCGTGGCAGGCGCGGATACGCAGCTCCAGCATCACCGGCGCGTGGCTCGCCTCCGACAGCTCGAAGCCTTTCTCCACCGTGTGCACGATCGTCGGCAGATCGGGGCGCGGATCGAGCAGCCACATCGAGGATTTCAGCGCGTAGGCATAAGAGCGCTCCTGGATCACGCTGGCGCCCTCGCCATAATCCTCGCCGATGATGATCATGGCGCCGCCGATCACGCCGGGCGACGACAGGTTGGAGAGCGCGTCGGCCGCCACGTTGGTGCCGACGATGGATTTCCAGGTCACCGCGCCGCGCAGCGGATAGTTGATCGAGGCGCCCAGCATGGCGGCGGCGGAGGCCTCGTTGGCGCAAGTCTCCAGATGCACGCCGAGCTCGCTCATGATGTCCTGCGCGTCGACCAGCACGTCGAGCAGATGCGAGACCGGCGCGCCCTGGTAGCCGCCGACGTAGGACACGCCCGATTGCAGCAGCGCCTTGGTGACGGCCAGGATACCTTCGCCGCGGAAGGTCTCGCCGTCGCCCAGTTTGAGCGCCTGCACTTCTTTTTTGAATGAGCGTTCCATCGTCAGGTATCGACTAAATGGTTGGGACCCCAACTATATAGCATAAGTCGGCCTACATATGCGAGGGCAGCCAGAGCGCGATGATCGGGAAGGTGATCAGGATCACCAGCCGGATCAAGTCGGTGATGATAAAGGGAATAACGCCCTTGAAGATAGTCGTGAAACTGACGTCCTTGATCACGCTTTTTATCACGAACACGTTCATCCCGACCGGCGGATGGATCAGGCCTAGTTCCACCGTCATCACGATGATGACGCCGAACCAGATCGGGTCGAAGCCCAGATGTGTGATGACCGGGAAGATGATCGGGATGGTGAGGATGATCATGGCCATCGCGTCCATCAGGCAGCCGAGCACCAGATACATCAGCATGATCAGCGCCAGCACGCCGTAGCGCCCGAGCCCGAGACCGGTCAGCAACTCGGTCACTTTCTGCGGCGTCTGGGTGATGGTGAGAAAATAGCCGAAGATCAGCGCGCCGATCAGCACGGTAAACACCGCCGCGGCGGTGCGCGTGGCTTGCAACAGCGCGCCCAGGATACCGTCTTTGGTCAGCCGGCCGCTGAGCACGCCGATGAGAAAGGCGCCGCTGGCGCCGACGCCGCCGGCTTCGGTCGGCGTGAAGCGCGGCAGGAACGGTAGGCCATAGAGGCCGCCGATCACAAACACGAATAACAGCAGTGGCGCCCAGATGTCTTTGAGCCCGGCGAACCGCTGCCGCCAGGAGTGGCGCTCGCCTTTCGGCAGGAAACCTGGCCGGATCCAGCCGATGATCGCGATCGTGATCATATACATGGTGATCGCAAGCAAGCCGGGGACAATGCCGGCGATAAACAGCTTGCCGATATCCTGCTCAGTGATGATGCCGTAGACCGCCAGCACGGTGGACGGCGGCAGCATGGCGCCGAGCGTGCCGCAGGCCGCGATCACGCCGGTGGCGAAGCTCTGCGGATAACCGAAGCGCCGCATCTCGGGATAGGCGACTGTGGAAAACGTCGCGGCAGTGGCGACCGACGAGCCACAGATCGCGGCAAAGCCGCCGCAGGCCGCGACGGTGGCGATACCGAGGCCGCCACGCATATGGCCGACGAAGCTATTGGCGGTGCGGAACAGTTCGCGGCTCATGCCGGACGCGGTCACGAAGGCACCCATCAGCAGGAACATCGGGATCACGCCGAAGGTGTAATCGGTGACCGTGCGCATCGAGGTCTGGCCGACCAGCTTGAGCGCGGGCGCGCCGCCAACCAGGTAGCCGAAGCCGCTCACGCCGACCAATCCCATCGCCATGCCGACCGGCACGCGCAGCAGCATCAGCACGAACAAGGCGAGGAAGCCGATGATGGCGACGGCATCGGTGCTCATCGCATCACTCGACCGGCTTGATCTTGGTTTCGGCCATCAATTCCGGCCGGACAATCAGGCGGTAAGTGCGGATGGCGATCAGCAGTACCGCCGACACATCGCCCAGCCAGGCGACCATGAAGAACGGCCAGGTCGGCAGGCGGAGATCGAAGGTGAGCACGTTGTCGGTACGCGTGGTCATCACCTTGTCGAACAAGGTGTAGGTCTGCACCGAGACGACGAACAGCAGCACCAGCGTCGCGAATACGTCGATCATACGCTGATATTTCGGGCCGACATTGCCCCAAACCAGATCGACGGTGATGTGGGTGCCGCGATAGGAGGTGGCGGCGATCCCCCAGAAAATGAGAATGCCGAGCATCAGCCGTCCGAAGTCATATGAATCCGGAATTGAATAAGTGAAAAGATTGCGTAGCACGACCGAGATAAAGATGTTGGCGGCGACGATCCCGACGAAACCGGCCGCCACCCATTCGATCGAATCGATGAAACGATCCATGTAGACGCGTTTCATGCGCGCTCCGCCGCCCTCGACGCCGGCCTGAATATGGCGGCGGCGAGCCGTCCCGCCGCCGTCGCCTCATTCATAGCGGTGAATCGCCCGACAGGACCCGTATCCCCTCGTGGCGCCATCCATCAATAGGCCGCTTTGTTCTTGATCAGCTCCGCCTTGAGCGCCTTCATCGTGAGCTCGGGATCGACGCCGGCTTTCTTCACGCCCTCGGCCCATTTGGCCTCGAGAGGAGCGGTGGCCCTCTTCCATTCGGCGAGCTGCGCCGGGGTGATGTCGTAGACCTCGTGGCCGGCCGCCGCCTTGAGCTTGTCGATGCCATTATGTTCGAAGTCGGCCCAGGGGCCGGCGACCTTGGCCGCCCATTCGCTGGTGCAGTGATTGTCGATCACTTTCTTCTGCGACGCTGACATCTGCTCGTACTTCGTTTGATTGAATACGAAGGCGAAGGTGGTCACGTAAAGCGGCACGTCCATGTGATACTTGGTCACCTTGTCGATGCCGAATAGCAGCACCGATCCCCAGGGGAAGAAGACCGCATCGGCGACGTGCTTTTCCAGCATGTCGCGTACTTCCGGGGCGGAGCCCTGCACGTTGGTGCCGCCGAGCAGCGTGACCAGTTCGGCAATGGTGGCCTGCGCGGGCCTGATCTTCATGCCCTTGATGTCGGCTGGCACCGCGACCTTCTTGCTGGACGAATGAATTGAGCCCGGATCGTGCACGAAGGCGAGGCAGAACTTGACGTCCTTCATCTCCTTGGCCGCATATTTGCGGTACCAGGCGTCGAGCGCGATCGAGCCGCCCTTGGCGTTCGACATCAGGAACGGCAGTTCGCCGGCGGCGATGATTGGGAAGCGGCCGGGCTGATAGCCGGGATTAATGTACGTGAGGTCGGCGATGCCGTCGCGCGCCATGTCGTAATGGTCGAAGGCCTTGCCGAGCTGCTGGGCGGGATAGACCTTATATTTGATAGTGCCGCCGGATTCCTTCTCCACCGAGGCGCCCCATTCTTCCAGCGCCTTCTGCAACGGGTGCGATGGCGGTACCCAGTGCGAGAGCTTGAGTTCGAAGGTCTTATCCTGGGCGAGCGTCGGGGTAGGCGCGCCGATAAGGGCGGCGAGAGCGACCGCGCAGAGGCCGGCGGTAAGGCGGGACAGCATGGAATTCCTCCCTCGGTTCAAGTGTTGGTTACGCGGCCAACTTTTTATTATTCAGCCGCATGTCGTGGACGTTGTAAAGGTTATAGTTTGATATCAAACTATGTGCCGGACCGCCGGTTTCGCGCGGTCGGTTGGGGACGATAGCGGTGCGCAAGACCAACGTCAGCGGCCGAGTGCGGCGCGGTAAGAACGGCGAAGCCATTGCAGAAACGATTAGATTCGGCCCGCTCGAATACTGGGTCGGGTTCAATTTGCGCATGGCGCAGGAGCACGCCTTCCAGGCGTTTTCGCGCCGCTCGCAGGAGATCGGCGAGAGCCCGGGCCGCTTCGCCACCTTGACGCTGATCGCGCGCAACCCGGGCATCAGCCAGACCGAATTGAGCCACGCCAATGGCCGCGACAAATCGAGCCTCACCCCGGTGGTCGAGGACCTGGTGCGGCGCGGCCTGGTCGAGCGCAAACGCATGCGCCAGGACCGGCGCACCTACCGGCTGAACGTGACGCCGGCCGGCAAGAAGACGCTCGCCATGCTCACGCGCTGCGCGCGCCGGCACGAACGCGTGCTCGACGGCATTATCGGCCAGCGCGACCGCAAGCGGTTCCTGCAAATCTTGAAAAAGATCGCGGTGGAGGTTGAATGACTATCCGCTGTCGTTCCCGCTTTCGCGGGGACGACAGCGGCTAAGCGCGAAACTTCGCGCGCACCGCGTCCGGAATTGGATGCGATTTGATGCGACCGGGGTCGGCCGGATCGCACACTACCCACACCCGCGTCTCCGAGCACTCGACGCAAGTTACGCCGTTAAGGTTGAGGCGGTGCTCGATCGCGAAGCTGGAGCGGCCGAATTCGACGGTCGTTTCCACCGTCACGTCGTCGCCGAAGCGGGTGGGCCTGATAAAGCGCGCGCGCGTGCGCGCCAGCGGATAACCGGCGAAATTGAAAGTCTTGAGCGCTTGAAACTTGGTCAGCCCAAGCGCGCGCTCGAACAGCGCCGAGGTCGAAGCGTCGAAGATCTCGAAATAGCGCGGATAGAAAACAATGCCGGCAGGATCGCAGTCGCCCCACTCGATGCGCACCTCGCGGGTGTTGCGTAACGCCGTGACGTGGCCTGACCCGGGAATATCCGTGCTTGCACGCGCGGGTTCGAAAAGCGATTTCCAGTCGACCGGGATCATGCGTTAGCGCGGCGCCATGCGCAGCGCGCCGTCGAGGCGGATCACCTCGCCATTGAGATAGCTGTTGTGGATGCAGTGCAGCACCAACGCGGCGAATTCGCGCGGCTCGCCCAGCCGTTTGGGGAACGGCACCGAGGCGCCGAGCGAATCCTGAACCTCCTGCGGCAGTGCGCGCAGCATCGGCGTGCCGAAAATGCCCGGCGCGATGGCGAGCACGCGCACGCCGAATTGGGCGAATTCGCGCGCCGCCGGCAAAGTGAGCGCGGCGACACCCCCCTTGGAAGAGGCATAGGCGGCTTGCCCGATCTGGCCCTCAAAGGCGGCGATCGAGGCGGTCGACACAATCACGCCGCGCTCGCCGTCGGCGAGGGCTTGTAGCGGCTGCATGGCGGCGGCGGCGAGCCGCATCATGTTGAAGCTGCCGATCAGGTTGATGCGGATGACGCGTTCGAAATCGGCGAGCGGCATCGGCCCATCGCGGCCGACGATGCGCTTGGCCGGTCCGATGCCGGCGCAATTGACCAGGATACGCGCTGGCCCATGATCAGCGGCGGCCTGCTTCACCGCCGCCTCTGCGGAAGCGGCGTCGGCCACGTCGCAGGTCACCGCGATGCCTTTGATGCTGGCGGCCACTTCGGCGGCGCTCTTTTTGTTGAGATCGAAAACCACCACCTTGGCGCCGGCCGCGGCAAGCGCGCGCGCGGTGGCCGCTCCCAGTCCCGATGCGCCGCCGGTGACGATGGCGGCTTGTCCCTTGATTTCCATGGCCTCAAATCCCTTATGTGCCTGCGATGGCGATCACTCGAGAGGATAGCGGCGTCGCATAAAGCTCGTCCACCAGCGCGGCGCGGTTTTTCAGCACCGCGCGCTGATTGATCGAGCCCTTGTCGGTCATTTCGCCTTTGTCCATGGAGAGCAGTTCCGCCATCAGAATGGCGCGCACCACGCGCGTCGATGAACCGGGGTTTAGCCCCGCCAGCGATTGCAGCAGGCTGGCGAATTTCATCCGCACGCGCACATCATCGAGCACGGCCGCGGGCGCCGCGTCGGCGGCATGCTCGGGCGCCAGCTTGCGGCAGGCTTCGATGTCAGGGACCACCAGCGCCACGATATAGTCGCGGTCGGGGCCGGCGAACACCACGTCGCGCACATAGGGCGCGAAGTGATCGACGAAGCGCGCGCGTAATGGCCCGACGCTCACCCAGGTGCCGGTCGACAGCTTGTAGTCCTCGGCGATGCGGCCATCGAACAGGAAGCCCTTGCCCGGATCGGCGGGGTCGGCGAATTTCAGCGCATCGCCGATCTTGTAGAAGCCTTCCGCGTCGAAGGCGTCGCGCGTGAGCTGCTGCTGCCGCCAATAACCAGGCGTGATGTGCGGGCCGCGCAGGCGCGCCTCCAGCTTGCCTTCGTTCGGCACCAGCTTGAGTTCGACGCCCGGCGCCGGCAGCCCGATATTGCCCGGCCGGTCGAAGTCCCAACAGCAGGCGAGCGCCAGCGGCGACGTCTCGGTCGAGCCAAGCGAGGACAAAAAGATGATGCGCTCGCCGGTTGTCTCGATCGCGAGCTCAGTGAGGTCGTCCCAGGTGGTCTGGTTCAAGCCGGCGCCGGCATAGAACAGCACTTTCAGGCGGCTGAAGAAATTCTTGCGCAGTGCATCGTCGGAGCGGAAATACGGAACAAGCGCCTCGTAACCCTTGGGCACATTGAAATAGATGGTCGGCGCGATCTCGCGCAGGTTACGCGCGGTCTTCGGCACGCCGGGCGGGGTCGGGTTGCCGTCATCGATATAGAGTGAGCCGCCGTTCACCAGCACCATGTTGAAGTTGTGGTTGCTGCCGAAGGTATGGCTCCACGGCAGCCAGTCCACCACCACCGGCGGCTCGTCAGCGACGAAGGCGAAGCCGGCGCCGATCATCGCCTGGTTCGAGCACAGCATGCGCTGGGTGTTGATGACGCCCTTGGGGTTTCCGGTGGAGCCGGAGGTGAACAGGAATTTCGCGATCGTGTCCGGCGTGACCCTGGCATTGGCGGCGGCGACGCCCGCGTCGTCTTCGGCGCCGACAAGATCAGCAAACAGCGTCGCCTTGCGATCTGCTGGCGGATTGCGGGTGACGATGAGTTCGGCATCACTCGGCACCGCCGCCGCAATGGCACGGGCGAACGCGCCGCCGTCATTGGTGAACACCAGGCCGGGCGTGAGCAAGCCGATGATGGCGCGCAATTTGCCGAAGTCGCTCGACAGCAGCGAATAGGCCGCCGAAATCGGCGCATAGGGAATACCGACACCCATCGCCGCCAGCGCCAGCAGCGCGTGCTCGATGTCGTTGCCGGAGATGATCGCGATCGGCCGCTCGGGCGAAAGCCCGCGCCGCAACAGCGCGGCGCCGATGCGCTTGGTCAGCGCCAGCACTTGCGCATAGCTGAGCGTGCGCCAGCGGCCCTCGGCGTCACGTTGGCCGAGGAACACGCGTTCCGGCGCGACTCTGGCCCAATGCTCGATCGGCTCGCTCAGCTTGGCATGATAGGGCGCCAGCACCTGCGCGGTGCGAATATGGATGACCCCGCTGGCCTCGCGCTCCAGCACGGCATCGAACGCGCCCAGCCGCACCGGGCGCAACGGCGCCGACGCGTGCAGTTTGGACGTTGATGCCACCGCCGCACTCATGTTGGACCGCGCGTCACCTTGGGTGCGCGCTTCTCCAGAAAATCCTTGAGCCGCGCCTTGGCCTCGCCGTCTGCCTGCGCGATCGCCGACATCAGCGCCTCCACCGCATAGCCGCTCGCCGGGTCCATTTCGGCGATGCGCGGCAGCGCGTGCATGACCGCGAAATTAGTCAGCGGAGCATTGCCGGCGATGCGGGCCGCGAGCTCGAGGCCCTTGGCTAAGCCCTTGCCGGAGTCCACCAAATAAGTGGCGAGCCCCATGGCCTGGCCTTCTTCGGCCGAATAGGTGCGGCCAGTGAGCATCATGTCCATCATGCGCGCGACGCCGATTAGCCGCGGCAGCCGCACCGAGCCGCCGCCGCCGACATAGATGCCGCGGCTGCCCTCCGGCAACGCGTAATAGGCCGAGCGCTCGGCCACGCGGATATGCGCGCTGGCGGCGAGCTCCAGCCCGCCGCCGACCACCGCGCCATGCAGCACGGCGACCACCGGCACCTGGCCGAACTGGATCTTGTCGAAGGCGCGGTGCCACAGGCCGGAATGCGCAATGCCCTGCTTGATGTCGCGCTCTTCCAGTTCGCTCAAGTCGAGCCCAGCGGAGAAATGCTCGCCCTCGCCATGCAGCAGCACGGCGCCGATGCCATCGGGCAACGCCGTGAAGAATGTCTCGATGCCGATAATGGTCTCGTCATCCAGCGCATTGCGCTTGTGCGGCCGCTTGAGCCGCAGGATGGCGACGTCGCCCTGCCGCTCAGCAGCAAGCGAGGCCGGCAAATTCACTAAAAGCGGATTGGACGACGCCCCAGAATTCACCCGCTCACTCCTGCTTGGGCGCCGCCGCCCCCTATGGGGGCAGCGGCGCGCTACGATCATGTCGGTGTAAGCATGTTTTCGCAACAAGCTCAGGGTGTTTTGACCAGCGGGCAGCCGCCTTCATTCAGTGGACGGAATGCCTTTTCGGTAGGGACAATGCCCACGACCTTGAAGACATCCCATTCGCCTTTCGATTCTTCCGGGGTTTTGACCTGAAGTAGGTACATGGGATGAATCTTGCGGCCGTCCGCGCGGATTGTCCCTTTGCCGAACAGCGGGTCGTCGGTGGGCATCGCCTTCATGGCTGCGACGACCGCGCGCCCGTCCGCCGGCGAGCCGATCTTTTCGACTGCTTTGAGGTAATGCAGAGTTGCGGCGTAGACGCCCGCATGCATGTGATTGGGCATCATTTTCTTCGGATGGCGTTCTTGGAAGCGCCGCGACCATTCGCGTGATTGATCGTTCATGTCCCAGTAAAACGCATTGATCGCGGTCAGCCCCTGTGCAGTTTTCAGACCGAGCGCCGGTACGCTCTGCAGGTCAAAGATGAGCGATACGATTTTTTGTTTTGTGCCAATTTTGAATTCTGCTGCCTGCTTGACGGTGTTGGTGGTGTCGCCGCCCGCATTCGCCAGCGCCACGACCCGCGCGCCCGAAGACTGCGCTTGCAAGAGAAAAGAAGAAAAATCAGAGACCCCTAACGGATGTCGAACAGTGCCGATAATTTTTCCGCCGCTGGCCAAAACCTCGTCACTTGCCTGCTTTTCGAGATCATGTCCGAAGGCATAATCGGCTGTGATAAAGAACCAAGACTTACCACCTGCGGCAAGAACGCCGCGCGCTAGTGCATGACCGTTGGCCCAGGTGTCGTAAGTCCAGTGCACGAAATTTGGCGAACATTTTGCCCCGGTGAGAAGCGCGGTGCCGGCGCCGGACCCCATCGCCACCTTGTTTTTCTCTCGTACGATATCGCTCACCGCCAGCGCGACCGCTGAATTCGGCAGGTCGACAATCATGTCGATGCCTTCGACGTCGAGCCACCGGCGCGCGATGGCTGCCCCGATATCGGGTTTATTCTGGTGATCGGCCGAAATCACCTCGACTTTCCGTTTGGATGTTTTGGCGAAATCCTCGATGGCCATCTGCGCCGCCAGCACCGAGCCCGGCCCCTGAAAGTCCGCATAGACGCTCGACATGTCGTTCAAGACGCCGATGCGAAGTGCACCGTTTGTCTCGGCAAAAACCGGAGTTGAAATCCAGGCGACCAGAAGCGCGGCAAATTTTATCGATTTCAGCATGGGGTCCTCCCGCGGACACACGGCGCATTTGAGGCGTTATTATCGGCCGCAAGAGAATGTTGTCATTGACAACAATCAGCGTCAAGTGTGCTGTGGTAAGGAAAAGGATCGAAAGCGACCAAAGCGAGCGTCTATGAAGCCTCGGCAATTAGTTACGACCGCAGCAAAGTCGAGGGACGGCCGACACGCGGCGTCGTTGGCGCGGATGGAAAAGCTCGCCTTAGGCCAGCTCAACAAACATCTTGGATATTTCCTGCGGCGCTTGCAGGTCTGGGTGTTTCAGGACTTCATCCAGAGGCTGGGGACAATGAAGGTGCGTCCGGCGCAATATTCCGTCCTGCTCATCATCGAAGCCAACCCGGGCAGCTCGCAGGCGGCCGTCGGGCAGACGCTCGGAATCGAACGGGCGCGCCTCGCCCGGCTACTGCATGAGTTGGAACGGCGTAAGTGGATCAATCGGCACGCCTCCGGCAGCGATGCGCGTAAACATTCACTGCACTTGACCGCGGAAGGTGAAAAGGCGCTGGCCAAAATAAAAAACTTGGCCGAGCAACACGAAGCTCAGCTTGCCGAGCGTGTCGGATCCAAGCGACACATGCAGCTGATGGATCTGCTACGGGATTTCGGTTGACCGCCGCCGGTCATTCCACTTCATAAACGTCTAGGCGCACGCTGCGGGCTTCGCGCTGTCCCCGCGCCAGCGCCAGAATTCGGTTAAGCCAGTCCACAGTCGGGTCGGCGGTCTCGAACCGCATCACGGTGCGGAAATAATAGAGCGCGGGATCGACGCTGTCGCCCCGCGCTAGCCGCTCCAGCACCGCCGGCGGACCATGCCGCAAGCCCTCGCTCATGACCAGGATGCGCGCGCCGGCATCGGTCTCGATGGTATAGCGCGCCTGGATATCGGCGGCGCCGTCGCTGCGCACGATCTGCCAATCGGCGCCACCGGGCAGGATGCGGCCGTTGAGTTTCGGCCCGCGGACGGTGCCGCCGGTAATGTCGATGATGCGCCGCTCGCCATAGGGCGTGCGCCCCAGATTCATGATGGCGGCGAGTTCGGCGTGGATTGTGAAGATCGGTTCTTTGCCCAGCATGGCGGTTATTTGTAGGGGTTCAAACTTAATCCGCAATTCGCCATTTGACCCTGCCTGTGACCAGCCGTAAATACGGTGCCGCAACCGGGAAGCAGTACCGCATGGCGCGTATTTCGTCGCTTGCCGAAGCAATCCAAGCCGCCGTTCGCGACGGCGACACGGTGGCGCTGGAAGGCTTCACGCACCTTATTCCGCATGCCGCCGGCCACGAAATCATCCGCCAGGGCCGCAAGCGTCTCACCTTGATCCGCATGACGCCGGACCTGATTTACGACCAGCTCATCGGCATGGGCACCGTCGATAAGCTCGTTTTCTCATGGGGCGGCAATCCGGGCGTCGGCTCGCTGCACCGTTTCCGCGATGCGGTCGAGAACGGCTGGCCGCAAAAGCTCGAACTGGAAGAGCATTCGCATGCCGCCATGGCCAATGCCTATGAGGCTGGCGCGGCTGGGCTGCCGTGCGCCATTTTCCGCGGCTATATCGGCGGCGACCTGCCGAAGGTGAATGCCAAGATCAAGCGGGTGACCTGCCCGTTCACCGGCGAGGAACTGGCGGCGATACCGGCGCACCGGCCGGATGTGGCGGTGATCCATGCCCAGCGCGCCGACAGAGCCGGCAATGTGCTGATCGAGGGCGTGCTCGGCGTGCAGAAGGAAGCCGTGCTCGCTGCTAAGCGTTCGGTAGTGACGGTGGAAGAGATTGTCGACGATTTGGGCGAGCGCAGCCTCAACGCGGTGGTGCTGCCGCACTGGACCGTCGGCCATGTGGTCGAGGTTCCCGGCGGCGCGTTTCCCTCTTATGCGCAGGGCTATTACCCGCGCCACAACGGCTTCTACAAGCAATGGGACGACATCGCGCGCGAGCGCGACTCATTCCTGGCCTGGATGAAGACAAACGTGCTGGAGCGGGGCCCCGAGGCCTTTGCACAGTATGCGCGCAAACATCGCGCGGTGGCGGAGTAGGCAGCATGGTGGACTACAAGCCGAACGAGATGATGACGGTCGCGGCGGCGCGCGCGCTGAAGAACGACGACGTATGTTTCGTCGGCATCGGCCAGCCCTCGGCCGCCTGCAATCTCGCGCGCCTGACCCACGCGCCCGGCATCACGCTGATCTACGAATCCGGCACGCTCTCCACCAAGCCGAACGTCTTGCCGCTCTCGATCGGCGACGGTGAATTGTGCGAGACCGCATTGACGACGGTGTCGGTGCCGGAAATGTTCCGCTACTGGCTGCAAGGCGGCCGCATCAAGATCGGCTTCCTGGGCGGCGCGCAAATCGACAAATACGCCAATCTCAACACCACGGTGGTCGGCTCCTACGATAAGCCGAAGGTGCGGCTGCCCGGCGGCGGCGGCGCGCCGGAGATTGCCACCTCCTGCGGCGAGATTTTCATCATCATGGCGCAAGGCAAACGTAGCTTCGTGGACAAATTGGATTTCGTCACCTCCATCGGGCATGTCTCTGGCGGTGACAGTCGAGCCCGGCTCGGCGTGAAGACCAAAGGACCGACCAAGCTCATCACCGATCTGGCACTGTTCGAGCCCGATCCGCAGAGCAAGAAAATGACTGTCGTCTCCATCCATCATGGCGTCACCCGCGAGCAGATTCAGGAAAACACCGGCTGGAAGGTCGCCTTTGCCGCCAAAGTGGCGGAGACGCCGCCGCCGACGTCCCGCGAGCTTGAGGTACTGCGCGACCTCCACGCCCGCACCAACCGCGCGCATGAGGCGGCGTAATGGCAACCCGTGAGGCATTTCTCTGCGATGCGGTGCGCACCCCGATCGGGCGCTACGGCGGCGCATTGGCGAAAGTTCGCACCGACGATCTTGCCGCCGCGCCGATCAAAGCGCTGATGATGCGCCATCCCAAGGTCGATTGGGAAAAGCTCGACGAAATCTATTTCGGCTGCGCCAACCAGGCCGGCGAGGACAACCGCAATGTCGCTCGCATGGCGCTGCTGCTGGCCGGCCTGCCGGCGAGCGTGCCCGGTCTGACGCTCAACCGGCTCTGCGCCTCCGGCATGGAAGCGGTCGGCAGTGCGGCGCGCGCCATTCGCGCCGGCGAGATGGAATTCGCCATCGCCGGCGGCGTCGAATCGATGACGCGGGCACCGTTCGTGCAGGGCAAGGCGCAAGAGGCCTTCGCGCGCGCGGCCGAGATCTACGACAGCACCATCGGCTGGCGCTTCATCAATCCGCTGATGAAGCAGCAATATGGCGTCGATTCCATGCCGGAAACCGGCGAGAATGTCGCTGAGGAATTCCAGATCAGCCGCGCCGACCAGGACGCCTTCGCGGTGCGATCCCAGCAGCGTGCCGGCGCGGCGATCGGCCGCGGCTATTTCATGAGCGAGATCGTCCCCGTCGAAGTGCCCGGCGGCAAGAGTGGCCCCCTACTTGTCGACCGCGACGAGCATCCGCGGCCGGATACCTCGATCGAGCAACTTGCCAAGCTCAAGACTCCGTTCCGCCACAACGGAACGGTGACCGCCGGCAACGCCTCCGGCGTCAACGACGGCGCCGCCGCCATCATCATCGCATCGGCGCAAGCGGTGAAAGAGCACGGGCTTACACCGCGTGCGCGCATTCTCGGCATGGCCTCGGCGGCGGTGCCGCCGCGCATCATGGGCATCGGCCCTGTGCCGGCCACCCGCAAGCTGATGGCTCGCCTCGGGCACAAAATCGGCGACTACGATTTGATCGAGATCAACGAAGCCTTCGCCTCGCAGTCGTTAGCCTGTCTGCGGCAGTTGGGCTTGGCCGACGATGCCGAACAGGTCAACCCGCATGGCGGGGCGATCGCGCTCGGCCATCCACTCGGTATGTCGGGCGCCCGTCTTGTATTGACGGCCGCGCATGGTTTGTATGAACGAGACGGCAAGCTCGCGCTCGCCACCATGTGCGTCGGCGTCGGACAAGGCGTATCGCTGGCGCTTGAACGGATCGCTTAAAGAAAAAGGACGACAACAGTGTCGCTGATCTATCCCAAGGAAAGCTTGAGCGTTTATCCAAAGCATCTGTCGCCGGAATACCGCAGCACGGTGAAGCGCTCGCCATCAAAGCCGCTGATCATCGTGCCGCACACGCTGTCCGAGCTGACCGGTCCGGCCTTCGGCCATGACGCGATCCAGGAGAACGACAACGATCTCACCAAGCAGCATAAGGGCGAGCCCTTGGGAGAGCGCATCATCGTGCACGGCCACGTTTACGACGAAGACAAGCGGCCGGTGCCGGAGACGCTGGTGGAAATCTGGCAAGCCAACGCCTGCGGCCGCTACGTGCACAATGTCGATCAGCATCCGGCGCCGCTCGATCCGAATTTTACCGGGGCGGGCCGCACCCTCACCGACAAGAGCGGCTATTACAAATTCATCACAGTGAAGCCGGGCGCCTATCCGTGGGGCAATCATCGCAACGCCTGGCGGCCAAACCACATCCACTTCTCGGTGTTCGGTCAGTCGTTCCTAACCCGGTTGGTGACGCAGATGTATTTCCCCGGCGACCCGCTGTTCCCGTTCGACCCGATCTTCAATTCGGTGACCGACGAGAAGGCGCGTCAACGCATGATCTCGCACTTCGATCTGGAGAACACCATTCCCGATTGGGCGCTCTGCTTCCGCTTCGACATCGTGTTGCGCGGGCGTGAACAGACCCCAACGCATACGGAAAAACACTAGCGCATGATCCCGAAAAGTGGGAACCGGTTTTCGGATAAGATCATGCGCAAAAGGAAAATGTAATGTCGGACATCACTCCATCACAAACCGTCGGCCCGTTCTTCGCCTATGGTCTGGCGCCGCACAACCGCTGCGACTGGAAACCGAGCGCGAATTACGACTGGAAGGAAACGATCGGCGCCAACCTGATAACGCCCGACGCCTCGGGTCAGAAAATCCATATCGAGGGCCGCATACTCGATGGCGACGGCAAGCCGATCAACGACGCCATGATCGAGATCTGGCAGGCCGACGCGCAAGGCCGCTACGCTCATGCGCGCGGCGAGAAACCGCGCCCGAATGCGAAGTTCACCGGCTTTGGCCGCTCGGCCACCGATAAAGATGGGCTCTACGTCTTCGACACCATCAAGCCGGGTTCGGTGCCGGGGCCGGAGGGCAAGCCGCAGGCGCCGCATATCGTGGTCTGCATCTTCTCGCGCGGCATGCTGCGGCAGATTTATACGCGGCTGTATTTCTCCGACGAGGCGGCAAACAGCGTCGATCCGATCCTCGCGCTGGTGCCGGCCGACCGCCGCGGCACCCTCATTGCCCACAAGCAGCCCGTCACCGGCCAGGCGGTCTATCGCTTCGACATCCGCGTGCAGGGGGAGAACGAGACGGTTTTCTTCGATATCTGAAGACGTTATCGGCGCGGCGGCGTTGCCCTCTGATGCCCGCATTAATGCCTAAAAAGTGGGAAACTGCCCATAATTTTGTTTAAAAACAAAAAATTTTTGACCCTCCAGAATTATAAAGCCAGCAAAAATAGCAATTTATGTGATTGGGCGAGGCCCACCCATCCTGCCCATCTTCTCCAAGGTTATTTTTATAATTGACGAATGCAAGTAGACTTGGTTCCCTTGGCGGCGAGCCTGCCGGTTAGAGCGGGCCGCAAGGAAACGCCACCATGAACGATCAGATCCTTCAGGAGATCAGCGAATTCTGCCGCCAGCGCGGCTTGGCCGAATCCACCTTCGGCCGCCGCGCGGTTAATGATGGCAAGCTCGCCAACCGCCTGCGCAATGGCGGCCGCATCACCACCGATACGCTCGAGCGCATCCGCAGCTTCATGACGCGCAACGCCGATGCGGCGCCGGCGCGCCGCCGCGTGCTGTTCGACGCGAGCCCGCCCGCGGCCTTGCCCGTGGTCAAGCCGGCGGCGCCTCCGGTCGCCTCGGGGCAGGCGGGCGACGATCCGCAACGCAATTTCCGCTTCTTCGACAACCGGCAGAAATATCTGCTGTTCGTGAATACCTGCAGCGAGAAATGGGAAATCGCGCAACGCGTCGGCATGGAGCTCTCCAATATCCATCCGCGTCCGCCGGCGGTGCGCGTGTTCGACGCCGGCCTCGGCGACGGGACCGTGCTGGCGCGCGTGATGCGCTCGATGCATGACCGCTTCCCAACCATGCCATTTTATATCGTCGGCAAGGAAATCAGCCTCGAAGACATCCGCCTCACGCTGCACAAAATGGCCGATCGTTTCATCGAGCATCCATCCACCGTGCTGGTGCTCACCAATCTGGCCTATTCGGAAGCGCCCTGGCTGGCGGTGAAGTCGCTCAGCGCCGCCACCAGCCTGGTGTGGAAAGATCTGGCGATGGACGGTAATACCGCGCACAGCTTCGAGCAGCAGATCACCGCACTCGAGCCGTTCTTGGCCGAGAACTGGAAGGCGCGCGTGTCGCCGAAGAGCGGCAACCCGGTCTATGAGCGTCCGGTCATCCTGGTGATCTATCGCAACGATCACAAATTTCTGCTCGACCAGATCGTGCCCAAGCCGGGCGGCACCGTCGCTGACTACGACCTGGTGATCGCCTCGCAGCCCTATCGGGCGCGCGCCTCGCTGGAGTTCAAGGCCAAGCGCGTGCTGGCGCCGCTCGCCCGTGCGCTCGGACAGGGCGGGCGCATGATCGCGATCCATTCCTATGGGCGCGATCCCGGTATGGAGATCATCCACCGGGTCTGGCCGAACGACAATCCGTTCGTGCACAGCCGCCATGATCTGCTCAAGGAAGTGAAACACGAGTTGGGCGCCGCCGGCCGCGATCTCAATTTCAACGCCTATTCCGACCAGCGCTCGCTGTTCCGCTACGACATGCACACGCTTCCGTCGGAAATTTCCTCCTCGATCGGCACCTCCACGCTGCTTGCCGCCTGGAACGCGGCGATCTACGTGGCGCAGATCGAGGACGACCGCCTGTCCGACGTCAACAGCGACCGTCGCTACATCGAGGCGACCCGCGACGTGCTGCAGAAGCAGGGCGGATTGTGGTTCTACGACGAGTCCTTCGTGATCTCCCACCGGCGCGAGTAACGCCTAGGCGCATGATGCCGAATAATTTCGCGCGCACGTTCTCGCTCGAGGCGACACGGCCGAACGCAACCGAGATTGCCGCGCTGGCGGACCTGTTGCCAGGCGGAACACCGGTCTATTTCTCGGCAGTGCCGACGATCGAACCGCCCGAGCTGATTGCCGCGGCGGCGTTGCTGCGCAAGTCCGGCTTGGAGCCCGTCGTCCATATCGCTGCGCGGCGCATTCGCGTTGCGGCCGACTTGCAGAATTTACTCGCTCGCCTGCGCGGTGAAGCCGATGTATGCCGGCTCTTGGTGATTGGCGGCGACGTCGATACATCGGGCCCGTTCCCTGACGCGCTGGCGGTGATCCAGAAAGGCCGCTTGCGCGAGGCCGGTATCGAGGAGATCGGAATCGGTGCCTATCCGGAAGGCCATAACCGCATTGCGCCAGGCCGGCTCGAAGTCGCGCTCGACGAGAAGATCGCCACCGCCGCGGCGCATGGCCTGGGCGTCCATATTGTGAGCCAATTCTCGTTCTCGCCCGAGCGTATCCTGGGCTGGCTCCAAAAGCTGCGCGTCTGCGGCATCACCAAACCGGTGAAGGTCGGCATGGCCGGCCCCACCAGCGTGCCCGGACTCATGCGCTACGCCAAGCGCTGCGGCGTCAATGCCTCGCTGCGTGGCCTGATGGCGGGCGCCGCGGCTGGCCTGATCGGCAATGTCGGGCCGGACCGTATCGTCGAAACGCTTAGTCTAGCCGGCGATTTGGGCGATGCTGCGCCGCATTATTTTTCATTCGGCGGCGCGGTCGAAACCGCGCGCTACGCTTGCTCAACGTCAAGACGGGCCGCTGCCGGGCATGCTATGGCACAGCCAAATTCCAACTAAGATCTGCGGCCCAGCCGGCCCGCGGGCGCTACCCTCGGAGGAGATGTCATGCAACGGACCAAACCGCCATTCCGCGCCGACATGGTCGGCAGCCTGCTGCGCACCGCGCCGATCAAACAGGCGCGCGCGCAACGCGAGAAGGGCGAGATTACCGCCGCACAATTGAAAGAGGTGGAGGACCGCGAGATCAAGAAGATCATCAAGAAGCAGGAAGAGATCGGGCTCAAGCTCGTCACTGACGGCGAATTCCGCCGCGCTTGGTGGCACTTCGATTTCTTCAGCATGCTCGACGGCGTCGAACTCTACGAGCTCGACCACGGCATCCAGTTCCAGGGCGTGCAGACCAAGATGCAGAGCATCAAGGTGACCAGCAAGATCGGTTTCTCCAATCATCCAATGCTGGAGCATTTCAAGTTCCTCAAGGCGCATACCAAGGTGATGCCGAAGATGTGCATCCCGGCGCCCAGCCAAATGCATTTCCGGCTCGAGCCCGGCGCGGTGGCGAAGTCGGCCTATCCCGATCGCGACGCCATCTTCGACGATCTCGCCATTGCCTATCAGTCGGCGATCAAGGCGTTCTACGCCGCCGGCTGTCGCTATCTTCAGTTCGACGACTGCGCCTGGGCCTATCTCTGCTCGCAGGAGGAACTCAAGAAGGCGAGGGACCGCGGCCTTGATGTCGATCATCTGCAGGAGACCTACACCGCCTGCATCAACAAGGCGCTGCAAGCCAAGCCCGCCGACATGATCATCACAACACATGTCTGCCGCGGTAATTTCCGCTCCACCTTCATCTCTTCTGGCGGTTATGAGCCGGTGGCGCAGAGCCTGCTCGCCAATTGCAATTACGACGGCTACTTCCTGGAATACGACAGTGATCGCGCCGGCGGCTTCGAGCCGCTGCGCTTTTTGCCGAAGGGCAACAAGATCGTCGTGCTCGGCCTGGTCACCTCGAAATCCGGACGCCTCGAGCCGCGCGAAGACATCAAGAAACGCATCCAAGAGGCGACCAAATATGCCGCGCTCGATCAGCTCTGCCTGTCGCCGCAATGCGGCTTCGCCTCGACCGAGGAAGGCAACGTGTTGGCCGAAGACGAGCAATGGGCCAAGCTACGCATGATCGTGGAATTGGCAGAAGAGGTGTGGGGGCGCTAACTGTCGTCCCTGCAAAACGGGGACCCATACGCCGTGCGCCATCAATAAGTCACGGAGTATGGGTCCCGGCCCTCGCTTCGCTCGGCCGGGACGACGGCAAAACAAGTATCCGGGGAAACCATCAATGACTCAACGCACCACGCCGCCGTTCCGCGCCGACATGGTCGGCAGTCTGCTGCGTCCAGCACCGCTTAAGGAGGCGCGCGCCAAATTCGCCAAAGGCGAAATCGCCGCCGACACCCTCAGGGCGGTGGAAGACCGCGAGATCGAGAAGATCATCAAGAAACAGGCGGAGGTCGGGCTCAAGCTCGCGACCGACGGCGAATTCCGCCGTTCCTGGTGGCATTTCGATTTCTTCCGCAGTCTGAAAGGGATCGAATTTTATTTTACAAATAAAGGCATCAAGTTTCACGGCGTCGACACCAAGGCTGAAAGCGTGCGAACCGTCGGAAAGATCGGCTTTGCCGGCCACCCACATATCGACGATTTCAAATTCTTGAAACAGCACTGCCGCGTTGTGCCCAAGATGACGATACCGGCGCCCGGCGTATTGCATTTCCGACAAGGCCGCGTTTCGGTCAGCAAAGAGGTTTATCCCGACCTCGATGCTTACTTCGACGATCTTGGACGCGCCTATCGCGACGCGGTGCAGGCCTTCGCCGCCGCCGGCTGCCGTTATCTCCAGCTCGACGACACCACCTGGTCGATGATGTGCGATGCCAAGGAGCGGGCGCATTCGCGCGAGCGCGGCGACGATCCCGACAAGCTACCAAAAATATACGCGCGCGTGATCAACATGGCGCTCGAAGGCAAGCCGGCCGACATGGTCGTCACCATGCATTCCTGCCGCGGCAATTTCCGCTCCACCTGGATCGCCGAAGGTGGTTACGAGCCGGTGGCCGAGATGATGTTCAATGATACCAACATCGACGGCTATTTCCTGGAATACGACAGCGACCGCGCCGGCGGCTTCGAGCCGCTGCGCTTCTTCCCCAAGGGCAAGAAGCAGCTGGTGCTCGGCCTGGTCACTACCAAAAGCGGGCGACTGGAGCCGCGCGACGAGATCAAGCGCCGCATCGAGGAAGCCACCAAATATGTCGCGCTCGATCAGCTGTGTCTCTCGCCGCAATGCGGTTTCGCTTCGACGGAAGAGGGCAACGTGCTGGCCGAGGACGAGCAGTGGGCCAAGCTGCGCATGATCGTCGAGTTGGCGGAAGAAGTGTGGGGCCGCTAAGCTCCGCGAATGACATCACGGAACCGTCCTCCCTTTCGCGCGGATCATGTCGGCAGCCTGCTGCGCCCCTTGCCACTCAAGCAGGCGCGCGCCCAGCGCGAACGCGGCGAAATCACCGGCGAGCAGCTCAAGGCGATCGAAGACCGCGAAATTGCGGCGATCATCAAACGCCAGGAAGACATCGGGCTCAAAGCCGTCACCGACGGCGAATTCCGCCGCGCTTTCTGGAATTACGATTTCCTGGGCGCGCTTGACGGCGTCGAAACCTATCTCGGCGAGCGCAAGATAAAGTTCCAGGGGCCGAACCCAAAGCCGATGATGCTGCGCGTGACCGGTAAACTCGGCACCTTTTCCGGCCATCCGATGCTCGAACATTTCAAGTTCGTCAAAGCGCACACCCGCATGCTGGCGAAAATGACGATTCCCTCGCCGTCGTCGCTGCATTTCCGCTACGGCCGCGACGCCGTACCGGAGAACATCTATCCGTCGATGGACGATTTCTACCGCGACCTCGGGCAGACCTATTGCAAAGCCGTGCGCGCCTTTGCCGACGCTGGTTGTCGTTATCTGCAGCTCGACGAGGTGAATTTCGCTTACCTGTGCGATCCGAAACTGCGCGACCAGGTCGCCAATCGCGGCGACGATCCCGAGAAGCTGCCGGCGATCTACGCCCGCATGATTAACGCCGCGATCTCCGACATTCCACCGAACATGACCATCGCCATGCATCTGTGCCGCGGCAATTTCCAGTCCACCTTCGTGGCTTCTGGCGGCTACGAGCCGGTCGCGGAAATCCTATTCAATACCATCAACGTGCACGGCTATTTCATGGAATACGACAGCGACCGCGCCGGCTCCTTCGAGCCGCTGCGCCTCGTCCCGAAAGGCAAGACCGTGGTGCTCGGACTGGTCACTTCCAAAAGTGGGCGGCTGGAATCGAAAGACGAGATCAAGCGCCGCATCGAGCAGGCGGCGCAATACGTCCCACTCGACCAGCTCTGCCTGTCGCCGCAATGCGGCTTCGCCTCCACCGAGGAGGGCAATATTCTGGCCGAGGACAAGCAATGGGCGAAGCTCAGGATGATCGTGGAGATCGCCGAGGAAGTGTGGGGGTAGCGTCATGAGTCAGCGAACCAAACCGCCGTTCCACGCTGATCATGTCGGCAGCTTGCTGCGCCCGGCCGCGCTGAAAAAGGCGCGCGAGCAGCGCGCCAACGGAGAGATCGGTGCTGCCGCGCTCAAGGTGGTCGAGGACCGCGAGATCGAGCGCGTCATCAAGAAACAAGAAGAGGTCGGCCTGCAGTCGATCACCGACGGCGAATTTCGCCGCTCCTGGTGGCATCTCGATTTCCTCTGGGGCCTCGACGGCATCGAGAAGCACGTGATGGACACCGGCGTCGCCTTCGCGGCCGTCACCACGCGCAACGAAGGCGTCAAGGTGACCGGCAAGCTCGGCTTTTCCGGCCACCCGATGCTCGAGCATTTCAAATTCGTCGCCGCGCATACCAAGCGCACGCCCAAGATCACGATTCCATCGCCGTCGGCGATCTACGGCCGGCCGATGCGTCTGCCGATCGACCAAAAGATCTATCCAAAGCTCGATGCCTTCTTCGACGATCTCGGCCAGGCCTACAAAAAGGCCGTGCGCGCGTTTGCCGACGCCGGCAGCCGCTATCTGCAGCTCGACGAGGTGTTCATCGCCATGCTGTGCGATCCGAGCTATCGCCAGAAAATGAAGGAACGCGGTGACGATCCGGAGGCGCTCGGCGCGCTCTACGGCGATCTCATCAACACCGCGATGTCGGACATTCCGCCCGACATGACGATTACCATGCATCTGTGCCGCGGCAACTATAAGTCGACTTTCATGGGCTCGGGCGGCTACGAGGCGGTGCAGGAGATCCTGTTCAACAAGATCAAAGTGCACGGCTTCTTCATGGAATACGACAGCGAGCGTGCCGGCGGCTTCGCGCCGCTCAGGCTGGTGCCGAAGCACCGCTGCGTGGTGCTCGGCCTCGTCACCAGCAAGACCGGGCGACTGGAGAGTAAGGACGACCTGAAGCGACGCATCGATGAGGCGGCCAAATACGTCCCGCTCGAGCGGCTCTGCCTTTCGCCGCAATGCGGCTTTGCCTCCACCGAGGAAGGCAATACGCTGGCCGAGGACGAGCAATGGGCGAAGCTGAAGATGATCGTGGAGATTGCCGAGGAGGTTTGGGGCCGCTAACTGTCGTTCCTGCAAAGAGTTCTCGCCAATGCCCCTCGACCCCAAAAAACTGCTGGCGCTGAAAATTCCTGACGTCGAGCACAGCTACGGCCCGAAGGATTGCATGCTCTATGCGCTCGGCCTCGGGCTCGGCCAGGATCCGCTGAACGCCGACGAACTCGCCTTCGTCTACGAAAAGAATCTCAAAGTGCTACCGACCTTTGCCCTGATGCAGGGCTATGCGGCGTATTGGCTGCGCCAGCCCGAGCTCGGCGTCACCTGGGCCAAGGTGGTGCATGGCGAGCAGGGCCTGGTGCTGCATCAGCCGGTCGCGCCGCAGGGCACGGTGATCGGGCGCACCCGAATTCTCGACGTGGTGGACAAAGGCGAAGGCAAAGGCGCGCTGGTTTATTCCGAACGCGAGATCAGCGACAAGGCGAGCGGCCGCCAGCTCGCCACGTTGACGCAGACCACGTTCTGCCGCGGCGATGGCGGCTTCGGCGGAGCCAAGCGCGAAATGCCGCCGCCGCATGCGCTGCCGGAGCGTGCGCCGGACGGCATTTGCGACTTTTCGACCCGGCCGGAAATGGCGCTGATCTACCGGCTGTCCGGCGATACGAATGCGCTGCATGTCGATCCGGAATTCGCCAAGGCTGCCGGCTTCCCGCGTCCGGTCCTGCATGGTCTGGCGACTTTCGGGATCGCCGGCCATGCGTTGCTCAAGGCCGTTTGCGGCTATGATCCGGCCCGACTGACCGCGATGGCCGGGCGGTTCTCGGCGCCGATGTTCCCGGGCGAGACCATCCGCACCGAGTTCTGGCGCGATGGCGCCGTGGTAAGCTTCCGCGCGCGGGTGGTGGAGCGCGACGTGATCGCGCTCGACCATGGCCGCGCCAAGGTGAAAGAATAAGGAGTCATGAGCAAACGCAGCGCCGATACGGACGAGTTCGCCGACATCCGCAAGTCGGTGCGTGCGCTGTGCGCCAAATTCCCGGGCGAATACTGGCGCGCGCTCGACCGCGAGCGCGCCTATCCGACCGAGTTCGTCACCGCGCTGACGAAAGCCGGCTATCTCGCCGCGCTGATCCCGGAGGAATTCGGCGGCAGCGGACTCGGCATCAGCACGGCTGCTGCGATTCTCGAGGAAGTGCACGCCGCCGGCTGCAACGGCGCGGCCTGCCACGCGCAGATGTATACGATGGGCACGATTCTGCGGCACGGCAATGCCGAGCAGAAGCAGACTTATCTGCCGAAGATCGCCAGCGGCGAGTTGCGCCTGCAAGCTTTTGGTGTGACCGAGCCGACGTCGGGCACCGATACACTCTCATTGCGCACCACGGCGCGGCGCGAGGGCAACGATCACTACGTCATCAACGGCCAGAAACTCTGGACCTCGCGCGCCGAGTATTCCGACCTGATGCTGCTGCTGGCGCGCACCGAGCCCAAGGAGAAGACCAAAAAGCGCACCGACGGCCTGTCGGTGTTCCTGGTCGACATGCGCCTCGCGCAAGGCACCAGCCTGACCATTTCGCCGATCCGCACTATGATGAACCACGCCACCACGCAGGTGTTCTTCGACGACCTGCGCGTGCCGGCGGAGAACCTCATTGGCGAGGAAGGCCAGGGCTTCCGCTACATCCTCGCCGGCATGAACGCCGAACGCATCCTGATCGCGGCCGAATGCATCGGCGACGCCAAATGGTTCATTGCCAAGGCTTCCGCCTATGCCAAGGAGCGCGAGCTGTTCGGACGGCAGATCGGCAAGAACCAGGGCGTGCAGTTCCCGATCGCGCGCGCCTACGCGCAGATGCGCGCCGCCGAGCTGATGGTGCACGCGGCGGCGCGGCTCTACGAAGCAGGCCAAGACATCGGCCCGGAAGCCAACATGGCGAAGCTCTTGGCCGCCGACGCCTCTTGGGCGGCCGCCGACATGTGCGTGCAGACGCATGGCGGCTTCGGCTTCGCCGAGGAAT
>DATISB010000051.1:0-72730 GCA_035469145.1 Pseudolabrys sp.
AGCGTCGAGCGCCAAAACAGCGAGCATCGGGAAACTAAAATCCTCAAACGTGCATAGCCCGCCTCAGTTGGCGGCCCCTTCGAATGATGAGTCCACGGCCTAATTCCCCGGCCGGCGCATGGAAAACAGGCTTTCGACCACGGCATATTGGTCGTAGCCGCAACGGGCGATCGGCTTCATGGCCGCAGTATCGAGCCGGCCGTCGACGATGAAGCGATCGTCGATATGCACGCCGATGACCTGACCGAAAACCACGTGGCAGTCGAACGGCTTGCCGTCGAAATCCTCGATCGCAACGATCTTGATGCACTTGCATTCGAGCGCGAAGGGCGAGGCCTTCACGCGCGGCGGCTTGACCAGCTGCGACGGAGCCGGTTCGAGACCGGCGCGTTCCATCTCGTTGACGCACCGCGGTAGCGGCGCCGAGGTGGCGTTCATCGCCTCGCGCAAATGCCAGGTGGCGAGGTTGCAGACGAATTCGCCGGTCTCCTCGATGAAACTCACCGAATCCTTGTGTCCTTCGCTCGCGAACATCACCAGATTGGCGCGGCTGTTGACGCCGTTGAAATAGGAATAGGGTGCAAGATTCACTTGACCTTTCAAATTCATCGAGGTGATCCAGCCGATCGGGCGCGGCGCCACGATGGCCTTGAACGGATCGTGTGGCAGCAGCTTGGAATCGCGTTTGTCAGGCTCGTAGAACATCACTTCCTCGGGCCCGAATAGTGGGTGACGATGGCCGCGAGCGGCGGGCGCTCGCGATCCTCGGGCGTCTTGGCGGCGCGGCCGATATGGACGAAGCCGGCGACGCGCTCATTGGGCACGACGCCTAGCTTATCCAGCACGCGCCGATCATAGGCATACCACTCGGTGATCCAGCTCGCCGCAAAGCCCATGGCGTGGGCGGCGATGACCAGGCTCATGGCGGAGGCGCCGGCGGACAATTGCTGCTCCCATTCCGGGATCTTGGCATGCGGGCCGGCGCGGCTGACCACCGCGATCACCATCGGCGCGCGCGCCAGCCGTTTATGTTCGAACTCGATTTGCTCGAGCGTGGCATCGGCGTGATCGGCGGCGAACGCGGCGGCGATCGCCGCGCCGGCGGCGATGCGCGCGTCGCCTTCGAACACGATGAAACGCCAGGGCGCCAGCTTGCCGTGGTCGGGCACCCGCGAGGCGATGGCGAGCAAAGTGTCGATTTCCGGATTGCTCGGGCCGGGGCCGGTCAATTCCATCGGCTTGACCGAACGGCGGGTCTTGAGCAGCTGCAAGGCGTCGGGCATTTTGTCCGCCTAGCATAGGGTTCCCGGGGTGACAAACCGGCCTGCTGGCTTGAAATCGCCGCGATTTGGGCTGAAAAAGTCCGCGCCATGAGCAATGCACCCGCATTCGCCGCCCTAGGCCGGCTGTGGCCGGCGCTCGCGATCATCCTGCCTTTGCTCGTTCCGCAGTCCGCATCGGCGCAGGTGGCCGGACAGAATTCATTGTTTTCAGCGGCGCCCACGACCGGGCTGATTGCGCCGGCGCCGGCCGCGCGCGGTGAGCCGTTCGGCTCGGGCAGCGTACTGGTGCCGCAGTCGGAATGGCCGCTGACCACGCCGCAAGCGACCGCGCCTAGTACGGTGCCGATGGTACCGGCCGGCCAGGTGGCGCTCGCACTCTCAGCGCGCTTCGGCAAGGGCGCGCCCATCATCAACGGCGGCCTGACTTGGCGCATCTATTCCGCCAAGCGCGACACCACCGGGACCTTCCGCCTGGTCAAGGAAGACAAGTCATCGGCGCCGACGCTGGTGCTGCCGCCCGGTGCCTATATCGTGCATGTAGGCTTCGGGCTCGCCACCGCGGTCATGCCGGTGAGCTTGAACGGGCCGACCGTGCACGCGGACTTCGATCTTCCGGCCGGCGCGCTGCGCCTGGAAGGACGCGTCGGCGACGTGCGCATTCCGGCCGGACAGGTGTCGTTCGACGTCTACAAGGGCAGCCAGTTCGAGTCCGGCGACCGCCGGCCGATCGCCGAACACGTGATGACCGGCAACGTAGTGGTGGTGCCCGAGGGTACCTATTACATCGTGTCGAACTACGGCGATGCCAATTCGGTGGTGCGCTCCGATATCCGCGTGCAGGCCGGCAAGCTCACCGACATCACCGTCACCCACCGTGCCGCCGCGATCACGCTTAAGCTGGTGAGCGAGAAGGGCGGCGAGGCGCTCGCCAGTACCGCTTGGTCGGTGCTCACGCCCGGCGGCGACGTGATCAAGGAATCGATCGGCGCCTTTCCGCGCGTGATCCTGGCCGAGGGCGAATATCGTGCCATCGCGCGCAACGAGGGCAAAGTTTTCGAGCGCGAATTCAAGGTCGTCACCGGCGTGGATGGCGATGTCGAAGTGCTAGCGCAATAGCGCATGATCCCGAAAAGTGGGTACCGGTTTTCGGGCAAGATCATTCGCAAACAAAGTCAACGGCGGGCGCAGGTCCGCGCCGTGGCCGGCCGCTGATTTTCGCACTTGATCTAGGTCACATCGCCGATACCTTGCACCGCTAAGATGCATTCCCATCAACGAGGCCGCCGCTCATGAATCGTATAATCTCCGGACTGTTGTTGCTCATCGCCGTTACGGCACTACCGCTGGCAGCACTCGCGGCCGATGCGGCAAATGGCGAAAAGCTCGCCAAGCGCTGGTGCGCGGCCTGTCATGTGGTCGCGTCCGACCAGAAAAGCGGCAACACGCAGGTGGCGCCATTCTCCGCCATCGCCAAGGTGCCGGGTTTCGATGCCGCCAAGCTCGCGCTGTACCTGCTGCTGCCCCATCCGAAGATGCCGGACATGAGCCTCACGCGCAGCGAGGCCGCCGATCTCACGGCCTATATCGTGAGCCAGGCCCGTTAGAACTGCGTCGCCGATTATCGAGAGGGATCTACAGACATGTTTCGCTTTCTTGAATCGACGGCCGCTCGATATATGACGCCCGCCATCAAAAGCGTGACGCGCCAATGCAGCATGGGCGAGCTGGAAACATTGTTTGCGCGATACGATTTCGATGCGCTTCCAGTCGTGGAAGGCGGCAAGCTGCTGGGCATCGTCACCAAATTCGATTTCCTGCGGGCATTCGCTTTCACCACCGGGCAACTGGTTCCGAGTTACGATGAGCTGATGAAGCGCACGGTCGGAGACGTGATGACCGAGGGCGTCGTGCACATCGAGCCGACAACGCCATTGACGCGCGTGCTGCAACTGATGGTGAGCCACAAGCTTCGCAGCTTTCCGGTTCTTGGCGCCGATCGCCAATTGTTGGGGATGATCTCACGCGGCGATGTGATGCGCGCCCTCAAGCAGGCCACGCAGGAAGCCCGCTGACCGGCACTTGAAGTTCCGCAGGTTGCCGTGGGCCCTGGCTCCGCCCAAGAGCGCGCTATGATTTGGATCATAGCGGCGCGGCCGCCGGTATGATTTAAATTATGCAGTCGATGATCGATTACGTGCCTAGACGATTAGCGCCACTCGCCATGGCGGCGGCATGGCTCGTTGCGATGGGAGGTACGGTGCAGGCCCAGGCGCAAACGCAGCTGGCGCCGGTCGTCGGCGCGCCATCGGCAGAATATCCATTCGGCTTCAAGGCCTATGGTGTATTCCGCCGGATGATAACCCAGCGAAACTACTTTTCCGTCGTTGCGCTGAAGGAGGCCACAGGAATGACAAAGGCGGGTATGACGGGTTCAACGAGCATTTGCGCCAGGTGGCGGAGCGGGTTCCTCATATCGAAGCGCATCCGGAGATTTGGTTGAAGACGCGTCCTGCGACGTCGGTTAGCGCGCATCTGTTCATGAAAGCGGTCCAGTTGTGCGACAAAGAATCTGGAATGGCGCGAACCGATTCGACCGCAAGTTTTCAACCAGGTGCTGTGGGCGTTCCGCTGTGCGTTTTTCCGCGACTGCCGGGACATCGCGCACTGGGATGTTCAACGTGAGATCGCGAGAGGCTTCGGTGCCATATCGGCGCGATCGAACAATGCATTCACAATGGAACGGCTTTCGCCCGCTTGGCGGCGGACTACCAGGACGCCGACAAGATGCGAATCGAAGGCAGCCCGAGCTTCGTGTTGAACGAGGGCCGCCAGAAGCTTTACGGAAATATCGGGTTCCGTTTGATCGAGGACAATATTCATGAGCTCTTGCGCGCGCCGCGCGCCGACGAAGCCAGTTGGTGTTGACCGCTTCTCTGCGCTTGGCACATGGGCGATGGTTCAGGCGGCCGGCAGCGACCGCCTTGTATCCGGCGGCACCGCTTCGCCCGCCAGCGCCTTAAGCGCCTCGTCGAGCGGCATCACTTCCTGCTTCTCCTGGCCGAGACGGCGGATCGAGACCGTGCGCTCGGCCGCTTCCTTCTTGCCGACAACGAGCAGGGCTGGGACCTTGGCGAGCGAGTGCTCGCGCACCTTATAATTGATCTTCTCGTTGCGCAGATCGCCCTCGACGCGGAGGCCGAGCTGGCGCGCTTTCGCGATCGCTTCGTGGGCGTAATCGTCGGCGTCCAAGGTGATGGTGGCGACCACCGCCTGTAAGGGCGACAGCCAGAGTGGCAGGTGACCAACATAGTGCTCGATCAGGATGCCGGTGAAGCGTTCCATGGAGCCGAACATGGCGCGGTGCAGCATCACCGGCGTCACCTTGTTGGAATGCTCGTCGATGTAGAAGGCGCCGAGCCGGCCCGGCAAATTGAGATCGACCTGCACGGTGCCGCATTGCCATTCGCGGCCGATGGCGTCGCGCAGCACGTATTCGAGTTTCGGTCCGTAGAAGGCGCCCTCGCCTTTGTTGAGCGTCCACGGCCGGCCTGACGCTTTCAGCGCCGCTATCAGCGCGGCTTCCGCTTTGTCCCATACCGCGTTCTCGCCGATGCGCTTGTCGGGCCGGTCGGAGAATTTGATGCGCACGTCGTCGAAGCCGAAATCGCCGTAGATCGACAGGATCTGATCGTTGATCTTGAGCGCCTCCTCGGCGATCTGGCTCTCCGTGATGAAGATGTGCGCGTCGTCCTGCGTGAATGCGCGCACGCGCAATAAACCATGAAGCGCGCCCGACGGCTCGAAGCGGTGCACCTTGCCGAATTCGGCGATCTTCAGTGGCAGGTCGCGATACGACTTCAGCCCGTTCTTGAAAATCTGCACGTGGCCGGGACAGTTCATCGGCTTGATCGCATAGACGCGCTCGTCCTCCTCGCGCTTGGCGGTCAAGAACATCATCTCGTTGTAGGTCGGGATGTGGCCGGTGGTGATCCACAGCTCGCGGTCCATCATCTGCGGCGAGTTTACCTCGACGTAACCTGAGTCCTGCTGGCGGCGGCGGATGTAATTCTCTAGCGCCTGAAATAACGTCCAACCCTTGGCGTGCCAGAATACCGAGCCGGGCGCTTCCTCCTGGAAGTGGAACAGGTCCATCTCGCGGCCGAGCCGGCGGTGGTCGCGCTTCTCGGCTTCCTCGATCTGCTTCAGATAAGCGTCGAGCTGTTCTTGCTTGGCGAAGGCGGTGCCGTAAATACGGGTGAGCATCGGGTTGTTGCTGTCGCCACGCCAGTAGGCGCCCGCCACCTTCATCAGCTTGAAGGCGTTGCCTACCTTGCCCACCGAAGTCATGTGCGGGCCGCGGCAGAGGTCGAACCAGTCGCCCTGCTTGTAGATCTTGATCTGCTGGTCTTCCGGAATGGCGTCGACCAGCTCGACTTTGAAATTCTCGCCCATGGCACGGAAGGTTTTCTTGGCCTGCTCGCGCGACCAAACTTCCTTGCTGAAGGGTTTGTCGCGCGCGACGATCTCCTTCATCATCTTTTCGATGACGGGCAGGTCTTCCAGCGTGAACGGCTGGTTGCGGGCGAAGTCGTAATAGAATCCGTTCTCGATCACCGGGCCGATGGTGACCTGCGTGCCGGGCCACAGGCTCTGCACCGCTTCGGCCATCACATGCGCGGCGTCGTGCCGGATCAGCTCGAGCGCGCGCGGGTCTTCCCGGGAAACGAATTCGATCTTGGCGTCGCGATCGATCGGGTCGGCGAGGTCGGCGAGTGTGCCATCGAGCGCCATGGCCACGGTGCGCTTGGCCAGCGAGGGCGAAATACCCTTGGCGACGTCCAGTCCGGTGGTGCCTGGGGGGTAGTCCCGACGCGCGCCGTCGGGAAAGGTCAGAACGACCATGTCTCGTCTCCTTGCTCACTCGCTGCCTACGAATGCAGGTAAGCGTGATTTGGGCAGGGATATAGCAGCCGATTGCGGCCTTGCAACTGCTTTTAGCTTGGCTTGGACAGCTTGATCCCCACCCGATAAACGCTCAATACGATCAGCACGCCGAGCGCGATCAACAGCCCGCTCAGATTGCCGAGGAATTGGCTGGCGGCGTGGATGTTGTTGCCAATCCCGTAGCCGAGCCCGAGATAAGCCGAGGTCCAAATCAGTCGGCCCAGTAGAGCGAACCCCAAGAAATGCGATAACCGATAGCGACTGATGCCGGCGAAGATGCTGACGACCGAACTCAGCGAAGAGGTCAGCGTGCGTGAGACGATCACCGTGATGCCGCCCCATCTTTGCAGCAGCGATTGGATGTTGTCCCAGCGCTGCGGGCTGTACCCGATCCAGCGGCCGTGGCGGGCGAGGAAATGGTCGCTCACGACGCGGCCAATTCCATAGGCGATCATGTCGCCGGCGAAGGAGGCCGTGACGGCGATTATCCCGGTCCATTCCCAACGCAGATTTCCCAGCGCCGCGAGTGAGCCGGCGAGCACGGCCGCGACCCCGATCGGCAGCGGCAAGCCGATCGCCCCCAGTAGCAGCGTCAGCGCCAGCGCCGGATAGCCGTAAACCAGCAGCGCCGACAGGATGCGATCGCTCAGGCCCCCGGTGCTTTGACCGCTCTCGGGCGCCGGCGCCGATTGACCGAGCACGCGCTGGACTTGCCGCACGAAATCGAAGCGCGATACGCCGCGTTGGTCGGCAATGGCTTTGAGGCTTTCATCGCGGCTGATATCCGGCGGCAGGCCGAGGCGCGGGAGCAACTCGTTCAATGGCACGCGGTAGGTCGCCGCCACATGGTCGAGAGTCATCCAGGCTCGCAGACTACTGACCTGCGGCCGGCCCGCCTCATAGGCGGAACGCAGCAGAAGGTATGAACTGTAGCTGCGCAGTCCGAAAAATATTGAAGCCAGCGCACTCAGTGCAATCACTGCCACCAGAATATGGCCACGACGTCCACTCATCGCGGCGCCACTTCATTCGTCCCGCGCCAGCGCCCATAGCGCCACGGCGCCCACCAATGGGCGCCGGCCGGCACATCGGCCGGCACGAAATCGAGCCCGTGCGTCCCCCACGGCTGGCAACGCAGGATGCGCGCGAATGCCATCCAACCGCCCGCCCACAGACCGAAACGGGCGATCGCCTCGTCGGCATATTCGGAACAGGACGGCAGATGCCGGCAGCGCGGACCGATCAGCGGCGCCAGCGTATAGCGATAAAGCGCCACTAGGCCGCGCCCGAAAAGCCGCGGCAGGCGCGCGAAGCCGTGTGGGCGCTCATTGATCACCGCCATATCATGGCCATCAAAGCTCCATAAAAAGTTCCATCGGGCTGAGCTGTTTGGATAAACGGAAGTCGATAGCGTCATTTTACACTAGACCCGAATCCATCCGCTCATTAAAAAAGACATAGATCGAGGGTCTTACGAGCCGCCAATGCCCAATACGAACGCGGACAACCGCGCCAACAATAAGGGCTCGACGGCGATAAGGGGAAGCATGGCTCGCTCTTTTGTGCTTGCTATAGCGCTTGCTTCGGCGGCGCTGGTCAAGCCGTTGCCGGCATCGGCGCAAGCCACCGATCGCACGCTGCCGATGCGCTTCGATCTGCAGCTGCAAGGCCCCGCCAACGCTTGCGGCTCCCAGTGCCGACTGTGGATTTCGGCGAGCGGTGCTATCACCGCGGATACGCCGCACGATTTCGAATTGTTCACGCAAGGCCGCGATCTCGCCGGTGCAACGGTCGTGCTTGATTCCGATGGCGGCTCGGTGCTCGGCGCCATCGCGCTCGGGCGCGACATCCGCCGCCGCGGCCTCGACACCACGGTCGGCCGCATCGTCGATGTCCCTAGTGGCCAGGAGAGGCCGCGCGGGCGCTACGTGCCGCACGCCGATTGCGAATCCATGTGCGGCTTCGTGCTGCTGGGCGGCGTGCACCGCGCGGTGCCGCCGGAAGCGCGCGTGATGGTGCATCAGATCTGGCTCGGCGACCGCCGCGACGATCCGACCGCCGCGAACTACACGGCCGAGGACCTGGTGCTGGTGCAGCGCGACATTGGGCGGCTGGCGCGATACACTATCGACATGGGCGGCTCGATCGATTTTCTCAATCTGGCGCTGCGCATCCCGCCTTGGGAGCCGATGCACGCCTTGACGACGGACGAGGCGCGCAGCGCGCGGCTCACGACCGATGAGCCGGCCGCGCCGGTGGCGGCTACCGTCGCAGCATCGCCGGCCGCGACACGGCCGGTTCCGCGCGTGACGGATGGCCCGCGCGCGACAGTGATCAGCGAGCGACGCTGGGCCATGGTCGATCGCGCCGGCGTCACAGCCCTGGCGCGTCGCCAGCCGCTGACCGTGGAAGGCGAGGACATTGGCAGCTTCGATCTCATGCTCGCCTGCGGCACCGCCGGAGGCGACAGCTATGATGTGAGCTACGTCGAGCGGCGCCATAACGGCAACCGCATCCAGGTGCCGGCCGAGCTTGACGCGGTGACCCTGACGGTCGGTCGCATGTCGGCCTCGCTCAAGGTGGGTTCCTCGGAGCGCCGCTCGCAGCCCGACGAACTCGTTACATACGCCGCCGGAACGGTGCCGGCCGCGCTGGTTGGCGCGTTTGCCGCCGTCGGCAACCACTCGATGCTGATCGAGACCCAGAGCGCCGGCATGGTCACCGGCATCCGCTTCGGCAATACCGGCGCGCAGCAGAACCTGCCGCGGTTGATCGCGGCCTGCGTGAAGGCGATCGGCGACCGTGCCGATTTGTCGCCGCAAAAGACCGGCGGCTTGGCGTCGGCTAAGTGATTTATTCTGCCGCCCGCTTTGTCTCAATCTTATCGAGCGCCGACACCACCGCATCGAAAGTGAGCATGGTCGAGGCGTGGCGCGCCTTGTAGTCGCGCACCGGCTCGAGCACCGCGATGTCGGCCCATTTGCCGCCGGGCGGCGGGCCATTCTCTTTCAGCATCTTGCGCACAGTTTCGCGCAGCTCGCGCAGTTCCGCAGGCTTCGCGCCGACCACATGGCGGGCCATGATCGAGGACGAGGCCTGGCCGAGCGCGCAGGCTTTCACGTCATGGGCGAAATCGCCGACCACCGGGCCGTCCATTTTGAGGTCGACGGTGACTGTGGAACCGCACAACTTTGAATGGGCGGTGGCGCTGGCATCGGGTGCGGGGAGGCGTCCCAGACGGGGGATATTGCCCGCTAGGTCGAGGATTTTTGCGTTGTAAACATCGTTAAGCATTGAAGTTTTACCGATTTGCCCACTGCCGCGGATTGCCTCTGCCGCGCAAACGAATATATAGGGGCTGACCCGATGGCGCGAGAAGGGGTTCTTGATGCCAGGGCGTGGTTTATGAGCCATGCCAAATGGGAATGCGGCGTCCAGGCGCCCCGCATTGGACCAAAGAGGTCAGGCGGGTTACTGACGCGGCCACCCCGGTGACACTCCCGGTGCAGCCCTGATGGGTGCGTACCGGTCGAACGGAGAGACCGTCATGGACGCCAAGAATACCATCATAAAGCCGTGGCCCAAGCAGGGCTTGTCCGAGCATGTGCGGGCGGCGCCCGCGCCGGTCGAGCCGCGCCCCTCGCGCGAGCAGGCGGAAGCCGCCGTGCGCACGCTGATCGCCTATGCCGGCGATGACCCCGACCGCGAAGGTCTGCTGGAGACGCCCAAACGCGTGATCGGCGCTTATGAGGAGCTCTATCAGGGCTATCGCGAATGCCCGGTGGAGGTGCTCGACCGCACCTTCAACGAGACCGGCGGCTACGACGACTTCGTGCTGGTGAAGGACATCAGTTTCAATTCCCATTGCGAGCACCACATGATGCCGTTTTACGGCAAGGCGCATGTCGCTTATATGCCGGTGGAGCGGGTGGTGGGCCTGTCGAAGCTGGCGCGCTTGATCGATGTCTATGCGCGCCGCCTGCAGACGCAGGAGCATCTCACCTCGCAGGTGGCGATCGCGATCGACGAAATCCTCAAACCGCGCGGTGTCGCGGTGATGATCGAGGCCGAGCATATGTGCATGTCGTTGCGCGGAGTGGAGAAGCCCGGCGCGTTGACCGTGACGACGCATTTCACCGGCGCGTTCCGCGAGGATGCCAACGAGCAAATCCGTTTCATGACCATGCTGCGTGGGGCGCAACGCTGAGCCCCGCGTAACCGACGCGAGGCGAGTTTGTCTAACAAATCCAAGATCGAGGAAGGCTTGGCCTTTGCGCCGCAATTCGGCACTGATGGGCTAATCACGGCTGTCGTCACCGATATAAAATCGGGCGACGTGCTGATGGTCGCGTACATGAACGCGGAAGCCTTGCGCAAAACCATCGAAAGCGGCGAGGCTTGGTACTACAGCCGCTCGCGCAAGGCACTGTGGAAGAAGGGTGAGATATCCGGCCACGTCCAGCGCGTGGTCGAGCTGCGCGTCGATTGCGATCAGGACGCGCTCTGGCTCAATGTCGAGCAGGACGGCCCCGGCGCCTGCCACACCGGGCGGCACTCATGCTTCTACCGCGCGGTTCCGCTCGGCAAGAGCGGAGCGGTGATGCTGGAATTCCGTAGTGCCAACAAGACGTTCGACCCGCAATCGGTCTATGGCGGGACGGCCGGCAAACCGCGCCGTTAAGCGTCGATATCGGTTTTACTGAACGAAAATCGCAGGTAGGGTTATGAATATATCCTCGTTTCGCATGGTTTTGTCTTAAGGGACGGTTTGGCAGCGACAGCGGCAACTCAAGTCGGCGCACGGCGGCGGTTCTGTCTCGTGCTGGTCAAGCCATCGCATTACGACGCCGACGGCTATGTCATCCAGTGGATGCGCTCACCGATTCCGTCGAATTCGCTCGCCTCGCTCTATATGGTCTGGCCAAGGACTGCGCCGAGCGCCATATCCTCGGCGACGACGTCTACATCGGGACGCCTCGACAAAACCAACGCCCGCATCCGCCCCGCACGGCTGGCGGCGATGATCGAGGAAGCCGGCGGAAGCGGCCGAGTAAAATTCAGCCGATGCGCGCCAGCAAGGCCTGCGCCCGCAGCAGATGCGGGCGGTCATACATCTTGCCATCGATGCCGACCGCGCCGGCGCCCGACTGCGCCGCGAAGGCGGCGACCACCGCCTTCGCCTTGGCAATCTGCTCGGGGCTGGGTGTGAACACCTCGTTGATCACCGCCACCTGCGCCGGATGAATGGCCAGCCGCCCGCTGAAGCCGTCGCGGCGCGCGAGTTCGGTGTCACGGCGCAAGACCTCATGATCGCGGAAGTTGACGTGGATGGTCTCTATCGCCGGTACCTTGGCCGCTGCCGCGCCAAACAGACAGATTGCACGCGCCAGCCGATAGGGCTCAGTGAGCATGCCGTCCGCATCGCGGTTGGCTTCGGCGCCCAGTTCCGACGACAGATCCTCCGGGCCCCAAGTCATCCCGATTAGCCGCGCGCTGGAATTACGATAGCTGCCGGCGGTGAACAGGCCCACGGCCGTTTCCACCGTCTGCGCCAAAATCTTGATCGATCCTTCGGGTAGGTTGGCGACGGCCTCGCGCGCGGTGAGCTTGGCATCGACATGCGTAACAGTTGCCCCGCCTTCCGCCTTTGGAAAAAGAATGGCGTCGGGCTTTCCAGGCACCACGGCGTCAAGATCGGCATCGGTCATGCCGGTGTCGAGGCCGTTGATGCGCACCAAGAGGCGAGGGCGCTGTTTCTTAGTTTGCGTGGCCTTGAGGAATTCCAACGCGGCGGCGCGCGCCTGCGCTTTGCGCTCCGGCGCGATCGAGTCCTCAAGGTCGAGGATCACGGCGTCGGCGCCGCTCGTCATCGCCTTGTCGAGTTTGGCCCCGCCATCGGCGGGAACGAACAGAAGTGAGCGCATCAATTCACTTTGGCCGCATGTTGATGAAGGCATTGCGGTGGCATTCGGCGACCAGCGTGCCGTCCTGCTTGAATGCCTTGTGATGGAATTCGACGATGCCGGCGCCGGGCCGCGACTTCGATTCGCGCTTGCTCACGACCTGCGTACTGCAGTGGAGGGTGTCGTTCTCGAACAGCGGGTTGGGGAATTTTACGTCGGTCATGCCAAGATTGGCGATCGTCGTGCCGACCGTCATGTCGGAGACCTGGATGCCGATCATCAGGCCGAGCGTGAACAGCGAATTCATCAGCGGCTGGCCCCACTCAGTTTCCTGCTCGCAGAAGTGCCGGTCGATGTGCAGCGGCTGCGGATTGAGCGTCATGTTGGAGAACAGCATGTTGTCCATCTGGGTGACGGTGCGCGTGTAGCGGTGCTCGTAGGTCTTGCCGACCTCGAAGTCTTCGAAATAGAGCCCGCCGCGCTTGTGCCGCTGGATCGTGTCCACCATCGCTGTCCTCCGCATCGTGACCGGAGCGCCTCGTTGCCGCCGCCGTTAATCATTCATTTATCATAATTACCCAGGATCGACAGAGTTCGCGAATGTCGGTGTCCGGTTTGGCCATAGGTTCGGCCCGCGACCTTGAGGCCCGTCTTTTTAAGGCCAGATATGGCGATCGATTCCATCATAGCCAATGCGTCGGCGCGCGTCGCGGGCGCGATCCGCGACGCGGCGCGTTCGACCGGCGCCAGCTTCGAATATCTGCTGACCACCGCGCGGATGGAATCCAACCTCAATCCGGCCGCGCAGGCAACGACCTCGTCGTCTACCAGTTCATCGATCAGACCTAGTTCACGACCCTCAAGAATGCCGGACCGGTGCACGGCTATGGCCAATATGCGGACGCCATTACGCTGAATGCGGACGGCCGTTACGAGGTGACCGATCCGATCCAACGCGCGGCGATCATGCGCCTGCGCAGCGATCCGACCGTGAGCGCGACCAATGCGGGCGCCTTCACCCAGACCAATGCCGCGCAGCTGGACTCCGCGATCGGGCGTCAGCCCTCCGAAGGCGAACTCTACATCGCGCATTTCCTCGGCTCCGATTGGGCTTCGAAGCTGATCAACACCACGGCATGTCATCCGCGCGCCAACGCCGCCGAGCTTTTTCCGCAAGCGGCGGCGAACCCGAGCATATTCCAGTACCGATCCGGTCAACCACGCAGCGTGAGCGAAGCCGGCGCATATGGGCGTTGTCGTCGATGACGAGGAAACGCTGACGGTTGAATTCGATGCGAACCATGGTGCCCCGGGCCTCGGGCGTTAAGCCCGATTCCGTCTGAGAAAAGCTACTGGGGTGCCCTTAAGGAAGGGTTTAGGATACCGGCGCGGCGCCGGCGGGCGTCAGAACCATCGTTCCGCCTGGACCCCTCGACAAGGACAGTCATTGTTGGAGTAGGTTTTGCTCTCATACGGCTCCGGCATGAAGACCATTTTGATACCGACCGAGGATCACGACGCGATGCCAGCGGTTCTCGAAGCCGCCCGGCTGGTTGCCCGCGAATTCGATGGTTACATGGAAGGCTTCGCGGTCCGGCCTTCGCCAGGTACCTACATGACTGTCGAGCCGGTCAGCAACCTGGCGATCTCCCACGCCTTCGATGCCGACAGCGCGCCGCAGGCATGCGCCCAGTTCAAAGCCTTCATGCAAGCTCATGGCGTGCCGCCGGGCGCGCCCGAGCCGGCGATCTTTTCCTATGGCTGGCCGCGGGAGGAGCTTGCGGACGATGCCTTCATCGGCAGTTACGGCCGCGTCTTCGATCTGATCGTGCTCGGCCGGCCGGGACCCGAGCCGCAAAATCCCCGCATGCCGCCGTTGGAAGCCGCGTTGTTCGAAAGTGGCAGGCCGGTATTGATCGTGCCGCCGACCGCGCCAAAGACAATCGGACGCAACGTGCTCATTTCATGGAACCGCAGCACCGAACAGGCGCACACCAACGCCTTCGCGCTGCCGCTGCTGCGCCTCGCAGACAAGGTGACGGTGTTCACTGTGGAAGGCGGCGCCACGAGCGGTCCGTCTGTCGAAGAGGCCGCGCAGCACCTGCGTCGGAACGGCATCAAAGCAACGGCGCTAACGGTCAAGCCTGGAGCCCGCACCGGCGGAGAAGCGACCGGTGAAATCACGCTCGAGCATGCGGCCTCGCTTAGCTGCGACCTCCTCGTCAAGAGTGCCTTCACGCAGAGTCGGTTGCGCCAGATGATCTTCGGCGGAGCAACGCGTCACATTCTCGCCAACGCGACCTTGCCTGTCTTCATGGCACACTGATAAGCCTGTCGGCCGCACGAGAGCAGGGACTTCATTCATTTGTCGAACGGGCCCGATCAAAGCAAAAGCCCCGCCGGGCCCGCAGCATCGAAATATCCGGCTTTCCTGACCGTATTCCCTTCGATCATGCTGCCGATGTTCCTGGCGGTGGTGGATCAGACCATCGTCGCCACCGCGTTGCCGGCGATCGCAGCCTCCACCGGCCAATTCGAGCGGGCATCATGGATCGTCGTCTCTTACCTGATCGCATCTACGATCGCGGCGCCGATCTACGGCCGGCTGGGCGACGCGTTCGGCCGCCGCCGGCTGATGTTCGTGGCGCTCGCCGTTTTCATTATCGCCTCGCTGCTGTGCACGGCCTCGCCCAGCATCGAGCTGCTGACGCTGGCCCGCGTGCTGCAGGGATTGGGCGGCGGCGGGCTGATGACACTGTCGCAGGCGCTAATCGGAGAAGCGATCCCGCCGCGTGAGCGGGCGCGCTTCCAAGGTTACCTCGCCGCGGTTGCGGTCTGTGCCAATACATTTGGACCGATCGCCGGCGGCTATCTGACCGAGCAATTCGGCTGGCAATCGATCTTTCTGGTCAACCTGCCGATCGGCTTGGGCGCGGTGGCGCTCATCTGGCGGCTGCCCAGCCCGACTATGGAACGGCTGGCTTGGCGGGCCGACCCGGGCGGCCTCCTCCTGTTCACGGTGTTCGTTGCAACGACGCTGCTCTCGCTGGAGCAGGTCCAGCACGTCAATCTGAGTGCGCTGCCGCTCGGCGCCGGCCTGTTCGCGGCGGGCCTGGTGGCGCTGGGGTGGCTGATACAACATGAGAACCAGACGCCATCGCCGCTCATTCCGTTTGGGCTGTTGCGCCAGCCGGCGATCTGGCACAGCGACGCCTTGGCTGCCTGCCACGGCGGCGCCCTGGTTTCCTTGATCACGTTCCTTCCGGTTTATCTGCAAGTGGTGCGGGGGGCCTCGCCGTCGGAAACTGGCTTCTTGCTGGTGCCGCTCACCATTGGCATCGGAACCGGATCGCTGCTGACCGGTCGGCTGGTCCACAAGACCGGATTGACCACGGTTTACCCGGTCGTTGGCCTTTCGCTGGTCACCGCAAGTTTTGTGGTTCTCGCCTTTTGGGCGTCCGCGCTCGGCACGCCCGCGCTTGCCGGCTTGCTGCTATGCATTGGGCTGTGCATGGGAACGGTGATGGGAGTCGTGCAGGTCAGCGTGCAAAGCGCCGCGGGCCTGTTGCGCCTCGGCGAAGCAGCTGCCTCGGTGCAGTTTTCGCGTTCGATCGGCGCCGCCTTCGGGACCGCGCTGGTGGCGACCGTCTTGTTCGCCTACCTCGCCGTCAGGAATCCGGAAGCTGCCCGCATCTTCGCGACCATGGTCAAGCACGCAAACGTCGGACCCTTGCTGTTGCCCGGTCACTTGGCCACCATCCAAGCCGATATCCAGGCAGCGTTTCGCGCCGCCTTTCTGACCATGGCGGCGTACACGACGGCGGGCTTTTTCTTCGCCCTCACCAATCCACTGCGGCGAATCTGACCCCTAAGCCTTCAACAGCGTCGCCATGATGCGGTCGCGCGTCAGCGGCAGATCGCGGATGCGCGTGTCGAGCGCGTGCGAAACCGCATTGCCGATCGCCGCGGCGGTAGGGCCGGCGGTCACTTCGCCGACGCCGAGCGGCACCTCGTCCTTGGTATTGATCAGCTCGATGTCGATCTCCGGCACATCGCTGAATTTTAGCACTGGGTAGGTCTCCCAGTCGATCGAGTTGACGCCGCTGTCGAATCGGACCTGCTCCTTGAGCACCCAGCTCGCCGACTGGATGATGCCGCCTTCGAGCTGGTTGATCACGCCGTCCGGATTGATGACGAGCCCGGCGTCGGTCGCGCACCATACGTGCGCCAGGCGAATTTCCTCGTCGACGTCGAGCTCGACCACCACGGCGGAGTAGGCGGCCCGGTTCTTGTAACGAGCAAAGGCGATGCCGCGGCCGTGGCCGGCGCCGCCCGGCTCTTTCGGATTCCAGCGCGCCATGGTGGCGACCTTCTCGATCACCGCGCGCGCGCGTTTATCGGCGGTGATCGACAGCCGGTATTGCACGGGATCTTGGCCGGCGCGCTCGGCCAGCTCATCGATGCAGCATTCGAGCGCGAACACGTTGGGCATAGCGCCCAGACTGCGCAACGCCGAGGTGCGTACCGGCGTCTCCGTCACCAGGTGGTGGATGATACGCTTGGCCGCAATATCGTAGAGCGGCTCGCCGTTGCGGGTGGCGCCGCCGCCATTGGCTTCTGGAACATCGTTCGGCGGTGGCTCTGGCATCGGCGTGGGCAGCGCGACCGCGCCCAATAGAACGCCGCCGGCCCCGGGCCGCTTGTTGTGAGTGGCGCTCCAGATTTCCTGCGTCCAGTCGGTCGGTTTGCCGGCATCATCAAGCAAAGCGTGTACCTTGACGACCATCGACGGGGTTTTCGGCTCGTAGACGAATTCTTCCTCGCGCCGCCAGCGCACGCGGATCGGTTTGCCCGGCATCTGCATGGCGATGATGGCGGCATCGGCGGCGGCATCGTCGGCGCCGTTATGGCCGTAGCAGCCGGAGCCTTGCACGTGGTGCACGGTGATGACGGAGGCATCGAGGCCGAGCGCTTTCGCCAGCGCCGCGCGCAACGGAAACACGCCCTGACAATGCGTCCACACCGTCAGATGGCCATCGCGAAATTCCGCCAAGCCACAGGACGGCGAGATCGAAGCATGCGCGAGATAACCGCGGCTATAGGTGGCCTCGAAGCGCTGGCGGCCTTGGCCGCCGCCCGCATCCGGTGCCCCGAAGACGCGGTCTATCCACGGCCGCTGCATCAGCCAGGAGGCCTGCGCTTGCAGCGCAGTCGGCGTCTCGACGTTTTGCCATGTCACGGCATTGACCGCGGCGGCGCCCGCCAGATCGACGGCGGTCTCATCATTGCCCACGATGGCGAGGAAATTGCCGTGGCGCACGAATTCGACCGACGCCTTGGCGGCGCGCTTGATCGCCTGTTCGTCGATGGCGCCGATGGTGGCGCCGCGGTTGGGTTGGCGCACCACCCGCGCATGCACCATGCCGTCGAGCACCAAGTCGTGGATGAAGACGGCCTTACCGAAAATCTTGTCCGGCAGGTCGAGGCGCTCGCTGCTTTGGCCGATTGTGTCGAAGTCTGTAACCGGCTTACGCGCACCGCTGCCGGTCGCCTTGACGGCCAGGTTCACCGCGCCGGCGAGCGTCCAGTAATCCTGGCCGGTCGGCGCGTTTTTGCGCAGGATGCTGCCGTCGCAAACGATGAGCTCGCTTGCCGCGCAGTCAATGACTTGGGCCGCCTGTTCGAGAAACAGCGCACGCACATCGGCGCAGGCCTGCCGCATGGCGACGCCACCGAATTGGATCGACTGGCTGCCAGCGGTGTAGCCCTCGTTCGGCGTACGCTCGGTGTCGCCGGAGCGGATGGCGATGCGCTCCATCGCCACGTCGAGCTCGTCGGCGGCGATCTGCGCCATCGCGGTCAACACGCCTTGACCGAGTTCGACGCGGCCGGTGCCGATGCTGACTTTGCCGGGCGAAGGGAACGATACCCAGTAGTCGAGACTCGGATTGTCGGCGAGCGGACCGGGAAGAGGGGCGTTCATGGGAAGATTCCGATCTTGCGCATGTTCTTATCCGAAAATCGGTTCCGACTTTTCGGGATCATGCGCGTGCTCCTGCGCGCATTTGCGCTGCTGCTTTTTCGACAGCCCGCATGATGCGGTTATGCGTACCGCAGCGGCAGATATTGTCGTCGAGCGCCGCGGCGATTTGTGCGCGCGTCGGCGACGGATTTTTTTCGAGCAGCGCCTTAGCCGTGATCAGGATGCCGGAGAGACAGTAACCGCATTGGCCGGCCTGCTCGTCGATGAAGGCCTGCTGCAGCGGGTGAGGACGCTCGGGCGTGCCCAACCCCTCGATGGTGGTGATTTGCTTGCCGGCGACGCTCCACACCGGCTTGCTGCAGCATTTCTCAGGTTGACCGTCAATCAGCACCATGCAGCAGCCGCATTGCTCGAGCCCGCAGCCGAACCTGGTGCCCATCAGGCCGAGCTCGTTGCGCAAGACATTGAGCAGCGGCGTCTCTTCGTTGTCGAGAGAAACGCTGACCGGTTTTCCGTTGACCGAAAAATCAAATTTTTTCGCCATTCGCCGTTCTCAAAATCCGAATTGCTCGCGCAAAATACGATCGTCGAGACTGTGGCCGGGGTCGAACAGCATGTCGAGCGACATGCCGTGATCCATCTCGATGTCGACGCTGCGCACCGAGCGCACCTCGTCGGAATCGGCAACCGCGGCCACCGGCCGCTTGTCGGCGTCCTTGACCTCGATGGTGACCTTGGCCTTGTCGGGGAGAAGCGCACCGCGCCAGCGCCGCGGCCGGAACGGGCTAATCGGCGTGAGCGCGAGCAGCGGCGCGTTGATCGGGATGATCGGGCCTTGCACCGACAGGTTATAGGCGGTGGAGCCCGCCGGCGTTGATACCAACAGGCCGTCGGCGATGAGCTCGGCCAGCCGCTCCTGGCCGTCGATCAGGATGCGCAGGTGCGCGGCCTGCGCGCTCTGGCGGAATAACGACACCTCGTTGATTGCGCGATGCTCATGCATGCGCCCGGCGGAATCACGCGCGCGCATCACTAGCGGGTGGATGACGGTAATTTGCGCGGCGGTGAGTCGCTCGATGAGATTGTTGATCGAAAAATCATTCATCAGGAAGCCGACGGTGCCGCGGTGCATGCCGTAGATCGGTTTGCTGGAATTCATGAACTTATGCAGGGTTTGCAGCATCAAGCCGTCGCCGCCGAGCGCCACGATCACGTCGGCGTCCTTCGGCTCGACATTGCCGTAGCGCCCTTGCAGCCGCTCATAGGCCTCGCGCGCCTCAAGTGTCGAACCGGCGACAAAAGCGATATGCTTGAAACGCGGGGGCGGGCGGCTCATTGGGGCCAACTCTTAAGGACTGCACTATGGAACGCGCGGTGCTCGTCTATACGACTTGGCCCTCGATTGTCGAGGCGGAAGCGGCCGGGTGCAAAATCGTTGGGCGCCGGCTGGCGGCCTGCGTCAATATCCTGCCGGGAATGATCTCGCACTACTGGTGGGAGGGCAAAATCGAGCGGGCCGAGGAAGTGGTGATGATCATCAAGACCCGCGTCGCACTGGCTGAGCCGGTCCGCACGGCGGTGAAGGAATTGCACAGCTATACCACGCCGGCGGTCATGGTATTGCCGGTGGAATGTCTCGACCCGGTCTATCACCAGTGGATCGTGAAGGAGACGGGCGGTCAGAAATGACGGGTCCCGGGCACAGCGCAGCACGTCTTCGTGGTGCGCTGCAGACCCGGGACCTTAGCGACTTATGAGTTTGGAACGCTCCCGGATCTGTGGTGCACCGCATGCGCGCTGCACCGCGTCCAGGACACGAAGTCGTTAGTAAGTCCCCGTGCCGTCGATCACGGCCTTGAGCTGAATATATTCCTTGCAGTCGGTGCTGCCGCAGAGTGCGTTCACCTTGTGAAGGAAATCCTCGGCCTTGAGCCGGTTGCCCTGTTCCATCTGCCACATGCCGTAATAGGACCAGGTGCGCACGTGGTTAGGGTCGGAAGCGAGTGCCTTTCCGTACCAGACCTTGGACTGATCGTAGTTGCCCATCCGGCGGAACGAGTAGCCGATATAGTTGGCGACGTCCGGATGCTCGTCATGTCCGAGCGCATGCATGGCGGCGATGCCGGCCTGGTAGTTGCCGGCGAGGATCAGCTGGCGGGCGGCGCGGTAGTCGCGCAGGAAAATTTCCTGCGCCAACTGCTGCTCCTGCTGCTCGATCATGTTGCTCTTCTTTTTCTTCTTCTTGCCGTCGTCATCGGTCGTTGGGTACGGCGTGTCGGTGCCCATGGCATGGACGGCCACCGGCTTGATGCTCACGGCGGTCACGAGCAAGGCGGCGGCGGCAAAAAGGCCGATGTGACGCAACGCTTGGGTCGGGGTCATGGGGAACCACTCCTCTAAAAGGGCTCGGGCGTCAGAATACGGCGAATCGCTCCGATACGGAAAAAACAATCCGTGATCGGGGGCTAGTCCCATTTGTTAGGAAAAATTTAGCCGCGTCACGATCCCGCCCGGTTTCGGACACCGGCCAGTACCGCTGTTTGAATTGGGCGATAACGGCGCACTTCAGAGCGGGTTCAGTGCCGCGCGCGTATCCTGTGGACAACGATCGGCGCCAAACCGGTCGGCCGAACAACCCCAGGGTTCGCGGCAACCCGTTTCGAGAAGAGGATAACGACCATGATGAGGAAACTCGCGGCCGCCGTCATAGCGGTGAGCCTGATCGCCGGCCCCGCGCTGGCGCAAACTCCCGGAAGCATTGGCACGTCCAATTCGCCCGCCACTACCGGCCAGCCGGCGGTGAAGGCCGACGTCAAAGTTAAGACGACTGAAATGAAGGTCACCAAGACCAAAAAGAACGTCGCCAAGATCCGGCATCACCGGAAACACTACGCGCACGTGAAGCATGTGAAACACGTAAAGCATCTTAAGCAGGTGAAACGGTTCAATCACTCTGTTAAGAGCAAGATTGCCGGCTGATCGCTGCTTCGGCTGTTGGAACGAGCAAGCGCTGCCGGTGGCGGCGCTTGACTCGTGCGCGCGTTGGAGGGAACATTTTAACTTAACGTGCTGGTTCCCCGGGTGAATCCGGGGACGAAAGAGGGAACACGGAATCTGCCGGTTCGTTCTTTGCGAATGCGCAGAAGTCCGTGGCTGCCCCCGCAACTGTAAGCGGCGAGCCCGCGTCCGCATGGCCACTGGGAAACCGGGAAGGCCGGACGCAACTGAGCAACGACCCGCGAGCCAGGAGACCTGCCAGCGCGGTCACCCAACCGGTGGTCGGGGCGTCCATACGGAGCGTCTTTCGCAGCGGTGACGACAATGCCGGTGCGAAGCCGTGAGAGAAGCTCTCCCACGACATTACGCATGTGAGCATCGCGCGTCGTCGTATGCGTGCTGCTTAGCGTGTCTTTCGCATCGGGTTTGGTCTCACCCGATGAGTCCGCCTTCGCGCGGGCGCAAACGAAGGAGCGTTGCGTCATGGGAACGAAACTTTGCGTAACCGCTGTCGCGCTCGCGATGGCAGTTTTGCATGCCCGGACGGCGAGCGCACAGGATTCGCTTCAATTACCGCCAATCGACGTTATGTCCTCTCGATTGGGCGGGAGCATTACCGGTGCCTCGACATCGGTGATCACGGCCGATGATATCGAGCATTCGCCGGCGCAATCATTGTCGGATATTTTGTCGCGGGCGACTGGCGTGCAAGTCACGCACCTGTTGGGCAGCCAGACCGGCACCGGCGATATGGTCGATCTGCGCGGATTCGGCGCATTCGCACCATCGAACGTTCTTATCCTTGTGAACGGGCGGCGTTTCCAGGATTTCGATCTACAAGGATTCGACTTTTCATCGATCCCGCTTAATAGCATCGAGCGCGTTGAAATTACGCGAGGCAATAGCGGAACCGTCCTTTATGGCGATGGCGCCATTGGGGGCGTCATCAACATCGTGACGAAAACCGCGCCGTCATCGCCGCTCACAGGCCGCGTCGAGGGCGCCGTCGGCTCCTATGGTTTTCAAGAAGGCCGTATGTCCGCAAGCCGTTCATCGGGGCCTTGGTCGACGTCTGTTTATGGGAACGTCGCGACCTCATCGGGCTATCGCCAAAACAGCGAGTTGAGGCAGCAAAATGTCATCGGCAATCTGAACTACAAGAGCCTCGGGTGGAGCGGTTATCTAAATATCGCGGCCGATAGCCAACGACAAAATCTTCCTGCCGGCCTTCCCAATTTGCCTCTGGTCTATCCGATCACTCTAGACAATCCGCGCGCCTCGGTTACGCCTTTTGATTGGGCCCATAAACAGGACTTCAATATAACGACAGGATTTACACACTCGCTCGATTCGGGCGCTGAACTTATCGTCGATGGTGGCGTGCGGCGGAAATTCCAACAAAGTCTGTTTTACAACTACTTCAACAATCCGACTTTTAGTTTCGATCCATTGACCGCCGTTCCTGGCAATTACGTCAACGCGATCATGACGACGTCGTCGCTGACCCCGCGGTTAGATGCGCATCATCAGCTATTTGGCGTCCAAAACCATCTCCTGACCGGCGTCGACTTTTACAACACCCAGTATGATTCAGACCGGCCGCAAGCGCCGGGCGGCGAAGATATTCATCACTATAATATTCAGCAAACGACAGTCGCCATTTACGCCATGAACACGGCGTCCGTGTTGCCCAACATGGATATCTCTTTTGGCGGACGCCTGCAGCGCAACATGGTCAGAGGGCAGGATGACTATAATGCGAGCGTGGATCCCAATGCCGGATTCTACGCCACCAATCCGCAGGCGCCGCCGGTCGACATAAGCGAATGGCAATATGCTACGCACCTGGGCGCCGAATATCGCATAAATTCGGCCTTTACGTTTTTCGCCCGCGCCGCCCGCGCGTTCCGCTTGCCCAATGCGGACGAACGAGTGGGAGCCGGCAATCCATTTGGTTTTACCGCTCCGGCAAGTTTGGATTTGAAAATGCAGACATCCTATGACGGCGAATCCGGATTTCGTGCGAAATGGGGGCGGTTCAATGTCGAAAGCAGCGCTTACGTCATGGAGCTCAAAAACGAAATCCATTTTATTCCAGCGCTTTTCGTGGATGTGAATCTCGATCCGACACAGCGTCTGGGCTGGGAGAACAGCGCCGCCTATCAACTGACGGATGACGTTCGTCTGCGTGGCGGCTTTGCCTATACGCAGGCAACCTTCCGCGTGGGACCATTCGCGGGTAATGAGATTCCGTTGGTGTCCCGCTGGAGCGGCAACGCGGGCCTGTCCTGGGATATCTGGAAGAAATTGCTCGTCCTCGACGTCACCGGGCGCTTCGTGGGTGAACGTCGCATGGACAACGATCAAGCCAATACGCAACCCCTCATCCCCGCGACCGCCACGGTGGATGTGAAGATTGGCGGACAATACGATCGTTTCTTTTGGTCGGCCGCCGTTTTGAATCTCTTAAACGTCAGCTATTTCGATTATGCCATCGCGAGCGCGTTCACACCGGGCTACTACACAGCTTATCCGCAACCGGGTCGAACGTTTATGCTTCGCGGCGGGGCCACATTTTGAATTGGCTTGAATAGTCTGTTGATGCCGCGACCGGCCGTGCGGTACAGCAGCTCGCGCTGGATCGACGGCGACGAGGCCAAATCCGCGACCTATAAATTGCCCGCCTATGTGGTGGTTGACCTGCGGATCGGCGCAGAAGGCGACTGTTTTTTTGGTCTGCCTCGGTGCAGAGCCTGTTCGACCGGCAATTGGTCGACTACGCGGTTGTCTTCGTTCCGAATTTCTATAGCGCCTATCCGTTGCCTCGACGCACAGTCATGTTCAAGGCGGAAGTCAAATATTAAAATTGAAAAGACTTGGAACGCGGCGGGGCTGCGCTCGGGAATTTCTGATAGAACTACTTCGGCATATTTCCGGAGGGCGAACCATGCCGATGTTGCGGGGCCTGTTTGCGGCCGTGTTCCTTGCCGCGCTGGTGCTGCCCGCGCTGTCCGCAGACGATATCCTCGAGGCCATCGATGCGGCCCGCAAATCCTATCAGGCGGGCGACATGGCGGGCGCCAAGCAGTCGCTCGATCTCGCCTCGCAACTGGTGGGGCAGAAGAATGCCGAGAGTTTCGCCGCGTTATTGCCGGCAGCACTGCCGGGCTGGAAGGCCGAGAAGGCCGAGACCACGTCGGTCGGCGTCACCGTGTTCGGCGTCACCTCGGCGAGCCGCCGCTATACCGGTCCCCACGACCGCGACGTAGAGGTGCGCATCACCGGGGACTCGACGCTGGTCGTGCATTTCGCGCAGTTCCTGATCAATCCGACGATTGCCGGCGCCATTGGCAAGCTCATCCGCGTCGGCGGCCAGCAGGCGCTGCAGACCCGCGAAGGTTCGATCAATATGGTCGTCGCCAATAAATTCCTGGTCACGGTGGATGGCTCGGCCGACGTGGACGCGAAACTCGCTTATGCCCGCTCGATTGATATCGCCAAATTGTCGAAGATGTGATCTGCGTTAGAGCGGCTGCCACATGATCGGCACGAACTCGTAACCACTGCCGCTCTTGACCACATGGCCGCAGGCCGGGAACGGGAAGTGATAGGCCTCAACCAGCATGCGGTCGGCCGCCACGCGATCGAGAATAACAGTGCGCGTTTTGGCGGCCAGCGGCCCATCCATGTCATAGCTCGGCTGCCATTCCGGGTGACGGACAAACAGCCACGGCTCGCGCGCGATGTCGCTCATCGCTAGCATCGATTGGTTGGCGGAATAGATCCCGAAGGCTGTGTGGCCGGGCGTGTGGCCATAAGCCGGGAGCGAGATAATGCCTGGTGCCACCTCGTCACCGGGCTTGAACGGCCGCACCTCCCTGGCGATGTCTTTGAAGATGCGCCGCGCGTTGAGGAAGTAGCGATGCACGGCGCCGCTCGCCCGGCTCATGTTGCCGTCGTCCATCCAGAATTTCCATTCCGGCTCAGGCACCAGGATCTCGGCATTGGCGAACACCTTATCGCCGTCCTTGGTCTTGATGCCGTCGATGTGGTCGGGATGGAAATGCGAAATGACGATGGCGTCGATCGCGCTGGACGCAATCCCGGCGGCGGCGAGATTGGCGTTCATGAAGCCGGCGCTGTCGGTGATCTGACCGGCAGTGCCGGTGTCGATCAGCACCAGTTTGACGCCGGTATTCACTAGCAGCGCGGTGAATGAAATCGGCAGCACGCTCGGTGGCAGGAACGCTGCGGCGAGCGCCTCGTTCACCGTCGTTCCGCTCACATTGCGTACGAACTTGTCGTCGATCGGCAGATACCAGATGCCGTCGTAGAGCGCGGTGAGCTGATAGTCGCCCAGTTTATAGCGGTAGACGCCGGGGCCTTGCGCCGTGGCTGCGGGCGCCGCGGCGCGTCCCGGCACCGGCAGCGCGGCGCAACCGGCGGCGAGCAGGGGGCCGGTCAGGAATGAGCGGCGGGAAAGCGCTGGCATGGTGTTCCGTCTTGCATGCGAGCAAGGCATTTCTTCGGCAGGCAGCCGTTCTCTTAAACACCGCGCTGCCGGCGTCTATTTCACTAGTCGCCCTTGATGTCGTGATCTTTCACGACTTTCTCCCACACCTGCATCTGACTGGCGACGAACTCGCGTAGGACTTGCGGACCGCCGAGCGTCAGCGATACCTGCTGGGTTTCGGTCAACTGTTTTGCGATGCGCTCTTCGCGCAGGCATGCGGCCATTTCGCTGCCGAAGCGTTCGATGATCGGCTTTGGAGTTCCGGCTGGCGCGAAGATGCCCCACCACGCATAGGCTTCGAAGCCGGGATAACCGCTCTCGCTCACGGTCGGCACGTTAGCGAGGAAAGGATTGCGCGTCGTTCCGGTCTGGGCGAGGGCGCGAAGATTTCCTGTGTTGACCTGCGGCATCGACAGCGCCGTGCTGCCGACGAGGAGATCGACATGACCGCCGAGCGCGTCAGTCATCGCTGGTCCGCCGCCGCGATAGGGCACATGCACGAGTTTCACGCCGGCTCGGTCCGCCAGCAGCACCATTGCCAGATGACCGACGCTGCCGCTTCCGACCGAGGCATAGCTGATGGCGTCGGGTTTTTCCTTGGCGGCGGCAATGATGTCGGTGAGCGTATTGAACGGCTTTGCTTTCGCCGTCGCGATCAGGTAGGGCGCCGTGCCGATGAGCAGGACCGGATCGAGATCCTTTTCGCTGTCGTAGGGCAGGCTCGGCAGCACGAACGGATTGGCCGCGTGGTTGTCGAATACGGCCAGCCAAGTATTACCGTCAGGCGGGGACTTCGCGACCCAACCGGTGCCGACGCTGCCGGAAGCGCCCGCTCTATTTTCGATGATGATCGTCGTTTTGAGGCGCTCCTGCAGCGGGTTTTGAACCAGCCGCATGATGGCATCGGTCGAACCACCGGGCGGATAGGCGACGACGACTCTGATGTTACTGGGCGGCCAGGCTGCTGTTTGCGCCCGCGCCACGAATGGCGTGGCTATGCCGCCAAGGACGAGCGTTCGTCGTGTGAGTTTCATGGCTATCCCCATGCGAAATTTCATTATAGCTGCAAGCATACAGTTGTTACGAGCATTGCGCATTGCATCCCTAGCCGATCCGCGGCAAGCCGCTATGATCGCGGTGGCGGGCGCAAGGTGGGTAATGCGGAGACGGCGGATGCGGTGGTTAGCGCTGGTAGCGGTGCTCATGGTCGGCGGCTGCGCGACCGAAGTCGGCCCAAGTCCAGCCGAACTGAAGGCGCAGTGGGAGGCGCAGAACGTCTTTCCGCAAAACTACAAGGTCGACCTGATGGCCTACATGCGCACCTATCTCAACGACCCGACCCATATACGGGCCGCGGCGGTGTCGCAACCGCAGCTCAAGCCGGTCGGGCCGGGCGAACGATACGTCGCCTGTGTGCGCTTTGACGCGCGCAAGAGCGGCGGACAATATGCCGGTCCGAAAGAGGGCGCCGCGATTTATGTGTCGAACAAACTCGACCGCTTCCTCGACGTGCCGAAAGAGGTGCGAGAATTTTGCAAGGAAGCGGCTTACGCGCCGTTTCCCGAACTGGAAACGCTCACGCGCTAGGGCATGCTTTTTGACGCGCCAAAAAAGGCGCGCGGCAACCGCCGGGCTTTACCAGTTCGGCGGAACCAGGTTCAGACAAAAAGGCCGCAAGTAGCCTCGGGCGACGAGGTCACTTAACCTTGAGGTTCTCCGCGGATGTCTTTCCGCGATTCTCGACGAGTTCGAACTGAACGGTCTGACCTTCGTTCAGCGTGCTAAGGCCGGCGCGCTCAACCGCCGAGATGTGCACGAACACATCCTTCCCGCCTTCTTGCGGCTGGATGAAGCCATAGCCCTTCGTCGGATTGAACCACTTTACGGTGCCCTGAGGCATGCTAGATCTCCAAGATATTACGAGTAACGGTTACAGTCTGACACACTGGGCAACCACCGAACAAGGTCCCGGACGGCCAGCGTCCTCTGACTTTCGGGTGATCGCCAGGGCGCTCGAAACCGCTCTTTTCCGCTGCCGGATAAGGGAATTGAACCCGCGGCCAGCGCTTTATAAACGCGCTCGTTCAGTTGGAAAAACCAACCATATCATCGGGTTGCGCAAATATTGAATTGCCGTCGAGGTCATTTTCTCAGGGACTCATTTTTTCACACAAAATTTCATCAGAATTTCATCCGGTTGACGAAGGGCCCGAGTCATCTGCCGATGACGGTTTTTCTTCGGCGGCAGTCGGATTCGGCCGAACGACCGTAACGGTACAGAGGGCCTCTGCGGCGACCTTGGCCGACACGCTGCCGAGCAGCGTGCGCATCAACGAATTCTGCCGCGCGCCGATTAGGATGTGGTCGATTCGGTTGTTCTGCGCGAATTCGAGAATGGCGGCGGCCGGATCGACCGCCTCAAGCACGTGCACGGTGAGGCGGGGCTCCTCCAGCTTCAGCGGCTCCGCCCAGTGGCGCAGCCCGACCAGCCGGTCGATCTGCCGGTTGTGGCCCTGCTCGTCGAGCGTGAAGTCGATCGTGAGCCGGCCCTGCTTCAGCACGTTGAGGCAGGCAAGCCGGGCGGCGGGAAGCGTCGCCAGAATGCGCCCGGCCGTGACCCGCAAGGCGTCGTTGAGCGCCGCCGACCCCTCCACGAGATCGATGGCGACGGCAACGATCGGCGCGGACGAAAGCTGGGCGGCCAGCGCTTGTTTGGCGTATGGCCGCGTCGCGTCCTGATTGAACCGCCGACGCAACACGGTGGTTAGCGGATCGTGCTTCAATCGCTCCGACCGTTTAGTCAGCTTGACCTGGGTCGGGTGGCTCAGGTCGAAAGCTAGCTGCGCCGCCGTCGGATAGCGCCAGGCCGGCTCGATCTCGAGGCAGCGCAGCACGATTTCCTGCAGCCAGGGTGGGTAGTCGGCCCGCAAGCCGCGCGGCGGCAGCGGATCGCGCCAGAGCCGCCGGCGCATCCCCCGCAGCGTCTCGCTTTCGCCGAACGGCCGCAAGCCGGTCGAGAAGAAATAAAGCAGGACGCCCAGCGCGAACAGGTCGCTGCGCGGATCGTTACGGATGCCGCGCAATTGCTCCGGCGACATATAGGGTGCTGTGCCGAAGGGCAGGCGGAATTCTTCCTGCATCAGATCGGGCAGACGATCGTGGTGCGACAGGCCGTAATCGAGCAGCACCGCTTCGCCGGTCGGCCGGAACATGATGTTGCTCGGTTTGATGTCGAGATGCACGACATGCTGGTGGTGCAGATCGTCGAGCGCCGTCGCGATCTTCACGCCGAGCCTGACAACCTCCGCATCGGGCAAGGGGAGTTCGGGCAGCCGCGGCAGCAATGTCTTGCCGGCGATGGCTTCCATCACGATGTAGGGCTGCACGGCGAAATCGCCGGCGGCGACGAACTTCGGTACATGCACGCCGGTGAGCCGCGGTAGGATCATCTGCTCCATTTCGAAACTGACAATGGCCGCAGGATCCGCGCCTTCGCCGATCAGCGGCACTTTCATCAGCAGCGGCATGGTGGCGCCGGGGTGCGAGACGCGCCACAGCGTGGCCATGCCTCCGATATGCACGCGTTCTTCGAGCCGGTAGTCGTCGACGACCACACCCGGTTCATGCAGCGGCTTGGCCATTCATCGCCCCATGAATAGCCGGTTGGCTAGCCAAACCGGCAGGCCTTTTTTGCGGATCGCTGCGGCGGCCTGTTCGATGTCATAGGCCGCGCGGCAATACGTGAGTTCGCGCGTGTCGGTATCCAGCATCGCATATGATGCGGCCGGGTTGCCGTCGCGCGGTTGCCCCACAGAGCCGAGCACCACGAGCCAGCGCCGTCCTTGCAGCAAGGGCACGGCACTGCCGGTCGTCGGCGAGAAAGCCGTCATCTTCGCCGTCGCCGACATGCTGTAGACCGCGGGCTGGTGGATATGGCCGCAAAAACCGATTTGCGCGGAGGTGGCGGTGATGCTGCGTGCGGCCTCCAAAGTGCTCGTTACATAGGTCCAACTCGCGGGGCTGCTCGCTTCCGAATGGACATACAGCCGCTCGTCGTCGTTCGCGATCAGCGGTAAACCGGCCAGGAATTTTCGCTGCGACGCTCCGAGCTCGCCGCGCGTCCATTCGATAACGATCTGGGCTTCCAGGTTCATCTGTTCGCGCGGGTTGGCGACCGCACTATCGTGATTGCCGAGCACAGCCACGGCGCCCTTGTCGACTAGCTCCATGACGGTCGTCACCGCCCATTCGGGATCGGCGCCATAGCCGACATAATCGCCGAGCAGCACGATCCGCTCTGCGCCTTGATCGCGTGCCTGCGCGAGACACGCGCTAAACGCCTGCCGATTGGCATGAATATCTGCGAATAGAGCAATCAGCACGGTTGAGCCCCCTTGGCCCAATGGTGGTCGGATTGCGTCACGTGGTGTTGATCCTGGTCAAATCGAAAGCGGCGCAATGTTTCGACGCTCCAACAGTCCACGCGCTGAATAAAAAAGAAGTTGCCGTAGCATCCCACGCGCCGACGGAACGAGAATGGCGATAACAGGCGAATTTTACCAATTTTATTGGTGCCGGGTGAGAGAATTGAACTCCCGACCAACGGTTTACAAAACCGCTGCTCTACCGCTGAGCTAACCCGGCATTACTGGATTTCTTGCACACGACCTACCAAATTGCCACCGAATTGCCACCGGCCGTGTGCCAATTTGCTCTTACTCTGTCCGAAGGTTGGAGAGCGTCGATTCCATGATCTCCGCAGCCCGGGCATCGGTATTGGAAAAGAGATGGCCGTAGACCGCAAGCGTGATCATTGACGAGCTATGACCGACCTGGCGGCTTATGGTCAAAATGTCCATTCCGGCGGCGATTGCTTCCGATAAGAGGACTTATATGAAGCAATTTCCAAAATTAATCAGCTAAAATGAGGCTTTTGAACGCTATGAAGAGTGTGCGGCGACGCGAGTTCATTTCCCTTCTCGGCGGCGCGGTAGCTGCGTGGCCACTTGCCGCGCGCGCACAGCAACCACCGCAGCCCGCCGCACTCACAAAATCACAGTTGGATGCGCTCAATAACTACAACAATGTAGTAAACGACTTTCGACTAATCTTGAGCCAGCGGCGCGCACAAATCAATTCGAACCAACGGCTGCCGAACTTACCAGGACAAGCACTCTACCTCGCTCGTATCAACATGATGAGCGCATATAAAGATCTCACCGATGCTCTTCCGTCGAAAATTGGAAGACCCAATAAATTCGGAATTCCTCCGGCGTACTTTGATGCCGACAGTGAGCCGCTGATCGATGAGTATAGAACCCTCTTCGAGATCATGGAGGCGCCGCCTGCCAACGCGCAGAACTCGGATTCTCCATTCAAGGACGTTGTCGACTTGGGGATCGCAATGGCGCGAGCCAATGGCCTTGATGCAACAAATGCTGAAGCAGCGGGCCGTATCAGTCTTGGGCTCTTCTTTGCCGAGACAAATGGCAAGCAAAATGTAGGAAATGCGCGCTCGAATACATACAAAGGAAGTCTGCAAACAGGTCCAGCTGAAGACCGAAGCGGTCAAAAGAAGTGGGCAGCGATAAAAAAGTCGATAGTAGCCTTCGATCCTGCACTGGGCACTCGTGACGACAAGGAAGAGACGAGGGTTGGTCATTTAGATCATCGGCTCAATCATTGGACCGCCGTGAGAGATGCCCTTGTGATCTCACACGCAGACCTTTTCCAGCAAATACCAGCGATCATGAAAACGCTGCCAAATCCGATCGATCAAATGAAACTTTTTGAACTCATCCAGATTATTCCGACTCCGACGAGGGCCGCTCTTAAGTCAGACAACTTGACCAACTATAAAATTTCCGATCCGAGAATCATGGGATATCTGCGAAACAATAGCATCTTCACCTTTGGAAAAGCTGACAGGGCAAAAACATCCGCAGCCTTCCGTGAAATTCTCGATGCGATGTGGCTCTTCAATGACAAATTTGAACGAGCGCTGTCCAAATTCAATCAGATCAGGGGCCCGAAATAAGGGTAAAAATCAGCAGTTGCCAGTATTTCGCTGACATGGACCTATGCCTGGCGGCCAAATGCCTGCCAGGTTCCGATAAAGGGATTTATCGGAACGAACTGGTAGAAGATTGACGCGTGGCTCGGAGATACGGCCATCGTCATCGATATAAAAAATCAAATAAGTTAAAATAATCGGCGATCCGCGACGTTCACTTCTGACTTGACACGTTCTTTACGCTCGGCGGAAAAGCGGGTTTGACCGTGGTCCCGCGCAGCAAATCTTCCGCCATAGTGAGTGCCTTGTCGTTCTTGGGATCAGGTGGAACGTAGGACTGCGAGCCGGTCTGTTCCTTACCTGCGTCGCCCTGGAGGTGGCCGCGCAATGAGGCCTCGCCAATAGTGCTGGTGTCGGTCTTGGCCTTAATGTCCTCGGGCACGTCTTACAGCACCTCGATGTCGGGCACGATGCCCTTGGCCTGGATCGAGCGGCCGGACGACGTGAAGTAGCGCGCCGCGGTCAGCCGCAGCGCGCCAGCTGCGGGCACCTAAAAATCAAATGAAATCAAATAGAAAAGGAGTGACTAGGATAAACCAATACACCCATAAGAGAATTACAAAACCGCTGCTCTATCGTTGAGCTAACCCGGCTCGAATTCACAGCTATCGGCCTCGCCCGATAACACGATCATCCGCGGGGACCGCGCGCGAGGTCCTAGATGGCAAGGGCGGCCGGCTCCCGCCGCCCGGCCGTTTGGCGCCCGGCAGCTGACGGGCTGGTCGCCTTGGTTTCGCGCGCTCGATCAGGCGATCGCGGTGAGCTTTACCAGCACGTCGATCAGCCAGGCGACGGCCTGTAAAATCGCCAGCCGCTGCGCCAGCTTCGACCGGCGGAAGGCGACGTTAAGCAGCGTGAAAGCGCGCTTGTAGCCGGGATGCCGATGTCCAGCCTCGCCAAGCGGTGTGGCACGGCGATTAACTTTAATGGCCGCTATGTTGCATTGGCAACCGGTAATCGGCCGCTAGTTAGTGCCGGTAATTCCGGCATGTTCAAGGCGTGGCGGCAATTAATGTTACCTCGCGATTACCGGTGGCAAGGTAAAGCCCTCGTATAAAATGCATTCGGATTTTTTGGAGATGAGCCGGATGCGCGTTCTGCTCGCCATCGCTCTGTTGGGTTTCGGCATCACCGGGGTCGGCGCCGTGCGTGCGGCCGATTTTCCATCTGGCTATTCAACTCCTTATTCCGGTCGCTATTTCGAACACGCACAACATAGCGAGATGCTTTGGCTCTATGACGACCAGCCCGGCGTCGTCGTGCGCACCTATTGGGAAGCGCCGTGGCACAATCACCACTATTTCCCGACCACCGGCGTCGCGCCGCGGATCGGCCGCTACGAAAATCTATCGGCCGTCAGCCGCCCGCCGAAGCCGGCGAAGACGTTTCGCCGTTCCTGGTCGAACGCCTGGGCGGTCGAGCACCTATATGCCACCAGCGCGCAGCCACTTGCGACCCAGGCCGTTAGCCAGGCCGACACGCAACCAGACACTCAGCCCGGCACGCGGCATAGGCCGCATGCGCACGGCTCACACAAAATGCGCATTCGTTGAAACCTTGAAAGCATGTCCAATCGGATGAACATCATGGTTGATCGCCCGCGCAAACTCGTTCTGCTCGCCGTCGTCGCCGCTTTATCCTTATGCCGTGCAAGAGAAGGAGCCCTACGCCGTCGAACTGGCGCCCAACGTCTATGCGGTCCCGTACCGGCTACGCGCCTATCCTTACGTGCACTGCCTCGACGGTTGCGGCAAACGCGCGCCGACTGCCGAGTGGCGCAGGTGCGGCTACAGTGATCGAGCGGTCGTAAACGAGACCGAGCGCGGGATCGAGGATGCCGGTGCGTTCCAGGGAAACGCCGAACAGCGCGTGATCCGCGCCGAGGCCGAAGTCACCATTATTGGGCCGGGTTGTTCCGCAAGGAGCGTGGGTCAAATGTTAAAGCTGACGAATAGATAGACAAGACGAAATAGCGGGAGCGGACGGCGGGCTTTGGGGGCCCGTCGTTCGCTTTTTTGTGTCAGTCAGCCGAGCGCCGACTCGCGAAATAGAGACCGAGCGCCGCCGCATTCGACACGTTCAGGCTCTTGATCTCGCCCGGCAGCTCGATGCGGGCAACGTGATCGCAGGTTTCTTTGGTGAGCTGGCGCAGACCCTTGCCCTCGGCGCCGAGCACCAGCGCGAGCGGCCTGCGCAGCGGCAATGTGGCGAGATCGGCATCGCCGCTCGAATCGAGCCCGACCACGAGAAAGCCGCTCTGCTTGAGCGCGGCCAATCCGCGCGCCAGGTTCTGCACGCTGACCAGCGGCACATATTCTAGCGCCCCGGACGCGGCCTTCGCCAGTGCGCCGGTGGCGTCCGGGCTGTGTCGTTGCGTAGTCACGATGGCGGAGGCCGCGAAAGCCGCGGCCGAACGGAAGATCGCACCGACATTGTGTGGATCGGTGATTTGGTCGAGCACTAGAACCACGCCTTGCGCCGGCAAATCCTCGATCGCGGGCGAGGGCAGCGGATCGGTTTCCAGATAGAGGCCCTGATGCACCGCGTCGGGAGTGAGCCGTTCGGCAATCGCCGAGGGCCGCACCAACTCCGGCGTGATCGGGGATGCAACGCCCTCGTCGGCCAGACGCCGCGCGGCGTTCCCGGTGGCGAGCAGCTTGCGCAAGCGCCGCGCGGGGTTTGCCAGCGCGGCGGTCACCGTGTGCCAGCCATACATCACAACCGGGCCGTCGCCGGCGGGCCGCAGGCTGTCGCGGCGGGCGCGTTCGAAGCGCTCGCGCCGCTCAATCTGCTGGCGGGTGGCGCCCGGTTTGGAGCCGGAACGGGTGGGGGGGCGTATTGCCATCGCTGTGCCTTACTTGATCCGCTGCGGGCGGAACAGCCTCCATTGACTTAACCTAGGGGGCTGCCCATAAAACGCACGCATCCCGACCGGCCGGCGCGAGGCCGTTTTTCTTATCAGATCAATACGGTGCGACGGCTTTGGGGGAGAGTGTCCCGAGCGGCAAAGGGGGCGGACTGTAAATCCGCTGGCTATGCCTTCGTAGGTTCGAGTCCTACCTCTCCCACCAACCTTCGCCTGCATCGCAGGCTACGGCTCGGCAAGCCGGGTGCGCGAAGACGGGCAGAAACTCTGGTAAATGGACAACAAGTTCCGCGGGTGTAGCTCAATGGTAGAGCAACAGCCTTCCAAGCTGATGACGAGGGTTCGATTCCCTTCACCCGCTCCACGACCTCGCGACGATCCATGAGAACGCCGCCGACCGCTACCACATCCGGAAACAAAATCAGTCCTCGGCAAAAAGTAAACCGAAAACCGACCTATTTCCTTGGCGCGGAGCGAACGAGTCCCGCTGCGATTTTTTGAATCGATTTTTCAATGAATTGGAGCCGCGTTTCGGCCCGTCCGGCGCGATCCTGCCACTGTTCAATCTCAGTCTCGAGTTGATTGATCCGATCTTCGGCGGTTTGATGATGACGTCGGATTTCTTTCGGTGCAAATTGGAGTACCTCTTTGGGTGCATTGATCGTTTGTTGACTGGTGGCTCCTGATTTTCGCCGGAACGCGAAATAATCGCTACCCAGCGGCGGCGCATCCCGCTTGCGTTCGAGGTCGGCAATCAACCCCTGAAAAAATGCCATCCGGCCTCTCCATCAGATCAAATGCGTGGCGGCATCTGATGATTTGCCACAACTGATAAATCTCACGGCTCGCTAATGATATTGCACTTAGGTGCACAGGAACGAATGTTGCCTCAGTGAGGTTGAGGAAATTGAGGCTTGCTAGCCTCCATGACTGGCCCAAAGGGCAATTGTTTTTTCCGCGCGTTCGACCACATGTAATGCATCAATGCGAGCTGGTCGGCGAGTACGGTGTGGATGCGCGCCTTCACCTGAATTTCCAGCTGCAGAGCGATCTGTTGACGGGCTCGATTTCGTCGGCCGGCTCGAATCGTTCAACACCGATTTCGTCCGTGTGCTCGATCACGTCGGTGCGAGCGAAGCCGTACGCCGGGACGCGTTTGTGCCTATCAACGTGTCCCAGCACAAAAAATGGTCCGATTATTACACGAAGGACCTGGCCGACCGCGTTTACCGCGCGTTCGAGCGCGATTTCGACAGGTTCGCTGCCGCGGGCAATGCCAAGCTGAAGACTTAAGCCGCGAATTATCGCCCGGCAAACGACTCGAATATCGGGGTTTACGGCGTTCTGCCCGTCGCCGGGTGTTGCGCTGTGAGCGGCCTTGTAACAGTGCTGACAAAGATCTTCCGAGCTGATGACGAGGGTTCGATTCCCTTCACCTGCTCCAGCCTTCGCTCCTTCGGAGCTTCGGCTCGCAAGCCAGATTGCACGAAGGCTGCCGCGCCGAAGCCTTGGCGAAGGCGGGCTACCCGCACGATTGGGCGTAAGCCGACAGCGTCCGCTTAGATAGCCGCCGGCACCGGTATTGACAGGCGTATCGTGATGCCCTTGACCAACGCGTAAATCGCCGGAATGACGATGAGCGTTAGCACCGTCGACGACACCATGCCGCCGATCATCGGCACCGCGATGCGCTGCATCACCTCGGCTCCGGTGCCGTGGCTCCACATGATCGGCAGCAGCCCAGCCATGATGGCGGCGACCGTCATCATCTTCGGCCGCACGCGTTCGACCGCGCCCGCCATGATCGCGGCATAAAGATCATCGTGCGTGAAGTACCGGCCTTGCGCGACACGCTGCGCTTGCAGCGCCGTAAGCGCGTTATCGAGATAAATCAGCATCACCACGCCGGTTTCGGCGGCGACGCCGGCAAGGGCGATGAAGCCGACCGCGACGGCGACCGACAGATTGAAGCCTAGCCACCACATCAGCCACAGGCCCCCGGCGAGCGCGAACGGAACCGAGAGCATGACGATCAAGGTCTCGGTCACCCGGCGGAAATTCAGGTACAGCAGGAGCAAGATGATCAAAACGGTGATCGGGACGACGATTTTGAGCCGTGCCTTGGCGCGCTCCATGTATTCGAATTGGCCGCTCCAGCTGACGTAGTAACCCGGCGGGAACTTGACCTGCGTCGCGACCGCTTTCTGCGCGTCGGCGACGTAGCCGCCGATGTCGCGGTCGCGCAGATCGATATAGATATAGGCGGCAAGCTGCGCATTCTCGGTTCGTATGGTGGACGGCCCCTTGGCCAGTTCGACCTTGGCTATCTCACCGAGCGGTACTGTGCCCCCGTTGGCCAGCGGGATGAGCACTTGGGTGGCGATCGACTGCAGGTCGCTGCGCAATTCGCGCGGATAGCGGATGCTCACTGTGTAGCGCTCGCGGCCCTCGACCGTCGTCGTCACCGCTTCGGCGCCGAGCGCGGTGGCAATCACGTCTTGCACGTCGGTGATCATCAAGCCGTAGCGCGCCAGTTGCGCGCGATTGGGCTCGATATTGAGATAATAGCCGCCGATGATGCGTTCGGCGAAGGCGCTGGTCGTGCCCGGCACCGTGCGTATCGCGGCCTCGATCTGGCGCGCGATATTCTCCATCTCGGCGAGATCAGTGCCGTACACCTTGACCCCGACCGGCGTGCGGATACCGGTGGCGAGCATATCGATGCGCGCCTTGATTGGCATAGTCCAGGCATTGGACACGCCGGGAAACTGCAACGCCTTGTCCATCTCCGCGATCAGCGTGTCGATGGTCGTGCCGGGCCGCCATTCGCTTTCCGGCTTCAGGTTGATCACGGTCTCGAACATCTCGGTCGGCGCCGGATCGGTCGCCGTCGTTGCGCGTCCGGCCTTGCCCCACACCAATGCGACTTCGGGGAACGTCTTGATGATCTTGTTCTGGGTTTGCAGCAGCTCCGCCGCCTTGGTGACCGACAGGCCGGGCAGCGTGGTCGGCATGTAGAACAACGTACCTTCATTGAGCGTGGGCATGAATTCGCTGCCGAGCTGCATCGCCGGCCATAGGCTGCCGATCAGTACGACGAGCGCGATCGCGATGGTGGCGGCCTTGTAGCGAAGCGCCGTGCGGATCAACGGCCGATAGATCCAGATCAGCGCGCGGTTCAACGGGTTCCGGTGCTCGGGCACGATGCGGCCGCGCACAAACAATAGCATCAGCGCCGGCACCAGCGTCACCGACAGCAAGGCCGCCGCCGCCATGGCGAAGGTCTTGGTGTAGGCGAGCGGCTTGAACATGCGGCCTTCCTGCGCCTCCAGAGCGAAGATCGGCAGGAACGACACGGTGATGATCAGAAGGCTGAAAAACAGAGCCGGGCCGACCTCGACGGCCGCTTCAATCAGCACCTCGCTTCTCGGCTTTCCTGGCGCGGCGCGCTCGAGGTGCTTGTGGGCGTTCTCAATCATGACGATCGCGGCATCGACCATGGCGCCGATGGCAATAGCGATGCCGCCGAGGCTCATGATGTTCGAGCTCAACCCCAACAGGTACATGCACAGATAAGCGATCAGTACGCCGAGCGGCAGCGTGATGATCGCCACCAGCGCGCTACGCACGTGCAGCAGAAACACCACGCAGACGATGGCGACGATGATGCTTTCCTCGAGCAGCGTGCGCTTGAGCGTGTCGATGGCGCGGTAGATCAGGTCCGAGCGGTCGTAGACCGCGTCGAGGGTGACGCCCTTCGGCAGGCTGGGGGCAATTTCGGCGAGCCGCTGCTTGACGTTCTGGATGACGGACAACGCATTCTCGCCGAATCGCTGCAGCACGATGCCGGTGACGGCTTCGCCTTCGCCGTTCACCTCGGTGATGCCGCGCCGCTCATCCGGCGCCAGTTCGACCCGCGCCACATCGCGCAGCAGCACCGGCACGCCGCGATCGTTTTTGACAACGATCTGCTCAAGATCGTCGAGATTTTTGATGTAGCCGCGTCCGCGCACGACGAACTCGGTCTCGGCCAGTTCGATGGTGCGGCCGCCGACGTCGATATTGCTCGAACGCAAGACGTCGCGAATCTTCGACAACGGGATGCTGAGCGACTGCAGCCGGCGCGGATCAATCACCACGCTGTATTGCTTGACGAAGCCGCCGACGCTGGCAACTTCTGCGACGCCTTCCGCCTTGGCAAGGCCGTAGCGGATGTACCAGTCCTGGGTACTGCGCAACTCCGCGAGGCTCTTTTGCGCCCCGCGCACGACGTATTGATAGACCCAGCCGACGCCGGTGGCGTCTGGTCCAAGGGTGGGAGCGACGCCGGTCGGCAGCCGGCGCGCGGCCGAATTCAAATATTCGAGTACGCGCGAGCGCGCCCAATACAGGTCGGTGCCTTCCTCGAAGATTACATAGACGAACGAGACGCCGAAGAAGGAAAAGCCGCGCACGACGCGGGATTTCGGCACGCTCAGCATGGCCGTGGTCAGCGGGTAGGTGACCTGATCCTCGACGACTTGCGGAGCCTGCCCGGGATACTCGGTGTAGACGATGACCTGAATATCGGAGAGATCGGGAATTGCATCGAGCGGCACCCGCGACACCGCGTACAAGCCGGCGAGTGTCAGGAAGAAACCGGCAAATCCTACCAGCAGCAGGTTGCGCGACGACCAGCGGATAAGGGCGGGGATCACTTGGCCGGCTCCTGTTCGGTGAAGGTCTTGAGCGCCGTCTGCAGATTGCTTTCCGCGTCAATGAGGAACGTCGCGGTGGTGACGATATCCTCGCCGAGACGCAGACCCTCCATGATTTCGACGTAGCCATCGCCGCGCCGGCCGACCTTGACGGGGCGTGGTTCGAAACGGCCATCGCCCTTGGCCACCAGCACGATCTGTTTCGTGCCGTTGTCGATGATGGCGCTGGCCGGGACGCTGGTGACCGGCGCGCGCTCGGCGTCGACTTGAAAGACGACGTCGGTATACATGTCCGGCTTCAGCAGTTCGTCCGGATTGGGGATTTCGATTCTGACGCGGCCGGTGCGGGTTTCCGTCCGGATTTCGGGGTAGATGAAGGTCACGACGCCTTCGGCGGGATGGCCGCGATAGGCGCGAAACGTCACCGTGGCGCGCATGCCGGATTTGATCTCGGCGAGGTCGCCTTCGGCGACGTCCGCGATCACCCAAATGTTGGTGAGATCGACGATGCGATACAGTTCGTTTCCGGCAACGACCTTCTGCCCGTTGATGATTTGCTTGGACATGACCGTGCCGCCAGCTGGCGCCAGCCAATCGATCACGCGCGGATTGTTGCCGCTGTCGCGGATTTCTCGGATTCGGTTTTCGGACAGACCGAGATTGCGCAACCTTTGCATGGCGCCTTCGACGGATTTCCCCGAGCCCGCTTCTGCCGGGCCGCGCTGGGTCCAGTTCTTGGTCACGAGCAAATCGCTGATCGCCAGTTGGATGTCCGAACTGTAGACCCGGAACAGCGGCTCGCCCGCATGCACGTGCTGACCGGTGGTGTTGACGAACAAATCCTCGACATAGCCGTCCGACCGCATGGTCACGACGGTCGCGCGGCGCTCGTCGATGGTGACGGTGCCCACCGCGCGCAGCGCGCGAACCAGGACGCGCGCTTGCACCGGTTCGGTGCGCACGCCGCTGCGCTGGACCCGATCGAGGTTGACCTTGATCGCCTTGCCGCCGCTCGGTTCGCCGCCTTCATAGACGGCGATATAATCCATCCCCATTGAGTCCTTTTTAGGCACCGGCGAGGTGTCGGGCAGGCCCATGGGATTGCGGTAGAAGAGAATCTTGCGCCCGCTTTGCGCGGTCTTCGGCTGGGCCGGGGGCGGCTCAAACGTCGGCTCCGCGTCGTCGTAGACCGGAACGAAGGCACGGCCCTGCGCGTCGTTTTTCGGCGTCGCCGACCAGAACGGCGTACCGGCAGGATCACGATAGTACAGGATCGTTCGCTCGGCCGCGGATGCCTGCGGCGCGACGCTCAGCGACGCCAGTGTGCCGCCCGAGCGGTGGGAATATCCGTAGCTCGCGGCGGCACCGGCCGCGATGACGAGCGAGAGAATGAGGACGGCTTTGGTCTTGGTCATGGCTGTCTCGATAGGTTCAGGCCTGCCGTGAAGGCGGGTAACGGGGCGGCGGCCATTGGCACGGCCGCCGCTCGGATTGCTGCCGGCGCGCGCCGGCTCACTTGACGGCTTTGAAGATGACCTTGCCGACGACCGTCTCCGGCTCGCCTTGCACCTTGACCGCCAGGCTCAGCAGGTAGCGCCCCGTCATAGGTAGATCGGTCTTAAAGGCGTAGATGCCGGGCTCACTGCCCGGCAGCGCGGCGACCGGTGACAGCATATCCGCCATGCCATCGGGCGCCATATCGACGCGGGTGCGCACGATGACGGCGTCACTTACCGGCTTTCCGGTCGGCTTGTGCAGCAGGCGGACGGCAATCACCACGTCGTCGCCTTTCTTCAATTCGGCAGCGACGGGTTCGAACGTATAGTCTATGGCGCCAGCCAAGACGGCAGCACTGGTCAGGCTCATTGCACCTACAAAGGCGGTTGCGAGCCAATATTTCGTAGCCATGATCTCGATCTCCTGATGAGTCCCTCATCGGCAGCGCACCCGATATTCATCGAGCGGTGGCCGAATACGCGCGCGAGCTTGCAGCCCACGCGTTGCTATGCAGCTTGTGTGGGATCAGGAGCGAGGCGGTCGGAAGGGCGGACTACCCATTAGCGAGGAGATATTGCTGCTCGTGCGAGCAGGCTTGAGCGCGGCACTGGCCGGCGGCGAATAGGCGATGTCGGCTAAGATGGTCCCGGTAAAATTGAAGCACTTGAGCGCGCATCCGGCCATCGATGCACAATCGTCCATGGATTTCTGCGTCTTGCCGCCCGGGGCGTTGTGGTGATGGTCGCAGTCCGGCATTGCCTGGGATGCCGAAATTTCCATCGCTGTCGTCGCGCCGGCCGCAAAGCCAATCGCTGCCGGCAGCGTGGCGACCGACAGGGCGATAAGAGCGGTGAAGATGATCCGGCCGATCCGCATGAATTCTTTGTATCCGTCAGAACGTCAAGCGATGAATCTGCGAATTCAAAGCCTATGTAGCAGACAATAGGGCGTTAACGCTTTGATCTTCATCAAAGTGGCCGCGTAGCGCGATGCGTGGCAAAAATCGGGGATTAATGATTGTTTTGGGCTGCCATTTGCCACAAAGCTCGTTGAAGTCATTCATTTTACATACGATCTTCATAGCAGATGACGGGGGTTCCATTCCATTCATCCGCTCCGGTCTTCGCCTGTTCTGCAGGCTTCGGCTCGGCAAGCCGGTGCGCGAAGGTTGCCGCGCCGAAGTTGCGAAGCAACGCAGGCGGGCGTTTAGTTAAGGAAGGGGGGAAGGCGGGTTATTACCGTTCTTCGGGACTAAAACCCGCCAAAAACAGCCCTCACTACCCTTGCATTGGTGTCCTGTATAATGCATGACATCGCGGCGGCGGACCGTTATGGTCCGCCGCACCCGCTTCCGGAGGAGTGTAGCTCAATGGCTAGAGCACCGGTCTCCAAAACCGGGGGTTGCAGGTTCGAGTCCTGCCACTCCTGCCAGGCGGAGACCCGGGCAAAAGCCGCTGGTCGTGACTAGGTAGTGAAGCGTTGGATCAAAACTTGGGGTACCAGGCTTTGCAATCAGGACTGAATTGAATGGCGACCTCTCCGTTCAAGTTTCTACAGGAGGTGCGCGAGGAGACCCGCAAGGTCACCTGGCCGTCGCGCAAGGAAACCATGATCACCACCGCCATGGTGTTCGTCATGGTGGCAATCGCCTCGGTTTTCTTCCTGGTCGCGGATCAATTCATCCGCATTGCCGTTACCTTCGTGCTCGGCATTGGCACCTGAAAGCTAGAGAGCGATGAGCGACACCGCCACCACCACAACGACCCGGCCCAAGCGCTGGTACATTGTCCACGCCTATTCGAACTTCGAGAAGAAGGTCGCGGAATCGATACGCGAGCAGGCCAAGCAGCGCAATCTGGCCGATCACTTCGAAGAAATCATGGTGCCGACCGAAACCGTGGTTGAGGTGCGCCGTGGCCGTAAGGTGAACGCCGAGCGAAAATTTTTCCCCGGCTACGTGCTGGTGAAGATGGATTTGACCGACGAGGTCTACCATCTGATCAAGAACACGCCGAAGGTCACCGGCTTCCTCGGCACCGACAAGAAGCCGATGCCGATTTCGGAAGTGGAAGCCAACCGCATCCTGCATCAGGTGCAGGAAGGCATCGAGCGGCCGAAGCCGTCGGTATCGTTCGAGGTCGGCGAGCAGGTGCGCGTGTCCGATGGACCGTTCGCCTCATTCAACGGCACGGTCGAGGAAGTCGACGAGGCGCGGTCACGCGTGAAGGTGGCGGTGTCGATCTTCGGCCGCGCCACCCCGGTGGAGCTGGAGTTCGGTCAAGTAGAAAAGCTATAAGTCGAGAAGCTATAAGCTAAGCGTTCATAGCGGCGTGGGAGGTGAGGCGGCCGCCAACCGTCAATATCCGCACCACTAACAGGAGTGAGAGATGGCGAAGAAAGTCACCGGATTCCTCAAATTACAAGTGCCGGCCGGCGCCGCCAACCCGTCGCCTCCGATTGGGCCGGCCTTGGGTCAGCGCGGCCTCAATATCATGGAGTTCTGCAAGGCGTTCAACGCGCAGACCCAGAAGATCGAGAAGAACACCCCGATCCCGGTGATCATCACCACCTATCAGGATCGCTCGTTCACTTTCGAGATGAGGACGCCGCCGGTTTCTTATTTCCTCAAGAAAGCGGCGAAGCTGGACAGCGGCTCGAAGACCCCCGGCCGCGAAATGGTCGGTGAGGTGACCAAGAAGCAATTGCGCGAGATCGCCGAGCAGAAGATGAAAGATTTAAACTGCGACACGATCGAAGCGGCGATGAAGATGATCGAAGGATCCGCCCGCTCGATGGGCCTCACGGTGGCGGAGTAACGGTCATGGCACTCGGAAAACGCACGACAGCCGCGCGCGAAGGCATCAATCGCGACAAGTCCTACCCGATCGCGGTAGCGGTCAAGCTGGTGAAAGAGCGCGCCAAGGCGAAATTCGACGAGACCATCGAGATCGCGATGAATCTCGGCGTCGATCCCAAACATGCCGACCAGATGGTGCGCGGCGTGGTCAATCTGCCGAACGGCTCCGGCCGTACCGTGCGGGTCGGTGTGTTCGCGCGCGGCGCCAAGGCTGAAGAGGCCAAGGCGGCCGGCGCCGACGTGGTCGGCGCCGAGGATCTGGTCGAGAAGGTTAATGGCGGTGCCATCGACTTCGACCGCTGCATCGCCACCCCCGATATGATGCCGCTGGTCGGGCGCCTGGGTAAGGTGCTCGGACCGCGCGGGATGATGCCGAACCCGAAAGTCGGCACCGTCACCATGGACATCACTAATGCGGTGAAGGCATCCAAGGGCGGGTCCGTTGAGTTCCGCGTGGAAAAGGCCGGCATCATCCAGGCCGGGGTCGGCAAGGCCTCGTTCACCGAGGACAAGTTGGTCGAGAACATCAAGGCGTTCGCCGACGCGGTACAGAAGGCCAAGCCGCCGGGGGCCAAGGGGCACTATATCAACCGAGTGGCGATCTCCTCCACAATGGGCCCGGGCGTCAAAGTCGAGCCATCATCGCTATTTACCAGCGGCGGCGGTCAATAAAATCGGCTTTTGCCCCACTTTTTCGCGGGGATTGTCGCAAAAAGGGGCTTGGCAAAGCCGGCTGGAAGCTCTAAATGAGCCGCATCGGGCGTGCCGGCCCAGTTTGTCGGCACGCCTTTGCGCGTCTCTAAAAACCAATGGTGATCTGACCTTACTCCTTTTGGACATCCCGGCGGGACATCTGAGAGGGAAAGACCAATGCCGTTGGCTTGCAGAACGCGCAGGGACGTCCTGGAAACGGGCTGGCCGACCTGTCCAAGACTGCCGGCGCCGAGGCCGCAAGGCCGAAGCTTAATCCTTAAAAGGGCCAGCATAGACGGGGAAGAGACCCAAGTTTGCGTGCCTCAACAGCGCGCCGGTTTGGTTCGAACCTCGGATACCCGCTAGCAGCTTCGGCTGCTTTCGGGGGGCAGGCTAACTCTAACGTCGTCCTGCCCAGTTCGCTGCGCGTGAACATCATGGCGGGACGGCTGGGTGCAACCCGGCGGCTCCCGCGACACGCGGGCAAGCCGTCAACCGGAAAGAGCTTGCAGTGGATCGAGCGGCTAAAGCGGAGTCCGTCACCGAACTGAGCGGGGTATTCAAGACCTCCAACGTCGTGGTGGTGGCTCACTATAACGGCCTCTCCGTCGCCCAGATGCAGACTCTGCGCAAGCAGATGAAGCAGGCGGGCGGCCAGGTGAAGGTCGCGAAAAACCGTCTCGCCAAGATCGCACTCAAGGACACCGACGTTGCCTCCATTGCGTCCCTGCTCAAGGGACCGACCGTGCTCGCCTACTCAGGCGACCCGGTGGTGGCACCGAAGGTGGCCGTCGATTTCGCCAAGGCGAACGAAGCGTTCGTCATTCTCGGCGGGTCGATGGGCAAAACCGCTCTGGACCTCAACGGCGTCAAGGCACTCGCCTCGCTGCCGTCTCTGGATGAATTGCGCGGCAAGATCGCCGGCCTCTTGGTGTCGCCGGCGACCAAAATCGCTCAGCTCGTCAACGCACCAGCGGCCAAGGTCGCGCGCGTGGTCCAAGCCTACGCTTCCAAGAGCGCCGCGGCCTGACGGCTCACAAACATTCTCTGGTTCGAACCGATAGGAACTAAACAATGGCTGACCTGCAAAAGATCGTTGATGACTTGTCGAAGCTGACCGTCCTGGAAGCGGCGGATTTGGCGAAGATGTTGGAAGAGAAGTGGGGCGTCTCCGCTGCCGCCGCGGTCGCGGTGGCGGCCGGCCCGGCCGGCGCTGCCGCCGCGGTCGAGGAGAAGACCGAGTTCACCGTCGTTCTCGCCTCTGTCGGCGATAAAAAGATCGAAGTGATCAAGGAAGTGCGTGCGCTCACCGGGCTGGGCCTCAAGGAGGCCAAGGACTTGGTCGAGGGCGCGCCCAAGCCGGTCAAGGAAGGCGTGAACAAGGAAGAAGCCGACAAGATCAAGGCCACCCTTGAGAAGGTCGGAGCAAAAGTTGAACTCAAGTAAGTGAATGCTTACTTGACCGATATCCCCGGGGCCCGACGCCCCGGGGGTTTCGACCAAAGAATACTGGAACCGGGATACCGGTCACTTAGGAGGCGTCGTGAACGGGTGCGGCCCGTTTACGAGGATATTATGAAGAGTGCGGCGGTTCGGGCGAGGCCCGAATCACATAGAAACGGGTAGCCCCGACGCCTGTCCTGATGGTCGCGATGGATTGCGACCGTTCGGAGAGGCGCCCGCGCTGGCCGCCAAAATCGAATCGAGAGAAAGAGACGATGGCGCAGACATTTACCGGTCGCAAGCGCGTAAGGAAGTTTTTCGGGACAATCAAAGAAGTAGCGGAGATGCCGAACCTCATCGAGGTTCAAAAGGCATCCTACGACCAGTTCCTGCTGGTCAAGGAGCCCGTGGGCGGGCGTCCCGACGAGGGCCTGCAGGCGGTCTTCAAATCGGTGTTCCCGATTTCCGATTTTTCCAATTCGTCCATGCTTGAATTCGTGAAATACGAATTCGAGCCGCCGAAATACGACGTCGACGAGTGCCGCCAGCGCAGCATGACCTATGCCGCGCCGCTCAAGGTGACGCTGCGGCTGATCGTGTTCGATATCGACGAGGAAACGGCCGCGCGTTCGGTCAAGGACATCAAGGAGCAGGATGTCTACATGGGCGACATTCCGCTCATGACCAACAACGGCACCTTCATCGTCAACGGCACCGAGCGGGTCATCGTTTCGCAGATGCACCGCTCGCCCGGCGTATTCTTCGATCATGACAAGGGCAAGACGCACTCTTCGGGCAAGCTGTTGTTCGCCGCTCGCATCATTCCCTATCGCGGTTCATGGCTCGACATCGAGTTCGACGCCAAGGACATCGTCTACGCGCGCATCGACCGCCGCCGCAAGATTCCGGTTACGTCGCTGCTCTATGCGCTCGGGCTCGACGGCGAGGAAATCCTGCGCACCTTCTACAAGCACGTCAGCTACAAGCGCGCCAAGGAAGGTTGGCGCGTGCCGTTCGATGCCAACCGGTTGAAGGGTTACAAGGCGGTCAACGATCTGGTCGACGCCGACACCGGCCGCGTGGTGGTGGAGGCGGGCAAGAAGCTCAGCGTGCGCCAGGCCCGCCAGCTCTCCGAGAAGGGTCTCAAGCACCTGCGTATGACCGACGAGGAATTGATCGGCCACTACGTCGCTGAGGATCTGGCCAATGGCAAGACCGGCGAGATCTACATGGAGGCCGGCGAGGAGATCAACGAGAAGAACCTGAAGGTTCTGATCGAGGTCGGCTACAAGGAATTGCCGCTGCTCGACATCGATCACGTGAACGTCGGCGCCTATATCCGCAACACGCTCACGGTCGACAAGAACATGACGCGCGAGGACGCACTGTTCGATATCTATCGCGTGATGCGCCCGGGCGAGCCGCCCACCGTGGACACCGCGGAAGCGATGTTCCGCTCGCTGTTCTTCGACAGCGAGCGCTACGATCTCTCCGCTGTCGGCCGCGTGAAGATGAACATGCGTCTCGATCTCGACGCACCTGACACCATGCGCGTGCTGCGCAAGGAAGATATTATTTCCGTCATCCGTACGCTGGTTGATCTGCGCGACGGCAAGGGTGAGATCGACGACATTGATCATCTCGGCAATCGCCGGGTGCGCTCGGTCGGCGAGTTGATGGAAAACCAATACCGCATCGGCCTGTTGCGCATGGAGCGCGCGATCAAGGAGCGCATGTCCTCGGTCGATATCGATACCGTGATGCCGCAGGACCTGATCAACGCGAAACCTGCGGCGGCCGCGGTGCGCGAATTCTTCGGCTCCTCGCAGCTCTCGCAGTTCATGGATCAGACCAATCCGCTGTCCGAGATCACGCACAAGCGGCGTCTCTCGGCGCTCGGACCGGGCGGTCTGACGCGCGAACGCGCCGGCTTCGAGGTGCGCGACGTGCACCCGACCCATTACGGCCGCATCTGTCCGATCGAGACGCCGGAAGGTCCGAATATTGGACTGATCAATTCGCTCGCGACCTATGCGCGGGTGAATAAATACGGCTTCGTCGAGACGCCCTACCGCAAGGTCAAGGACGGCCGGGTCACCGACGAGGTGATCTATCTCTCCGCCATGGAAGAAGGCCGCTACACGGTCGCGCAGGCCAATGCGACGATGGACGCGCGTGGCCGATTCACCGAGGACCTGATCATTTGCCGCCATGCCGGCGACGTGCATCTGGTTCCGCGCGATAAGGTCGACTTCATGGATGTGTCGCCGAAGCAACTCGTTTCGGTTGCCGCCGCACTCATTCCGTTCCTGGAAAACGACGACGCCAACCGCGCGCTGATGGGCTCGAACATGCAGCGCCAGGCGGTGCCACTGGTTCGTTCCGAAGCGCCGTTCGTCGGCACCGGCATGGAAGGTGTGGTCGCCCGCGATTCGGGAGCCTCGATCTCGGCCCGCCGCACCGGCATCATTGATCAGGTGGATGCCACCCGTATCGTGGTGCGTGCCACCGGCGAAAACGACCCGACCAAACCGGGCGTCGATATCTATCGGCTGATGAAATATCAGCGCTCGAACCAGAACACCTGCATCAACCAGCGCCCGCTGGTGAAGGTGGGCGATTCCGTGGAGAAAGCTGACATCATCGCCGACGGTCCTTCGACCGATCTCGGCGAGCTCGCGCTCGGCCGCAACGTGCTGGTCGCGTTCATGCCGTGGAACGGCTACAATTTCGAGGACTCGATCCTGCTCTCCGAGCGGATCGTGAAAGACGACGTGTTCACGTCCATCCACATCGAGGAATTCGAGGTGATGGCGCGCGACACCAAGCTCGGTCCCGAGGAAATCACCCGCGATATCCCGAACGTCTCGGAAGAGGCGCTCAAGAATCTCGACGAAGCGGGCATCGTCTATATCGGCGCCGAAGTGCATGCCGGCGACATCCTGGTCGGCAAGATCACGCCCAAGGGCGAAAGCCCGATGACGCCGGAAGAAAAACTCCTGCGCGCCATCTTCGGCGAAAAGGCCTCCGACGTGCGCGATACCTCGTTGCGGGTGCCGCCGGGCGTGCAAGGCACCGTCGTCGAAGTGCGCGTGTTCAACCGGCACGGCGTCGAGAAGGACGAGCGCGCGCTCGCTATCGAGCGCGAGGAAATCGAGCGGCTCGCCAAGGATCGCGACGACGAGCAGGCGATCCTCGACCGTAATGTCTACAGCCGTCTGGCGGAATTGCTGGAAGGCCGGCAGGGCATCGCCGGTCCGAAGGGCTTCAAGAAGGACTCAAAGATCACCAAGTCGGTGCTGGATGAATATCCGCGTTCACAGTGGTGGCTGTTCGCCTCGCCCAACGACAAGCTGATGGCCGAGATCGAGGCGATCCGCAAACAATATGACGAGTCGAAGAAGCTGCTCGAGCAGCGCTTCCTCGACAAGGTCGAGAAGCTTCAGCGCGGCGACGAATTGCCGCCCGGCGTGATGAAGATGGTCAAGGTCTTCGTCGCGGTAAAGCGCAAGATCCAGCCCGGCGACAAAATGGCCGGCCGCCACGGCAACAAGGGCGTGGTGTCGAAGATCGTGCCGGCGGAGGACATGCCGTTCCTTGCCGACGGCCAGCCCGTGGACATCGTGCTCAATCCACTCGGCGTGCCGAGCCGCATGAATGTCGGCCAGATTCTGGAAACCCATCTCGGCTGGGCTTGCGCCGGCCTGGGTCTCAAGATCGGGCAGGCGGTCGATCTGTACAACAGCAAACACGACACGCGCCCGCTCAAGGACATCCTCAAGAAGGTCTATGGCGACGACGAAACCATCAAGTCGCTGGGCGAGGAAGAATTGGTCGAGCTCGGCGGCAACTTGCGGCACGGCGTGCCGATCGCAACGCCGGTATTCGACGGTGCCAAGGAAGCCGATATCGAGAAGATGCTCGATCTCGCCGGTCTCGACCATTCCGGCCAGGTCAGCGTCTTCGACGGCCGCACCGGCGAAGTATTCGACCGTAAGGTCACGGTCGGATTTATCTACATGCTCAAGCTGCACCATCTGGTGGACGATAAGATCCACGCCCGCTCGATCGGCCCGTACTCGCTGGTCACCCAGCAGCCGCTCGGCGGCAAGGCGCAGTTCGGCGGTCAGCGCTTCGGCGAAATGGAAGTGTGGGCGCTGGAAGCTTACGGCGCGGCCTACACCTTGCAGGAAATGCTCACCGTGAAGTCGGACGACGTCGCCGGCCGTACCAAGGTGTACGAGGCGATCGTGCGCGGCGACGACACGTTCGAAGCGGGCATACCGGAAAGCTTCAACGTGCTGGTCAAGGAAATGCGCTCGCTCGGCCTCAATGTCGATCTGTACAATTCCAAGCAGCAGCGGCAGGGCGGCGACACGGCGGAAGCTGCCGAATAACAAGCGGCGCGGACGAACTTTTAAGTCCGGCCGTCCACGCGGCGTGAAGAATTATAGCGAATGCAGCCGGCGACGGTCGGCGTAGCGGAGATGGCAATGAATCAAGAGATGATGAATCTTTTCAGCCCGCAGGCTCCGGCTCAGGTCTTCGACCAGATCCGGATTTCGATCGCGAGCCCGGAAAAGATCCTCTCGTGGTCCTACGGCGAGATCAAGAAGCCGGAGACGATCAACTACCGTACCTTCAAGCCCGAGCGCGACGGTCTTTTCTGCGCGCGCATCTTTGGGCCGATCAAGGATTACGAGTGCTTGTGCGGCAAGTACAAGCGCATGAAGTACAAGGGCATCATCTGCGAAAAGTGCTCGGTCGAGGTCACGCTGTCGCGCGTGCGGCGCGAGCGCATGGGCCATATCGAACTGGCCGCGCCGGTCGCCCACATCTGGTTCCTGAAATCGCTGCCGAGCCGTATCGGCTTGCTGCTCGACATGACGCTGAAGGATCTCGAGCGCATCCTCTATTTCGAATACTACGTCGTACTGGAACCGGGCCTCACCCCGCTCAAGGACCGCCAACTGCTGTCCGAGGACGAGTATCTCAAGGCGCAGGAGGAGTTCGGCGCCGACAGCTTCACCGCCACCATCGGCGCGGAAGCCATCCGCGAAATGCTTAAGGCGCTCGACCTTGACAAGATGCAGGCCGAATTGCGCGCCGGCATCCTGGAGACCGACAGCGACATTAAGAAAAAGAAGATCGCCAAGCGCTTGAAGCTGATCGAGGCCTTCATCGCCTCCGGCAACAAGCCGGAATGGATGATCCTCACGGTCGTGCCGGTGATCCCGCCCGATCTGCGGCCGCTGGTGCCGCTCGACGGCGGACGCTTCGCTACCTCCGACCTCAACGATCTCTATCGCCGCGTCATCAACCGCAACAACCGCTTGAAACGGCTGATCGAGCTGCGCGCGCCCGACATCATCATCCGCAATGAAAAGCGCATGCTGCAGGAAGCGGTCGATGCGCTGTTCGACAACGGCCGCCGCGGCCGCGTCATCACCGGCGCCAACAAGCGTCCGCTCAAATCGCTTGCCGATATGCTCAAGGGCAAACAGGGCCGCTTCCGCCAGAACCTGCTCGGCAAGCGAGTCGACTATTCCGGCCGCTCGGTGATCGTGGTCGGCCCCGAACTCAAGCTGCACCAGTGCGGCTTGCCGAAAAAGATGGCGCTCGAACTGTTCAAGCCGTTCATCTATTCGCGGCTCGACGCCAAGGGCCTGTCCACCACGGTGAAGCAGGCCAAGAAGCTGGTCGAGAAGGAAAAGCCGGAGGTTTGGGACATCCTCGACGAGGTGATCCGCGAGCATCCGGTGCTGCTCAACCGTGCACCTACGCTGCATCGTCTCGGCATCCAGGCGTTCGAGCCGGTGCTGATCGAGGGCAAGGCGATCCAGCTGCATCCGCTGGTGTGCGCGGCGTTCAACGCCGACTTCGACGGCGACCAGATGGCCGTGCACGTTCCGCTGTCGCTGGAAGCGCAGCTGGAAGCGCGCGTGCTGATGATGTCGACCAACAACATCCTGCATCCGGCCAACGGCCAGCCGATCATCGTGCCGTCGCAGGATATCGTGCTCGGCCTCTACTACCTCACGCTGATGCGCGAGGGCGAGCCGGGCGAGTGGAAGCTCGAACTCCATTCCGATGCGGAATTTAAGAAGTACCCGAAATTAAAGAATACGGTCCAAGGTTTTTACACGAGCATCGCTGAGATTGACCATGCCCTGCAGGAGAAGATCATTGGCCTGCACACCAAGATAAAGTACCGCTGGGAAGGCGTGGACGAGAAGGGCAAATCGTTCCTGAAATGGTTCGAGACCACGCCCGGTCGCGTCGTGCTCGGCAACGTGCTGCCGCGCAGCGTGAAAGCGCCGTTCGATATCGTCAACAAGCTCATGACGAAGCGCGAAATTTCCGGAATGATCGATCAGGTCTATCGACATTGCGGGCAGAAGGAGACGGTCATCTTCTGCGACCGCATCATGGCGCTCGGCTTTTATCACGCCTTCAAGGCCGGCATTTCGTTCGGCAAGGACGACATGGTGGTGCCGGGGTCGAAGTGGAAGACTGTCGAAGAAACGCGCCAACTCGCCAAGGAGTTCGAGCAGCAATACAACGACGGTCTGATCACCCAGGGCGAGAAATACAACAAGGTTGTTGATGCCTGGTCGAAGTGCACTGAAGCGATCGCCGACGCGATGATGAAGGAAATCTCTTCCGTCAAGAAAGACGCGAAAGGACGCGACGAACAGGTCAACTCGATCTATATGATGGCGCATTCCGGCGCACGCGGTTCGCCTGCGCAGATGCGTCAGCTTGCTGGCATGCGCGGCCTGATGGCGAAGCCCTCGGGCGAGATCATCGAGAGCCCGATCATCTCGAACTTCAAGGAAGGCCTGTCGGTGCTCGAGTATTTCAACTCGACGCACGGCGCCCGCAAGGGTCTCGCCGACACCGCCTTGAAGACGGCGAACTCAGGCTATCTAACGCGGCGTCTGGTCGACGTGGCGCAGGACTGCATCATCACGAGCCAAGATTGCGGCACCAAAGGCGGCATCAAGGTTCGCGCCATCATCGACGCAGGCACCGTAGTCGCACCGCTGGCCATCCGCATCCTCGGCCGCACCACGGCGGAGGACGTCAAGGATCCGGCCAGCAACAAAGTTGTGGTTAAGCGCGGCACCCTGCTGACGGAGCCGGAAGTCGAAGCGATCACCAATGCAGCCGTGCAGGAAATGAAAATCCGCTCGGTGCTCACTTGCGAGTCGAAGAACGGCGTGTGTGGCGCCTGCTACGGGCGCGATCTCGCCCGCGGCACGCCGGTCAACATGGGCGAGGCGGTGGGCGTCATCGCCGCGCAGTCGATCGGCGAGCCGGGCACCCAGCTAACCATGCGCACGTTCCACATCGGCGGCGCGGCACAGATCTCCGAGCAGTCGTTTATCGAATCGAACTTCGACGGCAAGCTCAAGTTCAAGGGCAAGAACATCGCCAAGAACACCGACGGCGACGTGGTGGCGATGGTGCGCAACATGGTGGTGGCGGTGGTGGACCCCGACGGCACCGAACGTGCGCATCACCGCATCCCGTACGGTGCGCGCATGCGCGTCGAAGACGGCGACAAGATCAAGCGCGGCCAGCGCATCGCCGAGTGGGATCCCTACACGCGGCCGATCCTCACTGAGGTCGAGGGCTCGATCGCCTTCGAGGACTTGGTCGACGGTCTGTCGATGTCGGAAGCGCTCGACGAATCGACCGGCATCGCCAAGCGCGTGGTGGTCGACTGGCGTACGGGGTCGTCGCGCAACCAGCAGGAACTGCGTCCGGCGATTGTGATCAAGTCGGGCAACAAGCTGCTCAAACTCGCCCGCGGCGGCGACGCGCGCTACATACTTGCCGTCGATGCGATCATCTCGGTCGATCCCGGCGCCCACGTGAAGGCGGGCGACGTGATCGCGCGCATTCCGACTGAAAGCGCCAAGACCCGCGACATCACCGGCGGCCTGCCGCGGGTGGCGGAGCTGTTCGAGGCGCGCAAGCCGAAGGACGCGGCCATCATCGCCGAGATCGGCGGCACGGTGCGCTTCGGCAAGGACTACAAGAACAAACGCCGCCTGACCCTCGAGCCGACGGGCAAGGGCGACGAGCCGAAGGAGTACCTAATCCCGAAGGGCAAGCACATCCATCTGCAGGATGGCGACGTCATCGAGAAGGGCGATTACATCGTCGAGGGTAATCCCGCCCCGCACGACATTCTCGCCATCAAGGGCGTCGAGGAGCTGGCCGCCTACCTGGTGAACGAGATCCAGGAGGTCTATCGGCTGCAGGGCGTCAACATCAACGACAAGCACATCGAGGTGATCGTTCGCCAGATGCTGCAGAAGGTCGAGATTGACGAACCCGGCGAAACCGAGCTGCTGCAGAGCGAGCAGATCGACAAGACCGAGCTCGACGAGATCAACGCGCGCGCCGTAGCCGAAGGCAAGAAGCCGGCAAGCGGACATCCCGTGTTGCTCGGCATCACCAAGGCGAGCCTACAGACACGTTCGTTCATCTCGGCGGCGTCGTTCCAAGAGACCACGCGCGTGCTCACCGAAGCCGCCGTCAACGGCAAGGCGGATACGCTCGATGGGCTCAAGGAGAACGTCATCGTCGGCCGCCTGATCCCGGCCGGCACCGGCGCGATGATGGACGAATTGCGCGAGATTGCGATCAAGCGTGATGCGCTCATCCTCGAGGAACGCGAAAAGGATGCCGCCAAGGCGGCGGCCAAAGCCGAGGCGGCTGAAGCTCCGGCGTTGCCGGCAGCCGAATAGGCCGACGTCCATCGACATCGAAAGGGCCGCCCGCAAGGCGGCCCTTTTCAGTCGCCCGTGAAGAACGTCCTTTTCAGCTGAATCTGAGCTGAGAAGTACCAACGATTGCGATCAACATTCGGAGCAGTAAAAGCCTCAGCCACCTGAGCGCCAGCAACGTCACGCCGCATGTGACACAGAACAATAGCATCACTAAAACCGGCAAAAGTCGCCAGAGCGCCATCGACGAACGCACCACACGACACGAAGGCTATGGAATGTCGCTTCCGAAATTGATTGCGGCGTAGGCGAGCTACTGTTCAAACCATCAAAAAGCGCCTCGAATAATCGAACACATAACCAGAACCAACGACCCTCGAGACATAGCAAGGCATCAATATCTAGGTTTTTCAGCAAACTGTTAGGACAAACGCGACACGTTCGAGGGATGTCTCGAGGGCGTTACGTTAGCAAAAGCGAATGGGCTCACCTTGATTTTTAGCCGCGGGTCGCGGCGTCGCTGGCCGGAACGGCCTAAAAGCTTCGATATTTCGGCCCTTTGCGCCTTGACTTGGGGGAATGTGGCCGATACATACGCCACACTTCACGGCAGGCGGTGAGCTTCGCTTGCTCGGAACGGCCGCCCGGCTAACCCTTTGAGAATTACACGTTTTCTCAAAGCTTGGCTGGTGCATCGCCTCGAGGAATGAAGCTCAGACGCTGCCTCTGACAGCCACTGTCAGGCTTGAGTGACCGGGCGCGCGGTCTTGCGCTGCGCGGCCGTCCGGAACCGAAAGAGCGCCCCCGCCAGCGAGCGGATGGCGCGATTTCGTTTTGCGCGTGGGAATGCCGGGGCGAAAGCCCAAAACAAACTGCGGTTGAGGGCGCCCGCGCGGGCTTGCAAGGGGCGAAAGCCTTAAACGATTCCGGGCTGGCCAGGCCCAAACGAGAGTAGCGAATCAAACGATGCCGACGATCAACCAGTTGATTGCTAATCCGCGACGCCCGCTCAAGGTGCGCAACAAGGTGCCGGCGCTGCAAGCCAGCCCGCAGAAGCGCGGCGTCTGCACGCGCGTCTATACGACGACGCCGAAGAAGCCTAACTCGGCGTTGCGCAAGGTTGCCAAGGTGCGCTTGACCAACGGCTTCGAGGTGATTGGCTACATCCCGGGTGAGGGGCACAATCTGCAGGAACATTCGGTGGTGATGATACGCGGCGGCCGCGTCAAGGACCTGCCGGGCGTGCGCTACCACATCCTGCGCGGTGTGCTTGACACCCAAGGCGTCAAAAACCGCAAGCAGCGCCGTTCGAAATACGGCGCTAAGCGTCCCAAATAATCGGATTCTGAATCATGTCCCGCCGCCACGCCGCAGAAAAACGCGAAATCATCCCGGACCCGAAGTTCGGCAATGTCGTCGTCAGCAAGTTCATGAACGCCGTCATGTATGCCGGCAAGAAGTCGGTCGCGGAAGGGATTGTTTACGGCGCGCTGGAGATGATCGAGAGCAAGACCAAGCTGGCTCCGCTCACGGTGTTCCAGCAGGCACTCGACAACGTGATGCCGTCGATCGAAGTGCGCTCACGGCGCGTCGGCGGCGCCACCTATCAGGTGCCGGTGGAAGTGCGCACGTCGCGCCGGCAGGCACTCGGCATACGCTGGATCATCTCAGCTGCGCGCGAGCGCAACGAAAAGACGATGACCGAACGGCTCTCGGCCGAGCTGCTCGACGCATCCAATAACAGGGGAAACGCCGTCAAGAAGCGCGAGGACACCCACAAGATGGCGGAAGCCAACCGGGCCTTCTCACATTACCGCTGGTGACGACGAAAAACAGAATCAAGGATTAGAACTGCAATGCCCCGTAATCATCCGATCGAGGACTACCGCAATTTCGGCATCATGGCCCACATCGATGCCGGGAAAACCACGACTACTGAGCGGATCCTCTATTACACCGGCAAGAGCCATAAGATCGGCGAGGTGCACGAAGGCGCCGCGACGATGGATTGGATGGAGCAGGAGCAGGAGCGCGGCATCACCATCACCTCGGCCGCGACCACCGCGTTCTGGAGGAACAAGCGCCTTAACATCATCGACACCCCCGGCCACGTCGACTTCACCATCGAGGTCGAACGCTCATTGCGCGTGCTCGACGGGGCGGTCTGCGTGCTCGATAGCAACCAGGGCGTCGAGCCGCAAACCGAAACAGTCTGGCGTCAGGGCGACAAGTACAAAGTGCCGCGCATCGTCTTCGCCAACAAGATGGACAAGATCGGCGCCGACTTCTTCAAATGTCTCGACGACATCAAAACCCGCCTCGGCGCCAGGCCGGTGGCCATTCAGCTCCCGATCGGTTCGGAGCAGCAATTCAAGGGCCTTATCGATCTGGTACGCATGAAGGGTGTGGTGTGGATCGACGAATCACTCGGAGCCGATTATCACGACATCGATATTCCCGCCGACATGCTCGATCAGGCCCAGGAATACCGCGACAAGATGATCGAGGCGGCCTGCGAGCTCGACGATGACGCGGCCACCGCCTACCTCGAGGGCAAAATGCCCGACGAGGCCACCATCAAAAAGCTGATCCGAAAGGCTGTGATCACCGGCGCTTTCTTTCCGGTGCTGTGCGGCTCGGCGTTCAAGAACAAGGGCGTGCAGCCGCTGCTCGACGCCGTCGTCGACTATCTGCCGAGCCCGCTCGACGTGCCGCCGATCCATGGCATCAATCCGGACAACGGCGAAGACGTCGTGCGCGAGCCAAAGGACAACGCGCCGCTTTCGCTGCTCGCTTTCAAGATCATGGACGATCCCTTCGTCGGCACCATCACCTTCTGCCGCATCTATTCCGGCACGCTCACCAGCGGCACCGGTGTGATCAATTCGACCAAGGAACGCAAAGAGCGCATCGGCCGCATGCTACTGATGCATGCGAACAACCGCGAAGACATCAAGGAAGCCTATTCCGGCGACATCGTCGCGCTGGCCGGTCTCAAGGAAGTGCGCACTGGCGACACGCTGTGCGATCCCAAGCAGCCGGTGATCCTGGAAAAGATGGAATTCCCCGATCCGGTAATCGAGATCGCGATCGAGCCGAAGTCGAAGGCCGACCAGGAAAAGCTCGGCATCGCGTTGGCCAAGCTGGTGGCGGAGGACCCGTCCTTCCGCGTCAACACCGATCCGGAATCGGGCCAGACCATCATCCGCGGCATGGGCGAGCTGCATCTCGACATCAAGGTCGATATCCTCAAGCGCACCTACAAGGTGGACGCCAATATCGGCGCTCCGCAGGTGGCGTTCCGCGAGAAGATCACCCAGCGCGTCGAGCACGACTATACCCACAAGAAGCAGACCGGCGGCTCAGGTCAGTTCGCGCAGATCAAGATCATCGCCGAGCCGACAGCGCCCGGCACGCCGTTCGAGTTTGAAAACGAAGTCGTAGGCGGCACCGTGCCGAAGGAATTCATCCCGGGTGTCGAGAAAGGCCTGGAGTCGGTACTAGGCTCCGGCGTGTTGGCGGGATTTCCGGTGGTGGACCTGAAGGTGACGCTGATCGACGGCAAATATCATGACGTCGACTCTTCTGCTTTGGCCTTCGAAATCTGCGCGCGCCAATGCCTGCGGGAAGCTCTACAGAGAGCTAGGCCCGTCCTGCTCGAGCCGATCATGAAGGTCGAAGTGGTGACGGTGGCGGAATACACCGGCTCCGTCATCGGCGACCTCAATTCGCGGCGCGGCCATATCCAAGGTCAAGACACACGTGGCAATGCCAACGTCATCAATGCGATGGTGCCGCTGATGAACATGTTTAGCTACGTCAACAATCTGCGGTCCATGTCTCAGGGCCGCGCCACATTCACGATGCAATTCGATCACTACGCAGAGCTACCCGCCAACGTATCGGCGGAAGTGCAGAAGAAATTCGCGTGACGATCGCAACCTGAAGTTTCTGAACGGAGAGGTCCATGGCCAAAGAAAAATTCCTGCGCAACAAGCCGCATTGCAATATCGGTACGATCGGTCACGTCGACCACGGCAAGACGACGCTGACGGCGGCGATCACCAAGGTGCTGGCGGAGACCGGCGGCGCCGTCTTCACCGCCTATGACCAGATCGACAAGGCGCCGGAAGAAAAGGCACGCGGCATCACCATTTCGACGGCGCACGTCGAATACTCGACCGAGAAACGCCACTACGCGCATGTCGACTGTCCCGGCCACGCCGACTACGTGAAGAACATGATCACCGGCGCGGCGCAGATGGACGGCGCCATCCTGGTGGTGTCCGCCGCCGACGGCCCGATGCCGCAGACCCGCGAGCACATCCTGCTCGCCCGCCAGGTCGGCGTGCCGGCGCTCGTCGTCTACATGAACAAGGTTGACATGGTGGACGATCCCGAATTGCTCGAGCTGGTCGAGCTCGAGGTTCGCGAGCTCCTCTCCAAGTACAATTTCCCGGGCGACAAGATCCCGGTGATCAAGGGCTCGGCGCTGATGGCGCTCGAGGGCAAGGATGAAAAGCTCGGCAAGGAATCGATTCTGGCGCTGATGAAAGCCGTGGACGAGAGCATTCCCCAGCCCGATCGTCCGAAGGACAAGCCGTTTCTGATGCCGGTGGAAGACGTTTTCTCGATCTCCGGCCGCGGCACCGTGTGCACCGGCCGCATCGAGCGCGGCATCATCAAGGTCGGCGAGGAAGTCGAAATCGTCGGCATCAAGCCGACGCAGAAGACGGTCGTCACCGGCGTTGAGATGTTCCGCAAGCTGCTCGACCAGGGCGAGGCCGGCGACAACGTCGGCTGCCTGCTGCGTGGCACCAAGCGCGAGGAAGTCGAGCGCGGTCAGGTGCTGTGCAAGCCTGGCTCGGTCAAGCCGCACACCAAGTTCAAGGCGGAAGCTTACATCCTCACCAAGGAAGAGGGCGGCCGTCATACCCCCTTCTTCACCAACTACCGTCCGCAGTTCTACTTCCGCACCACCGACGTGACCGGTGTGGTGCACCTGCCGGCTGGTACCGAAATGGTGATGCCGGGCGACAACGTGGCGATGGAAGTGCACCTGATAGTACCGATCGCCATGGAGGAGAAACTTCGCTTCGCCATTCGCGAGGGCGGCCGCACCGTCGGCGCCGGCGTGGTGGCGAGCATCATCGAGTAAGTCGGAAAGAGGCGTCATGGCCGGGCTAAAGCCCGGCCATCCACGTCTTACGAAAGAAAAGCAAATGAACGGCCAGAATATCCGGATCCGGCTCAAGGCGTTCGATCATCGCATCCTCGATGCGTCGACGCGTGAGATCGTGAACACGGCCAAGCGCACCGGCGCGCAGGTCCGTGGCCCGATCCCGCTGCCGACGAGAATCGAGAAGTTCACGGTGAACCGCTCGCCGCACGTCGACAAGAAGAGCCGCGAACAGTTCGAGATGCGCACGCACAAGCGCCTTTTGGACATCGTCGATCCGACGCCGCAGACCGTGGACGCGCTGATGAAGCTCGACCTCGCCGCCGGCGTTGACGTCGAGATCAAACTGTAAAGGCCGGGTGGGGAATTAAGATGCGTTCCGGAGTGGTTGCGCAGAAGATCGGAATGACCCGGTTGTTCACCGATGCCGGTGAGCACGTGCCGGTCACGGTGCTGCGCCTGGCGCAGTGCCAGGTAGTCGCGCATCGGACCAAGGACAAGAACGGCTATGTCGCACTCCAGCTCGGCTCGGGCGAGCGCCGCACCAACAACATGAGCAAGGCCGATCGCGGCTATTTCGCCAAGGCCAAGGTTGAGCCCAGGCGCAAGCTGGCCGAATTCCGTGTGACCGAGGACGCGCTGATACCGGTCGGCGCCGAGATCACCGCCGACCACTTCGTGATCGGCCAATTCGTCGACGTCTGCGGCACCTCGATCGGCAAGGGCTTTGCCGGTGGCATGAAGCGCTGGAATTTTGCAGGTCTTCGCGCCTCGCACGGCGTGTCGATCTCGCACCGTTCGATCGGCGGCACCGGCGGCCGGCAAGATCCCGGCAAAACCTTCAAGAACAAGAAGATGCCCGGCCACATGGGCGTCGACCGCATCACCACGCTCAATCTCAAGGTGGTGAAGACCGATGTCGAGCGCGGTCTCATTATGGTCGAGGGCGCGGTGCCCGGTGCCAAGGGCGGCTGGATCACCGTGCGCGACGCGGTAAAGAAGAAGCCGCATAAGGATGTGCCGAAGCCCGGCAAGTTCCGCTTGGCGGAAGCCGCCGAAGCGAAATCCGAGGCTAAGCCGGATGCCAAGCAAGCTCCCGCAGCCCCCGCCGCGACGGAGGGCGCGTGACATGGAATTGAAGATCACCACGCTGGAAGGCAAGGAAGCCGGTTCCGTTAATTTGCCGGATGCGATCTTCGGCCTCGAGCCGCGCAGCGACATCCTGCAGCGCTGCGTCAACTGGCAACTCGCCAAGCGCCAGCGCGGCACGCATAAGACCAAGGACCGCTCGGAAATCTGGCGCACCGGCAAGAAGATGTACGCGCAGAAGGGCACCGGCGGCGCGCGTCACGGCTCGGCCCGCGTGCCGCAGTTCCGCGGCGGCGGACGCGCTTTCGGCCCGGTGGTGCGCAGCCATGCCATCGGATTGCCCAAGAAGGTGCGCGCGCTCGCGCTCAAGCACGCGCTGTCGGCCAAGGCCAAGGACGGCGGCATAATCATCATCGACAAGATGACGCTGAAGGACGGCAAGACCAAGGGTCTAGCCAAGCAGTTCGACAAACTCGGCCTGATCAACGCGCTGATCATCGACGGTGCCGAGGTCGAGCTGAATTTTCGCAACGCGGCGCGCAACATTCCGAATATCGACGTGCTGCCGGTGCAGGGCATCAACGTCTACGACATCATGCGGCGCAAGACCCTGGTGCTGACCAAGGCCGCGCTCGATGCGCTGGAGGCGCGCTTCAAATGAGCACCAGCGATCCCCGCCATTACGACGTCATCATCTCCCCGGTGATCACCGAAAAGGCGACCATGGCGTCCGAGCACAACAAGGTCGTGTTCAAGGTGCGCAAGAACGCGACCAAGCCGCAGATTAAGGAAGCGGTCGAGAAGCTGTTCGACGTCAAGGTCAAGAACGTCAATACGCTCACCCGCAAGGGTAAGCTCAAAGTGTTCAAGAACAAGATCGGGCAGCAGTCCGATGTGAAGCGCGCGATCGTGACCCTCGAAGAGGGTCATCGGATCGACGTGACCACGGGATTGTAAGGAAAGCCTCCGATGGCGTTAAAAACATACAATCCGACCACGCCGAGCCAGCGCCAGTTGGTCAACATCGACCGCTCGTCGCTGTACAAGGGCGCACCGGTGAAGGCATTGACCGAAGGGCAGCATTCGTCTGGCGGCCGTAACAACAACGGCCGCATCACCTCGCGTTTCCGCGGCGGCGGCCACAAGCAGGCCTATCGCAAGATCGATTTCCGCCGCACCAAGTTCGACGTGCCGGCGACCGTCGAGCGACTCGAATACGATCCCAACCGCACCGGCTTTATCGCGCTCATCAAGTACCAGGACGGCGAGCAGGCCTACATCCTGGCGCCACAGCGTCTTGCCGTCGGCGACCAAGTGATCGCCTCCGAGCATGCCGACGTGAAGCCGGGCAACGCCATGCCGATCGCCAATATTCCGGTCGGCACCATCGTGCACAACATCGAGATCAAGATCGGTAAGGGCGGGCAGGTCGCGCGCTCGGCCGGCAGCTACGCCCAGATCGCTGGACGCGACCAGGATTACGTCATCCTGCGGCTTAGTTCCGGCGAGCAACGCCTGGTGCATGGCCGCTGCATGGCGACCATCGGTGCGGTGTCGAATCCGGACAATATGAACACGACGATCGGCAAGGCCGGCCGCCAGCGCTGGAAGGGTCGCATGCCGCACAACCGCGGCATCACCATGAACCCGGTCGATCACCCGCATGGAGGACGCACCAAGGGCGGCAAGCATTGGAGCACGCCCTGGGGCATTCCGACCAAGGGCAAGAAGACGCGCAAGAACAAGCGCACCACCAAATTCATCGTGGCCAGCCGGCACGATCGCAAGAAGCAGCAGCAGTAGGGACTAAAGATATGACGCGTTCAGTCTGGAAAGGCCCGTTCGTCGACGGCTATCTGCTGCGCAAGGCGGAGGCCGCGCGCTCGTCCGGCCGTCACGAGATGATCAAGATCTGGAGCCGGCGCTCGACCATTCTGCCGCAATTCGTCGGCCTGAATTTCGGCGTCTATAACGGGCAGAAGCACATCCCGGTGATGGTGACCGAGGAAATGGTCGGTCACAAGTTCGGCGAATTCGCGCCGGGCCGGATGTTCTACGGCCACAGCTCCGACCGTAAAGCCAAGCGTGCGGCCGCCGCACCGGTGGCGCCGGGTGCCCCGGCTGCCGCGCCGACCGCGACGACGGCGGCGAGTTAAGGAATCGAGAGACGTCATGGGCAAAAGCGCACACGAGCGAAGCCTCCCCGATAACGAGGCCAAGGCGGTGAGCCGGATGATCCGGGTCAGTCCGCAGAAGCTCAATCTTGTCGCACAGATGATCCGCGGCAAGAAGGTCGCGAGCGCGCTCGCCGACCTAGAGTTTTCGCGCAAGCGCATCGCCAAGGATGTGCGCAAGTGCCTGGAGTCGGCGATCGCCAATGCAGAGAACAATCACGACCTCGACGTCGACGAGTTGGTCGTCGCCGAGGCCCATGTCGGAAAAGCGCTGGTGATCAAGCGCTTCAGCCCGCGCGGCCGCGGCCGCATGGGACGCATTTTGAAACCGTTCTCCCACCTGACCATCATCGTGCGTCAGGTTGAAGCGCCAGCCGCAGCGAAAGCCTGAGGGGTCGTTTATGGGTCAGAAAGTCAATCCGATTGGGCTGCGTCTCGGGATCAACCGCACCTGGGACTCGCGCTGGTATTCCGGCAAGGCCGAATACGGCACGCTGCTGCACGAGGACATCAAGATCCGCGAAGAACTGATGAAGCAGCTCAAGCAGGCGGCGGTGTCGAAGATCATCATCGAGCGCCCGCACAAGAAGTGCCGCGTCACTATCCACTCGGCGCGTCCGGGCGTGGTAATCGGCAAGAAGGGCGCCGACATCGAGAAACTGCGTAAGTCGGTGGCTAAGCTCACCGACAGCGACGTGGTCATCAATATCGTCGAAATCCGCAAGCCGGAACTCGACGCGCAACTGGTCGCAGAATCGATTTCGCAGCAGCTCGAACGCCGCGTCGCGTTCCGTCGCGCCATGAAGCGCGCGGTGCAGTCGGCCATGCGGCTCGGCGCCGAAGGCATCCGCATCAACTGCTCCGGCCGTCTCGGCGGCGCTGAAATCGCGCGCATGGAGTGGTACCGCGAAGGCCGCGTGCCGCTGCATACGCTGCGCGCCGACGTCGACTACGGCGTTGCCACCGCTTTCACCACCTACGGCACCTGCGGTGTCAAGGTCTGGATCTTCAAGGGCGAAATCCTCGAACACGATCCGATGGCGCAGGACAAGAAGCTCGCCGAGGGCGACCAGGGCCGTCCGCGCCGCGAAACCGCGGCTTAAAGGGACAATCAGGGTTAAGTCATGCTGCAACCGATCCGCACCAAGTTCCGCAAGGCGTTCAAGGGCCGCATCCACGGTGTCGCCACCAGCGGTGCCACGCTCGCCTTCGGCCAATACGGTCTCAAGGCGCTGGAGCCCGAGCGCGTCACCGCGCGCCAGATCGAGGCCGCACGGCGCGCGCTCACCCGCTTCATGAAGCGGTCGGGGCGGGTATGGATTCGCATCTTTCCGGACGTGCCGGTGTCGAAAAAGCCTATCGAAATCCGCATGGGCAAAGGCAAGGGCACGCCCGAGTTGTGGGTCTGTCGCGTAAAGCCCGGCCGCATCCTGTTCGAGGTGGACGGCATTCCGATCGGCGTCGCCAAGGAAGCGCTGGCGCTCGCCGCCGCCAAGCTGCCGGTCAAGACCCGTTTCATCGAACGCATCATCGAGTAGAACCATGAAAGCCGCAGACGCAAGAGCGATGACGCTCGACCAGATCGACGACGAGGTGCTCAAGCTCAAGAAGGAGCAGTTCAACCTGCGCTTTCAGCGCGCCACCGGTCAGCTCGAGAATACCGCGCGCGTGCGCGTCATCCGCCGCGACGTCGCGCGCCTGAAGACCATCGCCGCGCAAAAGCGCGCCGGATCGATGCCTGAGATCACGCCGAAATCGAAAGCGGAGGCGAAGCCCAAGGTTGTTGCCAAGCCGAAGGCCGAGAAGCCGAAATCCGACAAGCCGAAATCAAAGAAGCCGCAGTCCGCGAAGAGCCTCAAGGCTGGCGCGAAGAAGACTGCCGCGAAGAAATCGAAGTAAGGGGTTCGAGATGCCGAAGCGTACGCTCCAGGGCGTCGTCGTCAGCGACAAGCAGGACAAGACCGTCGTCGTGCGCGTCGACCGGCGTTTCACCCATGCGACGATGAAAAAAACCATTCGGCGGTCGAAGAAATATCACGCGCATGACGAGAAGAACGAGTTTTCCGTCGGCGACATGGTGTGGATCGAGGAACGCCGCCCGATCTCCAAGCTCAAGTGCTGGGAAGTGATCCGCGGCGAGAAGAAACAGAAAGCTTAATGAGCGCCATGTACGTGAAAAATCTGCGCGCACAAACAATGAGAGCCGCATCATGATCCAGATGCAAACCAACCTCGACGTGGCGGACAATTCCGGCGCGCGCCGCGTCATGTGCATCAAGGTGCTGGGCGGCTCCAAGCGCAAATACGCCACCATCGGCGACGTCATCGTCGTTTCGGTGAAGGAGGCCATTCCGCGCGGCCGCGTGAAAAAGGGCGAGGTGATGAAGGCCGTGGTGGTGCGCATCGCCAAGGACATCAAGCGCGCCGACGGTTCCGTCATCCGCTTCGACCGCAACGCGGCGGTGCTGATCACCCCGCAGATGGAGCCGGTGGGAACCCGCATCTTCGGGCCGGTGCCGCGTGAATTGCGCGCCAAGAATCACATGAAGATCATCTCGCTCGCCCCGGAGGTGTTGTGATGGCCGCCAAAATCAAAAAGGGCGACAAGGTGATCGTGCTCGCCGGCCGCGACAAGGGCCGTACCGGCGAGGTGATCGAGGTGCGCCCGGACCAAGACCGCGCGCTGGTGCGCGGCATCAACATGGTCAAGCGTCACCAGCGCCAGACCGCGCAGCAGGAAGGCGGGATCATCTCCAAGGAGAGCACGATCCATTTGTCTAATCTGGCGATGGCCGACCCCAAGGACGGCAAGCCGACCCGCGTCGGCTTCAAGTTCGTCGGCGAGGGGCAAGACCGCAAAAAGGTGCGCATCGCCAAGCGTTCCGGAGCTGAGATCGATGGCTGACACGCAACAGAATACCGAACCCAAGAAACCGAAGAAGCCGCAAGTCGCCAAGGATAGCGACGCGCCAAAGGTGAAGAAGCCGCGCGAGCGGTCCGACTACGTGGCGCGGCTGAAGACCCATTTCGAGCAGGTGGTGCGCGCCGAACTGAGCAAGCAGTTCGGCTATACCAACCGCCTGCAGGTGCCGGTGATCACCAAGGTCGTACTCAACATGGGAATTGGCGAGGGCGTTGCCGACCGCAAGAAGGTGGACAACGCAGCCGCTGACCTGACGCTGATCGCCGGCCAGAAAGCCGTGATCACCATGTCGCGCAAGTCGATTGCCACCTACAAGCTGCGCGACGGCCAGGCCATCGGCTGCAAGGTGACGTTGCGCAAGACGCGCATGTACGACTTCATCGACCGGCTGGTAAACATCGCGCTGCCGCGCATCCGCGACTTCCGCGGGCTTAACCCGAAGAGCTTCGACGGCCGCGGCAACTACAGCCTCGGCATCAAGGAACACATCGTGTTCCCGGAGATCGATTTCGACAAGGTCACCGACTCCTGGGGCATGGACATCACCGTTTGCACAAGCGCGCGCAACGACGAAGAGGCGCGCGCGCTGCTGGCTGCATTCAATTTCCCGTTCCGGCAGTGAGGGCCGTTCCCTCAAACGCGGAAACAAGGAGCTAAAGGTATGGCGAAGAAGAGTATGGTCGAAAAGAACAACCGGCGGCGTAAGATGGCGAAGCAATTCGCCAATCGTCGCAGCAAGCTCAAGGAGATCGCCCGCGACAAGACGCTGCCGATGGAGGAGCGTTTCGCCGCTACCCTCAAGCTTGCCGAATTGCCGCGCAATTCCTCGGCCACGCGCATTCGTAATCGCTGCGAGCTCTCCGGCCGCCCGCGTGGCTATTACCGCAAGCATCGTCTCAGCCGTATCGCATTGCGCGACCTCGGCTCCAAGGGCCTGATTCCCGGCCTCGTGAAATCGAGCTGGTAGGGGGATCGCGATGGGTGTCAACGATCCGATCGGCGACATGATTGCCCGCATCCGCAATGCGCAGATGCGTGCCAAGTCGAAGGTTTCCATGCCGGGCTCCAAGCAGCGCGAGCGCGTGTGCGAGGTGCTCAAGACCGAAGGCTATATCCGCGGCTATGCCAGCGTCGCGCATGCCGACGGCCGCAGCGAGCTCGAGATCGAGCTGAAATATTTCGACGGCGAGCCGGTGATCCGCGAGATTTCGCGCGTCTCCAAACCCGGCCAGCGCGTCTACGCCTCGGTCAAGGCGCTGCCACGCATCAGTAACGGCCTCGGCATCTCGATCTTGTCCACGCCCAAGGGCGTGATGGCCGATCACGAAGCCCGCGACGCCAATGTCGGCGGCGAAATCATCTGCACGGTGTTTTGATGTCGCGCATCGGCAACAAAGCGGTCGCGATCCCGTCCGGCGTCACCGCCAACGTGGAAGGGCAGACCGTCAAGATCAAGGGCCCGAAGGGCGCCATGCAGGTCGTGCTGCATGACGACGTGTCGGCCACGATGGACAAGGCTACGGTCAAGCTCGAACCGCGCAGCGAGAGCAAGCAGGCGCGCTCGATGTGGGGCACTTCGCGCACATTGGTCGCCAATCTGATTGCGGGCGTGACCAAGGGCTTCGAGGAGCGGCTGGAGATCACCGGCGTGGGCTACCGCGCCGCGGTGCAGGGCAAGTCACTGAACCTGCAGCTTGGCTTCAGTCACGACATAAACTTCGCGATCCCGGAAGGCATCACGATCGCAACGCCGAAGCCGACCGAGATCGTGGTGACCGGAATGGATAAACAGAAAGTCGGCCACGTCGCCGCCGAAATTCGCGGCTTCCGCCCGCCCGAGCCCTACAAGGGTAAGGGCGTGAAATACGCCGGCGAATACATCTTCCGCAAGGAAGGCAAGAAGAAGTAGAGGGACGCGCGATGTCGAGATTAAGCGATCGGACTGCGCGACGGACGGCGACCGTGCGCCGCAACGTCAAGCTTGCCGCCGGCACCAGCGGTCGTGCGCGGCTGACGGTATTTCGTTCGTCCAAGCACATCTACGCCCAGCTCATCGACGACACCAAGGGCGAAACGCTCGCGGCGGCATCCTCGCTCGAAAAGACGACGCGCGAGGGAGCCAAGACCGGCGCCAATATCGATGCGGCGAAGGTGGTCGGCAAGCTGATCGCCGAGCGCGCCAAGGAGAAGGGCATCAAGGACGTCGTGTTCGACCGCGGCGGCTATCTCTATCACGGGCGCGTCAAGGCGCTGGCCGATGCCGCGCGCGAAGGCGGCCTCAACTTTTAACGGATTGGTTTGAATATGGCACATGAACCCCGACGAGAGCCGCGCCGCGACCGTGAACGCGGCGGCCGCGATGAGCGCGACAGCGAGTTCACCGACAAACTTGTCCACATCAATCGCGTGGCCAAGGTGGTGAAGGGCGGCCGGCGTTTTGCCTTTGCCGCACTGGTGATTGTCGGCGATCAGAAGGGCCGCGCCGGCTACGGCCATGGCAAGGCGCGTGAGGTGCCAGAGGCTATCCGCAAGGCCACCGACGCCGCCAAGCGCAGCCTGACGCGCGTGCCACTGCGCGAAGGCCGCACGCTGCATCACGACGTGTTCGGCCGTCACGGCGCCGGCAAGGTGATCCTGCGCGCGGCGCCTCCGGGAACCGGCATCATCGCCGGCGGTCCGATGCGCGCGGTGTTCGAAACCCTCGGCATCCAGGACGTGGTGGCCAAGTCGCTCGGCTCGTCCAATCCCTACAACGTGGTGCGCGCGACTTTCGACGCGCTCAAGCATCAGGATTCGCCGCGATCGGTCGCGGCCCGCCGCAACATCAAGGTCTCCACACTGCAGTCGCGCCGCCGCGAAGGCGATGCCGAACCGGTGGCGGATTAAGGATCACGCAAATGGCTGAGGCAGAAAAGACCATCAAGGTCGAGCAGGTGGCGAGCCCTTCGCGGCGCCACCATGACCAGCGCGAGACCCTGATCGGACTGGGCTTAAACAAGATCGGCCGCACCCGTGACCTGCTGGACACGCCGTCGACGCGCGGCATGATCCGCAAGCTGCGGCATTTGGTGCGCGTGGTCGGCAAAGCGAGTTAAGAGGACGACTGCCATGAAACTCAACGAGATCGCCGACCGGCCGGGCGCGCGCAAGAACCGCATGCGCATCGGGCGTGGCGTCGGCTCCGGCATGGGTAAGACCGGCGGTCGCGGCGGCAAGGGCCAGACCGCGCGCTCTGGCGTTCGTATCAAGGGCTTCGAAGGTGGCCAGATGCCGCTGCACCGGCGCCTGCCCAAGCGCGGCTTCCGCAACACGTCGTTCGCTGTCAGCCTCAACGAAACCAATATCGGCAAGGTGCAGGCGGCGATCGATGCCGGGCTGATCGATACCAAAAACGCAGTCGATGCCGCGGCCATGGTCAAGGCCGGCCTGATGCGGCGCGCCAAGGGCGGCGTGAAGCTGCTCGGCGACGGCGGACTCAAGAGCAAGGTCGATTTCGCGGTCTACCGGGCGTCGAAATCCGCCATCGCGGCGGTGGAGAAGGCCGGCGGCAGCGTGAAAATCCTCGCTCCGGCGAAGGAAGTGGACGCCGAGCCGAAAGGCAAGAACAAACGCATGGCGCTGGAAGCGGCCAAAGGCGGCGATAAGCCGAAGGGCGGCAAGCCCAAAGAGTCCAAGCCTGAAGCGGCCGAAGGCGAGCAAAAACCGGCCGAGTGATGCGGCCGTGCGGGCGGCCCATTCGCCACCCGCTGCAAGTTTGCGGTGCATTGCCTATCTAGAGTTTTCTGAAGTCGGCCCGCTGCGGCGGGCTGGAGCGGGACGGGGCGCGGCGGCAGGAGCGACTGATGGTTTCGGCAGCGGAACAACTGGCGGCCAATCTCAACTTCTCGGCGCTCGCCAAAGCCGAAGAGCTCAAGAAGCGCATCTATTTCACGGTCGGCGCGCTGCTGGTCTACCGCCTGGGAACCTATATCCCTCTGCCCGGCATCGATCCGGCCGCCTGGGAGCAGATCTTCAACACCCAGGCCGGCGGCATTCTCGGCATGTTCAACATGTTCTCCGGCGGCGGCATCCACCGGATGGCGATCTTCGCGCTCAACATCATGCCCTACATCTCGGCCTCGATCATCATCCAGTTGATGACGACGGTCTCGCCCACGCTCGAAGCGCTCAAGAAGGAAGGCGAGTCGGGCCGCAAGATCATGAACCAGTACACCCGCTATCTCACGGTGGTGCTGGCCGCGTTCCAGTCCTATGGCATCGGCATTGGTCTGCAAGGCACGGGCAGCGTGGTCAGCGAGCCCGGGATATTCTTTCTGATTTCCACCACGATTACGCTCACGGGCGGCACCATGTTCCTGATGTGGCTGGGCGAGCAGATCACCTCGCGCGGCATCGGCAACGGCATCTCGCTGATCATCCTGTCCGGCATTGTGGCGCAATTGCCGTCGGCGATCGCCGGCACGTTGGAACTCGGCCGCCAGGGCGCCTTGTCCACCGGCCTGATCCTCGCCGTCATCGTGATGGCGACCGCCGTCATCGCCTTCATCGTGTTCATGGAGCGCGCGCAGCGCCGCTTGCTGATCCAGTATCCCAAACGCCAGGTCGGCAACCGCATGTTCGAGGGTCAATCCTCGCACCTACCGCTCAAGCTCAACACCTCGGGCGTGATCCCGCCAATCTTCGCCTCCTCGCTGCTGCTGCTGCCGACCACGGTCGCCAATTTCAATGCCGGCTCGGGACCAGGCTGGTTCACCACGATCACCACGCTGCTCAGCCATGGCCGGCCGCTGTTCCTGATCCTTTACATCGGGCTGATCGTGTTCTTCGCGTTCTTCTACACCGCGATCGTGTTCAACCCGACCGAGACCGCCGATAACCTGAAGAAGCACGGCGGATTCATCCCGGGCATCAGGCCGGGCGAGCGCACCGCGGAATATATCGACTACGTGCTCTCGCGCATCACCGTGATCGGCGCGCTCTACCTCGCCATCGTCTGCCTGATCCCGGAAATCCTGATCTCTTATGCCGCGGTGCCGTTCTATTTTGGCGGCACCTCGCTGCTGATTGTGGTCAGCGTCACCATGGATACGGTGGCGCAGATCCAGGGTTACCTGCTGGCGCACCAGTATGAAGGTCTGATCAAGCGGTCGAAGTTGCGGGGGCGCAATCGATGAGACTGATCCTGCTCGGCCCGCCGGGCGCGGGGAAGGGCACGCAAGCGCAGCGCCTGGTCGCCAAACATGGCATCGTGCAACTCTCCACCGGCGACATGCTGCGCGCCGCGGTCGCCGCCGGTACGCCGGTCGGCCTGCGCGCCAAGGCCATCATGGACCGCGGCGAACTGGTGCCCGACGAAGTGGTGGTGGCGATCGTTGCCGACCGCATCGATCAGCCCGACGCCAGACGCGGCTTCGTGCTCGACGGCTTTCCGCGCACGGTGCCGCAGGCACAGGCGCTCGACCGCCTGCTGGCCGAGCGTGGTCTCAAGCTTTACGGGGTGATCGAGCTCAAGGTGGACGAGGGCATCCTACTCAAGCGCATCGAGAACCGGGTGTCCGAAATGACCGCGCGCGGCGAGAAGCTGCGCGCCGACGATAACCCGGAAGTGCTGAAGGGGCGGTTGGCGGCCTACCGGGCGCAGACCGCGCCGCTCGCAGACTACTACGCCGGCCTGGGGCAGCTCCTTAGCGTAGATGGCATGGCGCCGATCGATGCCGTCACCGCCGCCATCGACCGCATCCTGATCACCGCCGCCACCCGCAAGTCCAAGCCGGCCCGCCGCAAGGCTAAAGCCAAGGCCAAAGGTAAGACCAAGCCCGCCAAGGGGCGGGGTAAACGGGGCCACCGGATCGCCACCCGCCGGGGCCGCCCAGCCGGGTCGAAAGCCCGTAAATCGGGACGAAAGCCGAGCCCTCCGGCCCGCGCCAAAAACAAGGCTGGACAGCGCAAATCGCCTACCAGGCGGAGGTTGACGAAGGCACAATGAATCCCTTAATAAGCTGCATATTCAGAAGTTTGACGCGATGCCGGGCCCCTGAAAACCGGGGACAGGTGTCGTGTTACGCTTTGCGCTATCCCCTTCCAGGGACACGAAGATTCGGCGCGTTGCGCGCGGCCGGACGATAACAGGAGAGACCATCCGTGGCTCGTATCGCGGGCGTGAACCTGCCCACCAACAAGCGCGTAGTGATCGCGCTGCAGTACATTCATGGCATTGGGCAAAAGAAAGCCCATGAAATCATGGAGAAGGTTAACCTGCCGCAGGAGCGGCGGGTGTCGCAGTTGACCGACGCCGAAGTGCTGCAGATTCGCGAAATGATCGACCGCGACTACATGGTCGAGGGCGACCTGCGCCGCGAAGTGGCGATGAATATCAAGCGGCTGATGGATCTCGGCTGCTACAGGGGCCTGCGTCACCGCAAGGGGCTCCCGGTCCGCGGCCAGCGCACGCACACGAACGCGCTCACGCGGAAGGGCCCGAAGAAGGGGCTCGTGCGGAAGGCGCCCGCCGCCGCGGCGCCCGCGCCGAAGGCTTAACACTCTAAGTAAACGGAGACGTCCGAGTGGCCGACGAGAAGCAGGAGAAGCAGCCCCCTGAGAAGGACAAGCCGGCGCCCAAGGCGGCGGCCCCAGCCCAGCCGAAGGTCGCCGAGGAGAGCGGGCCGCCCGCTGCCCCGAACCTCGGCGGCATCGAGCCCATCACCGCCTCGCCCGTCACCCCGAAGAAGGGGAAGAAGCGGGTGAAGAAGAACATCGCCGCCGGCATCGTCCACATCGCGGCCACGTTCAACAACACGATGATCACGATCACCGACGTCTCCGGGAACGTGCTCAGCTGGTCCTCCGCCGGGGCGCGCGGCTTCAAGGGCTCGCGC